>NZ_QAFW01000040.1 GCF_003057615.1 Metalysinibacillus jejuensis
TTGTGGTGCAGAAAAACCTATGAAGCTATCTGAACGTACTTACCGTTGTTCATGTGGGTATGTGGCATATCGTGACTATAATTCAGCCATCAATATCAAAAATGAAGGCATTCGCCTATTGGCATTAACATAGAAACAAAAACTCTTGGAACAAGAGGGTTAGCTCGGTCAGTTTTCGTTGGCTAGTAAAAGCAACGATAAGTCGAGAAGCCCCCACTTCAATTAGATCGCAAGGTCAATAAGTGGTGGGTAGTTCACTTTAGGTTATTTGCCCTACAGTGATTAAACAATTACGACTGAAGCGGCAACAACTATTCAATCAATTGACGCAATTTTACAATTATTGAAACTAGGTGGTATTATTACGGTTTCTGTTTATGAGGGACATGACGGAGGCCGAGAGTCTAAAGCGCTCCTTTCCTATGTCAAAACACTGCCTCAAGCTAAATATCATGTAGGTAGGTATGAGTTGATTAACCAAGTGAATAATGCACCGTATCTTTTATTAATCGAACGGCTAGCTTAGTAAACTATTGTGCGCAAAAAAAGATATACATTTTACAAAGGCTTAACACTTATTATGTATACTGAGTTTTGCGAAAGAGAAAGGCGGGAGTGTAATGGCACGAAGCAATCCATCAACGACGATAGAAGTTCTGGCAAAAACTTCATTAGAAAATATTTTACTTATTAATAAAGAAGGTTATATCGTATTTCAAAGTGAATCGTTAACGCATAACTTTGGTTATCCGCCGAACAGCATGTTAGCGACGAGCATCCTTTCTTATTTAAAACAAAAAGATCAACTTTTTTTAGCCCAAGCGATGGAAAATTTAATTGGTAAAGAAATCGATAGCATAAAGGGTGAAACGACGATTCGTGATGCGAGTGACCACAAGCGTTATATTCATTATGTGGCAAAGCGACAAGAGCAATACATAGCATGGCGTTTTTTTGATATTACTGCGATGAAAAAGAAACATAAACAACAATTAGAAGCCGTTTATATAGATGACTTAACGCAAATTCCTAATATTAAAGGTTTTGAACGCTATATTACAAATTTACTTAAGCGTTCGACAAGTCAAGCTTTCACAATTTTTAAATTAGATATTAATGATTTGAAAGTTGTTAATGATATGTTGGGTAGAGATATCGGAGACCAAGTATTAATTAGTGTAGTAAAGCGCATCGAAAATTTTCTCGGACACCGCATTACATTTTTAGCACGTTTAGAAGAAGACGCATTCGGTATTGTCGTTCGCCGTATGACAGATATTCAAGAAATTGAAGCGCTTGGCCGTGAGTTGCTAAAGCATATCAATGGGCAAATCGTCATTCAAGAATATCAACTCGTACTTAGCGTTAGCATCGGAGCTAGCTTTTATCCAGAAGCGGGGCAAACGTATAAAGACATCATGTTATCCACTTCACAAGCGCTGCAAATTGCTCGTCAAAAAGAAGAGGAACAGTTAGAAGTGTACACACCATTTGAAAGTGAAAAAGCATATCGCATGTTTACGCTGCGTAATGAGCTGTTACGAGCGATTGAACAACAACAGTTTACGTTATACTACCAGCCAATCGTGTGTGCAAAAACATCGACTATCATTTCTGCAGAAGCATTAATTCGATGGATACATCCTGTATGGAAAGTAGTGCCACCGAATGAATTTATTCCAGCTCTAGAAGAAACAGGTCTTATTATTCCTTTAGGGGAATGGATTGTACGTAGTGTTTGTGAACAACTATCACAATGGCATGAGCAAGGATATAAAATTCGCGCTTCATTAAATATGTCGGCTGTTCAACTATTTAATGAAGATATTGTAAGTGTTGTTAAAGAAGGACTAGTTACAGCAGGGGTTGACCCATCGTATTTGACGATTGAAATTACCGAAACGATTGAGATTACGAAAAAGAGTGTGTTTTTACAAACGGTCGAAAATTTACGCGCGCTAGGGGTTAACATTTCTCTAGATGATTTTGGTGCAGGGTATTCGTCATTCTCTAAAATTTTAGATTTAAAGCCGCATGTCTTAAAACTTGACCGCTCGATGATTAATGATATTGAAACCGATTATACGAGCTTTGAGGTGACGACTGCACTTGTTTCGTTAGCGCATCGTCTTAATATGCAAGTCGTCGCAGAAGGTATCGAAACCGCAACACAGCAAAAAGTGACGGCAGATGTTGGTTGTGATTTATTGCAAGGTTTCTTGTTTAGCCGTCCTATTCCAAGCGCGGATTTTTTACAGCTCTTAGCTACACATGAGCCGTTGACACCACAGTAAAACTTACTTATAATTGCGTTTATATAGGAAAAACATTGACGAAGAAAGTACGTAAGTCAACTGCGTTAGTAGAGAGAGGTTTCTTGGCTGAAAAAACCTTACGCAACACTTGCCGAAAGCTACTTCCGAGTTGCAAGACAAACTTGCCGTACAACTACGTTACAGTAACTAAGAGACAGCTACAGCTGTAAATTAGGGTGGTACCACGACTAATCCTCGTCCCTTACCTAGGGGCGGGGTTTTTTTGTGAAAAAAGCTTAGGAGGCACAAACATGAAAGCAGCAGAAATTCGTAAATTGTATTTAGATTTTTTCGTAGAGAAAGGTCACCAAATTGAGCCGTCAGCGCCATTAGTGCCAATTGACGATGCTTCATTATTATGGATTAACTCAGGTGTAGCCACATTAAAAAAATATTTTGATGGTCGCGTAACACCGGATAACCCGCGCATTACTAACGCGCAAAAATCGATTCGTACGAATGATATTGAAAACGTTGGTAAAACAGCACGTCACCATACATTCTTTGAAATGCTAGGTAACTTCTCAATTGGGGATTACTTTAAAAAAGAAGCGATTCATTATGCGTGGGAATTTTTAACGGATAAAAAATGGATGGGCTTTGACCCAGAAAAGCTATCAATTACTGTACATCCTGAAGACCAAGAGGCTTATGATGTGTGGAAAAATGAAATTGGTATTCCTGAAGAACGTTTAATTCGTTTAGAAGGCAACTTCTGGGATATTGGTGAAGGTCCATCAGGTCCTAACTCAGAGATTTTCTATGACCGTGGTGAGAGCTATGGTGCTGACCTTACAGATCCAGAGCTTTACCCAGGTGGCGAAAACGAACGCTACCTTGAAATCTGGAATCTTGTATTCTCACAATTTAACCACAATCCAGATGGTACGTACACGCCACTACCAAAGCAAAATATTGATACAGGTATGGGCCTAGAGCGTATGGCATCTGTTGTACAAGATGTGCCAACTAACTTTGATACAGATTTATTTATGCCAATCATTGAACAAGTGGAAAAAATCTCAGGTAAAAAATACCGTGAGACAGATGAGCAAGATGTAGCGTTTAAAGTAATCGCTGACCATATCCGTACAGTAGCGTTTGCGATTGGTGACGGCGCCTTACCATCAAACGAAGGACGCGGCTATGTATTACGTCGTTTATTACGTCGTGCAGTACGCTATGCAAAACAACTAGGTATCGAAAAGCCATTTATGTTTGATTTAGTGCCAACTGTAGGCGCAATTATGGTTGACTTCTACCCAGAAGTAACAGAAAAAGAAGCCTTTATCCAACGCGTAATTAAAAATGAAGAAGACCGCTTCCACGAAACATTAGATGGCGGTTTAGCTATTTTTAATGATGTAGTAAAAGCGCAAAAAGAAGCAGGGCACAACTTCATCCCAGGCGAAGATGCATTCCGCTTATATGATACGTATGGCTTCCCTGTAGAGTTAACAGAGGAGTATGCAGAAGAAGTAGGCATGACAGTTGACCACGAAGGTTTTGATAAAGCGATGGAGGCACAGCGTACGCGTGCACGTGCAGCGCGTCAAGATGTGGACTCAATGCAAGTGCAATCTGAGGTGCTAGCTAACTTAACGGTAGCAAGTGAATTTGTAGGTTATGATACGCTACATGCAGAAACAACAGTAGCCGCTATTGTAGCAAATGGGGAACAAGCAACGGTAGCATCAGAAGGCGATGAAGTACTTGTTATTTTAGCAACAACACCATTTTATGCAGAGTCAGGTGGTCAAATTGCCGATGAGGGTACGATTGCGAATGATGGCTTTACAGCACAAGTGAAAGACGTTAAAAAAGCACCACATGGTCAAAACTTACACACGGTAGTCATTACGAGTGGCGAAATGCATGTAGGCGATGCTGTAACAGCTACGGTAGACCGTACAGCGCGTAATAAAACAGTGAAAAACCATACGGCAACCCACTTATTACAACGTGCCTTAAAAGATGTATTAGGTGAGCACGTTAACCAAGCAGGTTCTTACGTTGGTCCTGACCGTTTACGTTTTGACTTCTCACATTTCGGTCCTGTTACAAAAGAAGAACAAGAAAAAATCGAACGTATTGTAAACGAAAAAATTTGGGATGACATCGAGCTTGTCATTGCCAATAAAGCGATTGACGAAGCTAAAGCGATGGGAGCAATGGCATTATTCGGCGAAAAATACGGCGACATCGTGCGTGTTGTAGCGGTTGATGATTATTCTATCGAGCTTTGCGGTGGCGTACACGTAGCACGCACGTCTGAAATCGGTATGTTTAAAATTGTTTCAGAGGGCGGTATCGGTGCAGGTACACGTCGTATTGAAGCAGTAACAGGTAAAGGTGCATACGAGGCAGCGAAAGAAGAGCAACACGTCCTTGAAGAAGCAGCCCACTTATTAAAAGCAAAAGCAACAAAAGACGTAGCAACACGTGTGACAGCAGTACAAGCTGAGTTAAAAGAAGCACAGCGTGAAAATGAAGCATTATCACAAAAAATTGCCAATGCTCAAGCAGGTGCAATTGTAGACGCAGCGCAACAAATTGGTGAGGTTACTGTGCTGGCAACACAAGTAGAGGCTAAAGATAATGGTCAACTTCGTCAAATGATGGATGATTTAAAAGCTAAAATGTCGAATGCGGTTATCGTACTTGGTGCAGTAGCGGACGGCAAAGTTATGCTTTGTGCAGGTGTTTCGAAAGAATTAGCGGGTAAAGATTACCATGCTGGTAATATCGTTAAACAAGTAGCAGAAGCATGTGGTGGTAAAGGTGGCGGTCGTCCTGATATGGCGATGGCTGGTGCAAAAGATGCAGACGCATTACCTACTGCATTACAATCTGTTTACGAATACGTCAAATCTATTTAATAAAAAACAGTAATCGAGTATACTAAGAAGAAAGGTGCTACGGCACCCCCTTCTGAAAGCGAGGTGCTGGATATGAATAAGTTTGATCAAACGATGAAGTTTAGTTTTCCAGATGAGTCAATGGCGCAAGAAGTACAGCAAGTGATGCTCCAAGTGCATAATTCACTAGAAGAAAAGGGATACAATCCGATTAACCAAATAGTAGGGTACTTACTTTCTGGTGATCCGGCGTACATTCCTCGCCACCAAGATGCACGAAACTTAATTCGTAAACTAGAACGCGACGAGATTTTAGAAGAGCTCGTTAAGTTTTATATTAGAGAAAATAACGAGGCGAAAAAATGAAGGTAATGGGTTTAGATGTCGGTACAAAAACGGTCGGTGTAGCAATTAGTGATGCATTTGGCTGGACGGCACAAGGCATCGAAACGATTAAAATTAACGAAGAAAAGGGCGAATTTGGCATGGCACGTATCGCGGATCTTGTAAAAGAGCATCACGTAACGAGCTTTGTCGTAGGTTACCCTAAGAACATGAATAACACAATCGGCCCACGCGGGGAAGCTTCTGAAGCATATAAAGCGCTTTTAGAAGAAACTTTCTCACGACCTGTGGTATTATGGGACGAGCGTTTAACAACGATGGCAGCGGAGCGTGTGTTAATTGACGCAGACGTTAGTCGTAAAAAGCGTAAACAAGTTATTGATAAGATGGCAGCTGTAATGATTTTACAAGGTTATCTCGATAGCAAAAACTAATAAAAGAGGTGTCTAACAATGGAACATGGTGAACAACATATCACGGTAATTGATGATAATGGCGACGAGCATTTATGCGAAGTAATGTACACATTTGATTCAGACAAACACAACAAGTCATACGTGCTTTACTACTTAGTAGGCAGCGAGGATGAAGAAGGTAACATCGAAATCCACGCTTCATCATTCACACCGACAGAAGGCGACGAGGGCGGCGATTTACAGCCAATCGAAACAGAAGAAGAGTGGGAAATGATTGAAGAAGTGTTAAACACATTACAAGATGAGTTTGACGAAGAGTAAGGAAATGGAGAAGTGGGCCAACACGGCTCGCTTCTTTTTTTGTAACTAAATCGAATAAATGACGTCTAAGAAGAGCTGTTGTTTATCAGAAGAATTTTTAAATGGGTGGATAACACCGCACGACTTACTTAGAAGAGAGATGAGCGGCTAGTTTTCTAGAAACTTCGGCGAAAGGTCGTTAAAAATTACTCATATCATAGACGTTAAATAGCGTTGTAAGTTATATTTAGTAGGGATGAAAAAAGGCGCTCATCAAATATGCGTGAACCTGTAATTACAATCATACATGGCGCAAATGCTAGTTGGCGGGTTTTGCATGACCTAAACGTAAAAATATAAGTTGTGCGACATCGTTGCCCTCGTTATAAATGTGACGTATGTTAAAGGCAATACAACAACTACAAAACACGCGCTAGACTAAGAGCTAGTTTTTCATTAAGCGGGCGGTACGTTTCGGTCGCGTACAGTGAAAAACGCTCAAGTTTATGGGAGAAAGGTTCAGTAGGATAATGAGGTAATAGTAAGGAGGACATTTCCGCTATGGATGAACATAAGCGACAAGAGATGCATGAAAGGCTACAAGCAAAGCAGGAAGAGGTGAAAATCGTGCGTACCATCGTCAGCAAAATTGCAATTGGTATCGTTGTGTTAATTTTACTCGTTATCGGCGGGGGATACTTATATGTAAAAAGTGCATTAAAACCTGTAGATACGAGCGCTACCGAAAAAATTAAGGTAGAGATTCCGATAGGCTCTGGCTTATCACTAATTGCGAGTGAGCTTGAAAATAAAGGGGTTATTAAAAACGCTAAAATTTTTAAATACTATACGAAATTTAAAAATGAATCGAGTTTCCAAGCAGGTTCTTATGATTTAACGCAAGCGATGACTTTGGACGAAATTATTCAAAGTTTAAAAACAGGTACAGTTTACCGTGAGCCGTTATTTGCGATGACCGTGCCAGAAGGTTTAACGCTTGATCAAATTGGTGGGATTGTGGCGAAACATACAGATTTCACCGCTAAACAATTTATGGACGTTGTAACGAGCGATGCGTTTGTTGAACAAATGAAAGCTAATTACCCTGAATTAATTACGAATGAGGTAGATGGTGAAAATATTCGTTACAAGCTCGAAGGCTATTTATATCCAGCGACCTACCCTATTTTTGATGAACAACCGACAATTGAAGCAATGGCTGAAATGATGGTCAGCACGATGAATGATAAAGTGATGCAATATAAAGGGCTGATGCAAGAGAAGCAACTAACGCCGCACCAGTTGCTAACATTTGCTTCACTGCTAGAAAAAGAAGCGACGGCACAAACCGACCGCGAAACGATTGCAAGCGTATTTTACAACCGTATTAAAGCCGATATGCCACTTCAAACCGACCCTACAGTATTGTATTCATTAGGAGAACATAAAGATGTGGTGCTTTATAAAGACTTAGAAGTAGACAATCCTTATAATACGTACAAACATAAAGGCTTAACGCCGGGTCCGATTGCAGCACCAGGGGAAGTATCAATCGAGGCAACACTTAACCCGACGTCAACTGAGTATTATTACTTCTTAGCAGATAAAGACGGTATTAATCACTTTGCAAAAACGTATGAAGAGCATCAAGAGAACGAAAAGAAATATATTCCACAATAATTTGGTGAGCGTACAGGCAACTTGTCAGTACGCTTCCTTTCATGTTACGATAAGCAATGATTTTCAGTAGCCAATACTTTTAGTCAGCGAGTGCGTACTCGCTGTTTTTTGATAAAGAGGTGTTAAATGTATGGAGTTATCAGATGCCTATATTAATTCTTTCGTACAGCCACGCAGCGACTTACTTATGGAGATGGAGGCGTATGCCGAAGCAAATCATGTACCAATTATGCAGCTTGCTGCAATTGATGCACTTAATCAGCTATTGCGCATTCAAAATCCCGCTAAAATTTTAGAGATTGGGTCAGCTATTGGCTATTCTGCAATTCGTATGGCGGAGGCCTTGCCGACAGTAGAAATTGTAACGATTGAACGAGATACAGCTCGCATTGCTGCTGCTAAAGATTTTTTAGCACGGTCAAATGTGGCGCAGCGCATCAGATTAATAGAAGGCGACGCTTTAGAGGTAGCAATACCTGAAGGCGAATATGATGCAATTTTTATTGACGCAGCGAAGGGACAATACCAGCGTTTTTTTGAAAGATACGAACGGCTTGTGCCTTCTGGCGGTGTGTTATATATCGATAATATGTATATGCACGGATTATCGGATTTAGCGCTAAAAGACGTACCGCGCCGCAAGCGTACGATGATACGCAATTTAAAAAATTTTACCGATTGGATTATGGCGCATCCGCAGTATACGAGCGCATTTTTACCTGTCGGTGATGGCTTATTATTATGTTTGAAGAGGTGACCAAATTGAAAAAACCAGAATTACTCGTTACACCAACATCGGTAGCACACATTGAAGCGCTACTTGAAGCAGGTGCCGATGCATTTGTAGTAGGTGAACAAAAATTTGGGCTACGTTTAGCAGGCGAGTTTACCGTAGCGCAAATTAAAGAAGCAACAGCGCTTGTGCATGCAGCAGGCAAAAAGATTTATGTAGCAGTTAATGCTTTATTCCATAATGATTTAATTGACGACTTAGATGCTTATATGGTCGAGGTTGCCAAATTAGAAGTAGATGGCTTTATTTACGGTGATCCAGCTGTTATTATGGCTTGTCGCGAAAACGATATTACCATTCCATTACATTGGAACCCAGAGACAACCGCAACGAACTGGTTTACAGCGAATTACTGGGGCGAGCGTGGGGCTAATCGTGCGGTATTAGCGCGTGAATTATCGATGGAAGAAGTTATTGAAATTAAAGAAAACGCTAACGTAGCGATTGAAGTACAAGTGCACGGAATGACATGTATGTTCCAATCAAAACGCCCACTGCTCGGTCACTATTTCCTGTACCAAGATAAAGTAATGGAAGTCGAAAATCGTAAAGATAATCGCAATATGTTTTTACATGATGATGAGCGTAATAATAAATATCCTATTTACGAAGATGCGAATGGCACGCATATTTTCAGCCCGAATGATATGTGCATCATTGATGAAATCGACGAGTTAATGGATGCAGAAATTGACGCATTTAAAATTGATGGTGTATTACAAACAGCAGACTATATTACACAAGTAACAGCACTTTATCGTAAAGCGATTGATGCGTATGTAGATGGTACGTACGATGATGAGCGCGATGCACTACGTGAAGCGGTTGAGGCGATTCAACCAGCACACCGTCCGCTCGATACAGGCTTTATCTTTAAAGAAACAGTTTATTAAGGGGGTAAGTAAGGTGGCACTAGCTTTACAACAAAATGATAAAATTCGCTCACTCGTTGATGGAAAACGCGTGATTACGAAAAAGCCAGAATTACTTGCACCAGCAGGTAGTTTAGAAAAATTAAAAGTAGCCGTACACTACGGTGCAGACGCAGTATTTATTGGAGGGCGCGAGTTTGGTTTACGCTCAAATGCGGATAATTTCTCCATTGAGGATATGCGCGAAGGTGTAGAATTTGCGAACAAATACGATGCTAAAATTTATGTAACAACGAATATTTTTGCCCATAATGAAAATATGGATGGTTTAATTGAGTACTTACAAGCCATTGAAGGTGCCGGTGTTACGGGTATTATCGTAGCTGACCCACTTATTATCGAAACATGTCGCAAACATGCACCAAAGCTTGAAATTCACCTTTCTACACAGCAATCCTTATCTAACTGGAAAGCTGTGAAGTATTGGAAGGATGAAGGTTTACACCGCGTCGTACTTGCACGTGAAGTAGGCGGCGAGGAAATGCGCCTAATGAAGGAAAAAGTGGATATTGAAATTGAAGCCTTCATTCACGGGGCAATGTGTATTGCTTACTCAGGTCGCTGTGTACTATCTAACCATATGACAGCACGTGACTCTAACCGTGGTGGTTGCTGCCAATCATGCCGTTGGGATTATGATTTATATGAGTTAGAAGATGGCGAAGAAAAAGCCTTATATGATGACAACCACGAGCCATTTGCGATGAGCCCAAAAGATTTAAAATTAGTTGAGGCCATTCCGCATATGATTGAGCTTGGCATTGATTCACTTAAAATTGAAGGGCGTATGAAATCCATTCACTACGTAGCAACAGTTGTATCCGTATACCGTAAAGTTATTGATGCTTACTGTGCTGACCCTGATAACTTTAAAATTAAGCGCGAATGGTTAGAAGAACTAGATAAATGTGCTAACCGTGATACAGCGGAAGCCTTTTTCCATGATGCACCAGGTCACGAGGAGCAAATGTTTGGCGAGCATGGTCGTAAAACAAAATACGAATTTGTTGGTCGCGTTGTAGCCTATGACGAAGCAACACAAATGGTAACACTAGAACAACGTAATTACTTTAAGCCAGGCGATGAAGTCGAGTTTTTCGGACCAGAAATCGAAAACTTCCGCGTAGTCATTGATGAAGTATTTGATGAGGATGGCGTATCACTTGATGCAGCACGCCACCCATTACAAATTGTTACGTTTAAATGTGAGCATAAACTTTACCCAGAGAACATGATGCGTAAGGAGAATGCTTGATGAAACCTATCGTCATCGGGATTGCGGGTGGCTCTTGCTCAGGAAAAACAACAGTAACGCAAACGATTAAACAAACGTTTCATAATCAATCGGTCGTTGTAATTGAGCAAGATTATTATTATAAAGATCAATCTCACTTAACATTTGAAGAGCGTTTAACAACCAATTACGACCATCCATCAGCGTTTGATAATGATTTACTCATTGCGCATTTAGAAACGCTACTTAAGCGTGAGCCTATTAATAAGCCGGTTTACGACTATGTAAAGCATACGCGTGCCGAAAACGTGGAACTTATTATGCCTGCTGACGTTATCATCGTTGAAGGTATGCTTATTTTAGACGACGAACGTCTACGTAACTTGATGGATATTAAAATCTTTGTGGACACTGATTCGGATTTACGTATTATTCGACGTATATTACGCGATATTAAAGAACGTGGTCGTACTACGGACTCTGTTATTGATCAGTATTTAACGACAGTACGTACGAGCCATATTCACTTTATTGAACCAACTAAGCGTTTTGCGGACATTATTTTGCCAGAAGGCGGCGAAAATGTCGTGGCGATTGATTTACTCATTACAAAAATTAATACAATTTTAGCAAAGTAATACGTTAGTGTAATAAAGATTGACAAATGCGACAAGCTGTATTATGCTAATGCAAATATTGGAAGCATACGTATATAAAATTCGATTAGCGCGAGCGCTAATCGAGTTTTATCTTTATGTCGCGTTACCAATAGTTTTATGAAGGTATTTACGAAGGAGTGGAACACGTTGTCAAACGAAAAAACTTACCCAATGACTGAAGCGGGAAAGCGAAAATTAGAAGAAGAATTAGAATATTTAATTACCGAAAAGCGTAAAGAAGTCGTAGAGCGTATTAAAATTGCGCGTAGCTTCGGTGACCTATCAGAAAACTCGGAGTATGATTCAGCGAAAGAAGATCAAGCTTTCGTCGAAGGGCGTATCTCGACACTCGAGTCAATGATTCGTAACGCTATCATTATTACCGAAGATGAATCTAATAATGGTACAGTGTCACTTGGGAAAACGGTTACATTTGTAGAAATCATCGACGGTAAACCGTCTGATTTTGAAGAAACGTATACAATCGTAGGTTCAGCTGAAGCGGATCCGTTAGAAGGTTTAATTTCAAATGATTCACCAATTGCTAAAGGGTTAATCGGTAAGGAAATTAATACGACGGTTAAAATCCAAACACCAGGCGGCGAAATGGACGTACGTATTATTAATATTAAATAATGCACAAGAAGTTGTCTGTCAGTAGGCAACTTCTTTTTTGTAGGCAAAAGTTGTCTAACGGTGGTAAACTATTGCGAGAGGTGTTGACAAATGACCGAACAAAAACAACAGCGCAGAAATCGCATGCCTTCTTCGGCAAAAAAACAAAAAGCAGACAAAATGTTAAATTATTTAATTACCTTTATGGTGTTGCTCATTATGATTACAGCGACCATCATTATTAAAAATGCGAACGGTGAGACGATGCAAGCTACACCGAAGCCAGCAGCTGAAGTGGTAAAACCGGCAAAAGAACCGGCGCCAGCTCAACCGGAAGAGAAAGACGCGCCAAAAGTAGAGCAACCAGAAGAGACGCCTGCTGTAGCGCCGACAGAAACAGCCGTTGATGACCCGATTGTTGAAACCGTCATCATCGACCCAGCGTGGCAACCTACGCCAACAACACAAACGGGTGAACATGTTTCACTTTATGTGGATTCGCCTGACTGGGATGAAAAAATTGAAACATTAAGCCGCACAACAGGGCTTGCACGTGATAATATGATTGTACTGCGCGTTGGTAATAACGGTAGTGCACAAAATGCTATCGGTGTAGTGACATCGATGGACGGTGTAGAAAAATACCGTGTAAGTATGGAGTGGATTGACAATGAAGGCTGGTTGCCAACAAAGCTTGAAAAATTGCATACGACTGAAGGCGCATACTAAGGAGGCTATTTAAATGAAAATTGCAGTAATTGGTGCGATGGAAGAGGAAGTTGTCGCATTACGAGAAAGTTTACAAAATGCTACAACACAAACAATCGCCAATAGTGAATACACAACAGGGACGTATGATGGGAAAGAAATCGTGTTATTAAAAAGCGGGATTGGTAAAGTGAATGCTGCGATGGGAACAACGATTTTACTGCATCACTTTAAACCCGATGTTGTTATTAATACAGGTTCGGCTGGTGGCTATGATGAACAGCTTGATGTGGGGGCTATCGTCATTTCAGATGAAGTCGTTCATCATGATGTAGACGCTACTATTTTTGGTTATGTGTGGGGGCAAGTGCCACAAATGCCAGCAACTTATCAAGCTGATGCAAAGCTTTGCGCCATTGCTGAGCAAGCAGTAGCTACTGTAGGTGAGCACAAAAGTGCTATCGGTTTAATTGGTTCAGGCGATTCATTTATGTATGAGCCAGCACGCGTAGAAGATGTACGTAAAAAACTACCAGCTTTAAAAGCTGTAGAAATGGAAGCGGCAGCTGTAGCGCAAGTTTGCTATCAATTTGGCGTGCCATTTGTTGTGATTCGTGCCTTATCTGATATTGCAGGTAAAGCTTCAGATATAAGCTTTGAAGAGTTTTTACCAGTGGCAGCAAAACATTCAACAGCCGTTGTACTAGAAGCGATTAAATTGTTAGCTTAAAAAAATGTGAAGCGGTGTATATCGCTTCACATTTTGCGTTTATTGTGCAGAACGTAAAATTTCATACCATAGGCAATTATTATACTATAGATGAGATGCCCAAATACCCAGATGCCCCAAGACACGAAATCAAAAGGGGCGGGTGGTGCATCTGTTAAAGCACTTAAAAAGTAGAGAACTGCGCTCCCTAGCGTAATGGGAATAATATAGCTAAGTAAACGGTGTTCGATATGAAGCGCTTTAACGATATAATACAAAACAATAGTACTGACGATGCAAGTACCAAAGTGAAAGGCAAAACGCGCGAGTTCAAAATGATGTAGCGCGCCAAGTACCGGAACATATTCGAAGTTAAGTAATAAATCATAAGCTTTACTTACGTGTAGCCATTTGAAAAGATACACCACGGCGAGTAGGACAATACCGCCTACTGTGCTGACTGCTATCATGCGTAGTATTTTCTTCATTAGCTAACCCCCTCTAACAATACATAACCTAAAGTTAGCGTTAGCAAACGTAAAAAAAACCACGATGCTTTTCCATCGTGGCATAAAAAGTTATACTTTTTTTATAGTGAATGTGCTAATCATCAACACCGCTAAAATGAGAACGAGCGGGATGTAAAAGCCAATCGGTACGTAAGGGGCAAGGAAATAACTTACCGTTAAAATTGTACCTGCTGCTGTAATCGGTAAGCCTACGAAAGTGCCATTTGCTTCTGAAATATTAAAGCGTGCTAGACGTAGCGCACCACACGTAATAAATAATACCGTTACAATCATGCCAGCTGCACCTAAGCCGTGTAATAAATACTCATAAATTAGTATCGCTGGTGCTACACCGAATGATATAATATCACTCATTGAATCAAGTTGTTTACCGAGCTCAGATTGTTGATTTAAACGTCGTGCGACTTTGCCATCATAGCGATCAAGTAACGCCGCAATGAAAATAAAAAGTACTGCCGAGCTGTAATGCTCGTTTAGTGTTGCCATAATAGCAGCACCACCGAAAGATAAATTACATAACGTAATAAAGTTGGCAATTTGAGATTTGGCTTTTTTAATTGTATTGTCCATAACATGTGGAATGTACATGGTAGGGTCACTCCTTTACAAGTGAAGTATTTTTTAATTATACTGCTAAAAGATTAAATTAGATAGTGAAAAAATGAGAAAAAAGGGTGAAATGTATGAAGCGGAAATTATATCAAACAATGATTGAACTAACCAATGGCAGAGGGACATCGACGGTGCTCCAAAAAATTGCAACGTCTCCTTTGAGTCGTTACCTTATTCCGAGCTATACTAAACTTTACGCAATTAATACGCAAGAGGTTTCAAAAAGTTTACAACAATTTTCGACACTGCACGAATTTTTCACACGTCAACTTAAAGAGGGGGCACGCCCTATCGCTAATGATGCACGAGCGGTTGTTAGCCCTGTAGATGCTAAAATTGAATCGTTCGGTGATATTACAGCGAATCATCAGTTTATCGTAAAAGGCAAGTCTTATCGCCTAACCGACTTATTAGGCAAAGAAGTGCGCGCTAAGGCATATGAAAATGGCAAATACATTGTGTTTTATTTAAGCCCGGCGGATTACCATCGCATGCATAGCCCGCTAGATGCAAGCGTTGTGCGCCAGTATACGCTCGGCGGAAAATCCTATCCTGTTAATCAAGCAGGTTTAACGTATGGTAAGTCACCGCTTTCTCATAACTACCGTATGGTGACACAATTACAGCACGGCACTATGCAATGTGAATTTATTAAAGTAGGCGCGATGTTTGTGAACTCTATCGCCTTAACGAATAGGTCAACGCAGTGGCATAAAGGCGAAGAAGTAGGATACTTTACGTTTGGGTCTACAGTCGTTATGTTATTTCAAAAAAATGATATTGCCTTTGAAGCTAGCGTAGTACAAAACCGCATGATTCGTGTGGGTGAACCGTTCGCAACTATGCTATAATGAGGGCGATAAAGTTTAGAGTGAGGGGAATTACGTGTATAATTTTTTGTTGCCAAAGCAATATGTAGAAAGCATTTATGATATCACACCTGACTTTTTAAAAGCGAGAGGCATAAAGGGTGTGGTAACCGATTTAGATAATACATTAATTGAATGGGATACCCCTTATGCAAATGAGGATTTAGCTGCATGGTTTGAGCGCTTAGCTGAGGGCGGCATCCGTGTCATTATTGCATCTAATAATAATGAAGCACGCGTCAAAGCTTTTGCTGAGCCGGTCGGGATTCCGTATATTTCACGCGCAAAAAAGCCATTAGGTAATGGTTTCTATTCTGCAATGATTCAACTTGGTTTACGTCCATACGAAACAGCGATGGTGGGCGATCAACTACTCACAGATATTATGGGTGGTAACCGCATGGGGATGTATACGATTTTAGTGCGCCCTGTTGCACAGTCAGATGGGCTTGTTACAAAGTTTAATCGCTTTGTAGAACGTCGTGTATTTAATGATTTACAACGAAAAGGAAAGACAACGTGGGAGGACAAAAAATGAACGAAATGCCAACATGTATCGGTTGTGGCGCAACAATTCAAACAACAAATAAAGGTGAGGTAGGCTATGCACCCGCTTCATCATTAGATAAGGAGACCGTCATTTGTCAGCGTTGTTTTCGTTTGAAAAACTATAACGAAATCCAACCTGTATCATTAACAGATGACGATTTTTTACGTATTTTAAACGGTTTAGGCACGCAAGATGGTCTAATTGTTAAAATCGTAGATATCTTTGACTTTAACGGTAGCTGGTTACCAGGCCTGCACCGCTTTGTAGGCAATAATCCTGTATTATTGATTGCCAATAAAGTTGATTTATTACCAAAATCAGTGAAGCCAGGTAAAGTCGTGCACTGGTTAAAACACGAAGCGGCAAAGCTTGGTCTTAAGCCAATCGACGTCTTACTTGTGAGTGCGCATAGCGGTCGTGGTATGGAAGACGCCATGAAAGCGATTGAACGCTATCGTAAAAAACAAAATGTGTATGTTGTAGGCTGTACAAATGTAGGGAAATCGACATTTATTAACCGTATTATTAAACAAGCGACAGGTGAGGGCGAAGTGATTACCACATCACACTTCCCAGGCACGACGCTTGATATGATTGATATTCCTTTAGATGATGGTAGCGCAATGTTTGACACACCTGGTATTATTAATCATCATCAAATGGCACATTATCTTGATGCGAGTGAGCTGAAATATATTATGCCGAAAAAAGAAATCAAACCGAAAGTATACCAACAAAATGCTGGGCAAACACTATTTGTTGGCGGCTTAGCACGCTTTGATTTTATTAAAGGCGAACGCACGGCCTTTACGGTATATATGGCGAATGACTTACCAATTCACCGTACAAAACTTGATAAAGCAGATGAATTGTATGCTAATCATAAAGGTAAAATGCTCGCACCACCATCTGAGCAATTTATTGACCAGTTACCACCATTAGTACGTCATGAGTTTTCAATTAAAGAGGGACGCACAGATATTGTGTTCTCTGGCCTTGGTTGGATTACCGTACAAGACCCTCATGTCGTAATTGCAGCACACGCACCAAAAGGCGTGGAAGTATTTTTACGCCCTTCATTAATTTAAGGAGTGATTGACCATGAAAAAATGGTTCGCAGTTATTGGCGATCCTATCGCCCATTCTAAGTCACCTGAGATGCACAATGCATGGTTCGCTGAGCTAGGCATTGATGCTACTTACATTCCCTTACACGTTACGGAAGAAAATTTAGCTGCAGCTATTACAAGCTTACGTGTGCTTGGTAGCAGTGGCTTTAATGTGACCATTCCACATAAGGAAAAAATCATCCCATACCTTGATGAGTTGGATCCTTTAGCTAAAAAAATGGGCGCAGTTAATACAGTAGTACGCTTAGCCGATGGTCGCTTAAAAGGCTATAACACTGATGGACTTGGCTTTTTGCGCTCACTTGAAATGGTAACAGGTCACAAGCCAGAGGCAAAAGTTGTGCTGCTAGGTGCGGGCGGAGCGGCAAGAGGTATTGCCTTTGCGATGGCTCAAGCTGGTTACACGCTAACGATTGCGAATCGTACCGTAGCGCGTGCACAAGCAATTATTGACGAGCTCGGCCACGGTGAAGCGATGGCGCTCAGTGATGTAGATGCAAGTGCGTATGATATTATTATTCAAACGACATCGGCAGGGCTTAGCGCAGATTTTGCATTGCCGATTGACGTTAGCCGTTTGCGAAAAGAAGCATTTGTTGCGGATATTGTGTATAATCCACTCGTAACCCCGTTTTTACGAGCAGCTCAAAAACAAGGCGCAACGATTATTAACGGTGTAGGGATGTTTGTCAACCAAGGGGCGATTGCGTTTAACCACTGGCTAGACGTTATGCCCGATACAAAATCAATGATTGCTTCAATAGAAGAGCAATTAGGAGGAAACTAATTTTGATGTTAACAGGTAAACAAAAACGATTTTTACGTGCAGAAGCACATCATTTAACGCCGATTTTCCAAGTAGGTAAAGGTGGCGTAAATGAAGCGATGCTAAAACAAATTAGCGAAGCACTAGAAGCACGTGAATTAATTAAAGTACGTATTTTAGACAACTGTGAAGACGAAAAGCATGAGGTAGCGGAAGCGCTAGCACGCGGTACACGCGCAGAGCTTGTTCAACTAATTGGTTTAACGGTTGTATTATATAAAGAGTCACGCAAAAATAAACAAATCGTATTACCGAAAGTAGCGAAGAAGTAATGAAAAAGCGAATCGGTATTTTAGGTGGTACGTTTAATCCGCCTCATATTGGTCATTTAATGATGGCAAATGAGACACTAAATGCTTTATCACTTGACGAGATTCGCTTTATGCCAAATGGTATCCCGCCTCATAAAGCTGTCACGATGCCTGTCAGTGATAAGGAACGACTTAACATGTTAGAAATTGCGACAGCGCCGTACCCAAAGTTTACAGTGGAGCCTTATGAAATAAACAAAGGCGGTATTTCTTACACAGCTATTACGATGCGCGCATTAAAAAAGCGCGAACCTGATACATCTTTTTATTTTATTATGGGTGGCGATATGATTGAGTCACTGCATACGTGGCATGATATCGGTACGTTAAATCAACTCGTAACATTCGTTGGTTTTGCGCGTCCCCATACGCAAGCGCAAACGATTTATAATGTGCAAATGATTGACGCACCGCAGTTTGATATTTCTTCAACCATGTTACGCCAGCGTTTTAAAGAAGGGCGTACGGTACAATTTTTAATACCTGAAGCGGTAGCAAAGTATGTACGAGAGGAAGGATTATATGGCGCGCGAACAACTACTAGCTGCGATTAAACCCCGCATGCCAGAAAAGCGTTATTTACACACATTAGGCGTTATGCAAACGGCGATTGATTTAGCCGAACGCTACGGGGAAGACCCGTTAAAAGCAGAAACAGCGGCTATTTTGCATGATATGGCTAAATATGAAGATATTGATAAAATGGAAGCGATTATTCGTGAACAGCATTTAGATCAAGCGGTAATTGGCTGGGGTAGTGAGTTATTACACGGGCCGGTCGCTGCATATTATGCCGAATCGATGTTTGGCATTACAGATGTCGATATTTTACATGCCATTCAGTATCATACGACGGGGCGCGTTGGTATGAGCAAGCTCGAAAAAATTATTTTCGTTGCTGATATGATTGAGCCCACAAGAAATTACCCAGGCGTTGAACGCTTGCGAAAAAAAGCACAAAAAAACTTAGATAAAGCGATGCGAGCTTGTGTACGACACTCGTTGCGATTTTTAATTGATACAAAGCAACCTGTGTTTCCGTTAACGCTCGCTTGCTATAACGATTTAATGAATGGAGAGACACAATGACATTATTACAAATTGCTTACAAAGCGGTAGATGATAAACACGCAGAAGATATCGTTGTACTTAATATGGAAGGTATTTCGTTTTTAGCGGACCAATTTATGATTTGTCACGGCAACTCAGATCGCCAAGTTCAGGCGATTGCACGTGAAGTAAAAGAACAAGCAGAAAAAGCAGGGTATACTGTGCGTCGTATGGAAGGATTTGACGAAGCACGTTGGATTTTAGTGGATCTCGGTGATGTAGTCGTGCATGTATTCCATAAAGATGAGCGCGGTTATTATAACTTAGAACGCTTATGGGGAGACGCACCATTACTTGAGGTAGTGCAGTGAGCAGCTATAAGCATTTCGCTTTAGTTTATGATGCGTTGCAACAAGACGTACCGTATGATGATTATGCAGCGTGGGTACTCGCTAATGCGCCTTCAACGACACACCCTGTATTAGTAGATGTTGCTTGTGGAACAGGCACTATGCTCGAACGCTTTCAAGCACTCGGCTATACAAGTGCTGGCGTTGATTTATCAGAAGAAATGTTAATGGTAGCGAGTGAGAGGCTAACAAATGTGCCACTCATTTGTCAGTCCATGACAGAGCTCGAGGGTTTTGAAGCGGTAGACGTTGTAACGATTTTATTAGACTCGCTAAATTATTTAACGACACAACAAGAAGTAGAGGCTACATTTGCACGTGTTTACGCGATGTTAGCGCCAGGTGGTCATTTATTTTTTGACGTGCATAGCTTAAGTAAAATGGCTATCTTTTTACAATCACCGTTTACGTACGACGACGGCGCCATCACTTATATTTGGCATACTGAACAAGGTGAGACACCAAATAGTATCGTACATGATATGACGTTTTTTGTCGCAGACGGTGAACAGTACACGCGTTTTGATGAAACGCACTACCAGCAAACGTATGATTGGCAACAGTATGTGACATGGCTAAAAGCAGCTGGCTTCACGCAAATTCAAGTTACTGCAGATTTTACAGACGCCTCGCCTCAGGCACAAAGTGAACGTATTTTTATTCACGCACAAAAACAATAAATGCTAGGTACCTCAAACGTTACATGCGCTAACGTTTGAGGTTTTTTTATGATGAAAAAAAGCTAGTGTAAATACGGTACGCTACCGTATTTACACTAGTCGATGAGTGGCTTCATTTCTTTATTATAATTTCACACGTGTTGATTAACTAAGTTTTACCAATAAAATGCAATAAAAAAGAGAGATTCCATGTAAAATGTAAGTTACCACACCAACATTTACGAGGAGGAATCTCTCATGGCTAAGAATACCACGATTT
>NZ_QAFW01000041.1 GCF_003057615.1 Metalysinibacillus jejuensis
ATGCTATCGGTAAAACAATATGTGTCGTCAAGCAAAAGACGCTAAAACATATGACGAACCAAAAGCTGTACACTATGGTAACAGTAGTGTAGCCCTATCTGCTATAGGCACTGGATAGGGAGGGGCAGTGAGATGCCCTTATCTTGAGGATTGTTCAAAGCAGAAATGAATTGCGAACGGTACATCACTCAAGAATCCCACCCGTACATCGCAAGGTGAAGGGCTTGCGGCTTTAGCCGTGGGAGTCTCAAACAGAAGTCCATGCTAAAATTGCACCTCGTAATGAAGGCTCAATTAAATTAGTAGAGAAGTTATCCTTTATTTACCAAGCAACAATTGAAGAAGAAGGCCAGCAAGTTGCGCTGTACACAAAAAAGCTCAAATAATCCGCGGATTATTTGAGCTTTTATTTGGTTAAACATTTTGTGAAAATATCTCGTAAGGTTACGAGCTCTTCATGAGAAAGCATACCAAACATATTCGTCACTAAAGCTTCAATTTGTTGTTTCGATTGCTCTAACAGTTCTTCGCCTTGTTCTGTGATGGCGATTTGAGAGGCACGTCGATCGGTAGTTTGTTGTGTTTTTTCGATAAAACCAGACTTTAAAAGCTTGGTCGTTAACACTGTAACACCGCCAGACGTTACTTGTAAGTGTTCAGCGATTGCTGATGGACGCTTAGGCCCTTCAGTCGAAAGAAACTCTAGTAATAAAATATGCGTTTTAGAAAAACCTAAAGAATTATGCGTATTCCAATCATTTGTCCATTTACGCTCTAATGAAGCAGCGATGGCAAATAGAGAAGAGACGGTTTCACGTTTTTGATTATCCACTATAATCAGCTCCAACTACTTAACTCTCTTGCGCTAGACGTTGCATAGCATGCAGTTCGAATGCACGTACTTTACGCGGAATGAAACGACGAATGTCCATTTCATTGTAGCCGACTTGAATACGTTTTTCATCAATTAAGATTGGGCTGCGTAACATACGTGGGTGCTCTTGGATGACTTCATATAGTTCCTGAATAGAAAGTTGTTCGATATCTAAATTTAAATTTTTATAGTCATTTGAATTAGTTGCGATAATTTCATCCGTACCGTCTTCCGTCATACTTAAGATTTCTTTAAATTCAGCTAAAGTAAGCGGTTGTGATGTAATACGTTTTTCTTTAAAAGGAATTTCATTTTCTTTTAGCCATTTTAATGCTTTTCTGGATGAAGAACAGCTCGCTTGTGAATAAATCGTTACTGTCATTCTTCATTCCTCCTATTTGTTTTAGATTTTAACTTAGCTAGTAGCTTATTTGTACTATACATATATCTTACCACTAAACTACTTATAAGTCAATGGGAATTTTTGAATTACTTTAGCATAGTTATCTATTCCCACTTTTCACTAATATATACGTGCTTTCAGTAAAAAAGTTTCTGAAAACTGTCTTACATTGATGTAAGTAAACAAAAACGGACAGCGAAACTCGCTGCCCGTCGGTCCTATATTGTTTGTGTACCAGTTGTAAACCAGTCTTGAACATTCCATACTTTTGTAACAAGCCCATCATAAAACTCAGGTTCATGGCTTACTAAAATAATTGTACCTTTATAATTTTTCATTGCTTCTTTTAATGCTGCTTTAGCATCGACGTCTAAGTGATTAGTAGGTTCGTCAAAGATCAGCCAGTTGCTTTCTTCCATACTCAGTTTACATAAACGGACTTTAGCCTGCTCGCCACCTGATAGTTGATTCATCGGTCGAGAAATATGTTCATTTTTTAAACCAGCATGGGCCAGTGCTGCACGTACTTCACTTTGCGTCATGCTTGGGAAAGCGCCCCATACATCGTCAATGGGTGTAATATGTGGTGCTTTTACTTCCTGTTCAAAATAGGCAGGGAATAAAAAGTCACCGCGTGCTACTGTGCCATCTAACGCTTTAATTTTACCCATCATCGTTTTTAATAATGTAGATTTACCAACACCGTTCATGCCAACTAATGCGATTTTTTCACCGCGTTCAATGGCAAAAGTTAACGGAGGCAGAAGGGGTTTGTCATACCCAATGACTAAATCTTTAGCTTCTACTACATAGCGTCCTGAAGAACGAGACTGTTTAAATTCAAATGTCGGTTTAAGTGCTGTTTCAGGGCGATCAATTAGCTCCATACGATCAAGTTGTTTTTGACGCGACTTCGCACGACCAGTCGTAGAGTAGCGCGCTTTATTTTTTGCGATAAAATCCTCTTGCTTTTTAATAAAGTCGCGTTGCTTTTCGTAGGCATCGATATGTTGTCGTTTATTGATTTCCGCAAGCTCTATAAATTTTTCATACGTTGCTGTATACCGTGTGAGTTTAGAAAACTCCAAATGAAAAATAACGTCAACGACGCCGTTCATAAATTCCGTATCATGTGAGATGAGGAGGAAAGCATGCGGGTAGTTTTTCAAATAGTTAGCAAGCCATGTAATATGTTCTTCGTCTAAGTAGTTGGTCGGCTCATCGAGCAATAATACTTTCGGTTTTTCTAACAGTAGCTTAGCGAGTAAAACTTTTGTACGCTGTCCACCTGATAAGGCAGCTACATCACGGTCGAGTCCAATTGCATCTAGCCCTAGCCCACGTGCTACTTCCTCGATTTTCATATCGAGCGTGTAAAAGTCGCCCGCATCGAGCGCATCTTGAATTTCCGCCATGTCTTCTAGTAATTTTTCTAATTGTTCTGGTGTTGCATCAGCCATCTGATTCGTAATATCATTTAGGGCTTCTTCTTTTTTATATAAAGGAAGGAAGGCATCACGCAGTACATCGCGCATAGTGCGTCCCGTCTCTAAGACAGTGTGCTGATCTAAATAGCCGTAATGTGTGTTAGGGAGCCACTCTACTTTGCCTGTATCGTGAATGGCTTGACCTGTAATGATGCTCATTAATGTTGATTTACCGACGCCGTTAGCACCAACTAAACCAATATGGTCACCTTCCACTAAACGAAATGATACATCTTTAAATAATGTACGATCACCAAATGAGTGACCGAGTTTTTCTACTGTTAATATTGCCATAGCGTTTGCCTCTTCTCTTTAAAATGACGCTAATTGCTTGTTAAGTTCAGCTAAACGAACTTCCATTGCAGCTAGACGTTGCTCTGCTTTTGTTACCATGTCATTATGACCTGTTGATTCTAGTTTTTCGATATCGCCTTGTAAATTCATATACTCCATTTTTAACTCGGTAATTTGGTACTGAATTTCGCTTTTTGTATGCATGTTAAAACTTCCTTCCACTTAATATGTGTAGCCTGTTTTGAAATATAGCATGACAAAATTGGAAAATCAAACGCGTTATGCCGAAATTATATAGTGAAAACGTTAACTAGCTATGTAAAGATGAAGGTAGGAAGAAGGAGGAGTGAGTATGATGAATTTACGCTCAGCTATTGTAGTAGGAGCAACAGGTCTCGTAGGTAGCGAGTTGATTAAACAACTATGTGAATGTGATACGTATGTTTCAGTGACGGCTATCGTGCGACATCAACTGGATTTTGCGCATGAAAAACTCATCGTAAAAGTACGTGACTTCGAGTATTTAGAAGAGAAAGATATTGATTTTGCGCATGAAGTATATTGTTGCTTAGGTACTACGAAAAAGAAGGCGAAGACGAAAGAAGCTTTTGAACAAGTAGATTTTAGTTACCCTCTTCACATCGCTTCTTTAGCTAAGAAAAAAGGGATACCCCACTTTATTGTCATTACAGCGATGGGGGCAAAAGCAACTTCATTTGTTTATTATAATCGTGTGAAAGGCATGTTAGAGCGCGATCTTATTGAGCTAGATTTGCCACAATTATCCCTTGTACGGCCGTCTTTATTAAAGGGGCCACGTAAGGAATTTCGCTTAGGGGAGCGTTTAGGGGGAGTTGTGTTAACGATTGCTCAGCCACTATTAGTTGGCCCACTGAAGAAGTACCGAGCAATTGAAGCGAGCCAAGTAGCAACAGCGATGATATGCATTGCTCTCTATGAAAAAAAGCAGAAAGTCGCCATATATCCTTCGCATATTTTACAATCTTTAGCACCACCAATTATAGAGGAGGAAGAATAGGAAATTATATTTAATTGGAAAGAACGTGAATAACTCTTAGTAAAAACGGTAACAAAAGAAGAAAGGAAGTGAAACTATGTTAGACTCTTTATTATTTCAAATTACATTAATTGTTTCTTTAGGTATTCTTTCGCAATGGCTCGCTTGGCGCTTTAATGTGCCAGCAATTGTAATTATGTCCTTTGCAGGTTTACTCGTTGGTCCATTTTTAGGTTTAATTGATCCCTCGCAAAGTTTTGGGGCTATTTTTAATCCGCTCATCTCATTAGCTGTAGCGATTATTTTATTTGAAGGTAGTTTAAGCCTCGACTTTAGAGAAATTAAAGGGTTTCGTAAACCTATTTTTCGTATTTCAACGATAGGCGCTTTTGTGGCGTGGATTGCAGGGTCGCTAGCTGCTCATTACGTAGCAGGTTTATCACTACAAGTAGCGTTCGTTATTGGCGGGCTGTTTATTGTGACAGGACCCACTGTTATTTTACCGCTATTACGTCAAGCGAAATTAAAGGAGCGACCTGCCTCGATTTTAAAATGGGAAGGCATTGTCGTCGATCCATTTGGTGCACTACTTGCCTTATTTGCGTTTAATGTTGTGCTATTTTTAGATGCACAAACTACAGGAGTAGCTTTACTAGAGTTCTTTGCGGCTGCTATTTTCGCTGTACTGCTAGGTTTAGGCATCGGATTTAGCTTAGGTGTTGTCTTAGAGCGAGGCTATGTACCAGAGTATTTAAAATCACCTGTCGTTTTTGCCTTTGTACTATTAGCCTTTGCGCTAAGTGATACAGTAATGCATGAGACAGGGTTATTAGCGGTGACGGCGATGGGGATGATTATGGCAAATATGCACTTAACGTCTATTCGCGATATGCGTCACTTTAAGGAAAATGTTTCTGTGCTATTAATTTCTAGCGTTTTCGTAATGTTGACGGCATCATTATCCCTTGAGACGTTAAAAAGTATTTTAGATATTCGCATGCTGTTATTTGTAGTAGCAATGATGTTTATTGTACGCCCATTATCTATTTTTATTGCTACTATTAAAACAGGCGTGCCTTTAAATGAAAAGATTTTACTTGGTTGGATTGCGCCGCGAGGCATTGTTGCATTAACGGTATCAGGCTATTTTGCGACGGTGCTCGTTGATGCTGGTTATGAGGATGGCAAAGTTTTAACAGCTTTAACATTGGCGTTGGTTTTTGCAACGGTACTAGCTCATGGCTTCTCCATTAGTTGGCTAGCGGATAAATTAGGCTTAACTGCTACTAAAGAATCGGGTGTATTAATTATTGGTGGTTCACCTTTTGCTGCAGTATTAGCAAAAGAGCTACAAGATTTAAATAAGCCTGTGTTAATTATGGATCGCAACTGGCAAGATTTACGCGATGCACGCCATATGGGGATACCGAGTTTAGCGGGCGATGTCTTATCTGAACAAACCGAATATAGTGTAGATTTATCACCTTATGAAAAAATGATTGCCGCAACAACTGATGATGCCTACAATGCCCTTATTTGTTCGAGCTTTGTGCCAGATTTAGGGCGAGAAAATTTATATCAAACTACAATGCATATGAATGATCCGCAAAACTATCGTAAATCATTAGGCGGTAAAATGTTATTTGAGCCGTCGCAAGATATTCATAAATTAAATGACTTATTAGAGCAAGGTTTCGTTATGCGTCGTACGTCAATTACCGATAAGTATACGTACAACCAGTTTATGCGTTCTAAAGCGCCTGACAGCATTCCGTTATTTGTCGTGCGAGAAGAGGGCGATATTTCTTTCTTCGTCAATGGTAAAGTGCGTAATGTAGAGTCAGGTGCAACAATTGTGAGTTTAGTTTCACCGGCTGTTAAAGAAGCACGTGTGCAGGAGCGCTTAGAACAAGAACGCCGAAAACAAGCTACGTCAAAAGACTGAATTTATCGGAATTGTTACGCAGGTCAATAATGTTTTGCTACAATAGAAATACATTATTAAGTAAGTGGAGGGTATTCATTCATGAAGATTTTACTTGTCGACGGCACAGTATTAGGCCGTAAAACAGGAGCGATTTTACAACAAATCGAAACTTACATCCAAGACCTTGCACCAGATTTTGAGTTAGAGATTATGTATTTCAGCGAGTATGAACATCAAATTGTTGATGGTACGCCACTCAATGATTCAATGAAGGCAATGGTAGCGAAGTTTGAAGAAGCGGATGCTTACATTATTGCAACACCGATTTTCCAAGCGTCTATTCCAGGTGTATTAAAAAATGCCTTTGATATGCTACACCCTAAAACGATGCGTTATAAACCTGTATCAATTGTAGCAAACGGTGGAACGTATCAGCATCATCTCGTAGTAGAAAATCAACTGAAACCAATTTTAGATTACTTCCGTGCACTAGTTACACCTAACTATGTGTACACGCATACAACACACTTCAATGCTGATAATAAAATTATCGATGAAGGCGTACAAAATCGCTTGCGTGAATTAGCGCGTGTCTTTGTACAGTATTGTGCGATGAGTAGCACGTTAGCAAAAGAAGCAATTGATGAAAGATAATAGCTTGCCACAGAGTTAGCCTCAAATACTCTGTGGCATTTTTTTGTGGTAAAATGAAAAGATATGTATTGCGTAGAGGGAGGGGTAGTATGCGACAAGAATGCAGTGTGATTTTAACGAAAACAGCTCGAGCTAAAATGGAAAATGATTATGAAAAAGCAGCGCAACTTTTTAACAAGCAATCTTTTTATCGCGTTCATATTGAGCGAGAGGCAGCACAAGCTTCGGACGAGTTAAAAGTAAAGCTTATTATGAGTCCGAGAGAAAATAAAGCATTGCAAGGGGACGTTATCGTGATGCATTGTCTTTGTAAAGCAGACGGTTTTCTTGTTGTTAATTATCAAACAGAGCCGCATCGCTTTCACACCCACCTCGAAACGAATTACCGCCTAACGCTTGATGTGAAGTTTATTACAGAGTCATTTCGTAAAGGCATTTTTACTAAACCATTTCGAGAAGCGATAGAAGCACTCCCGATTGCTAAAGAGCGTTCGGCTTATGTTGAAAAGCGTATCGCTAGCTGGGAAGGTTATTTACAAATTCAAGAAAGTAAAGAGACACAAAATGATATTGAGGCAAGTTACCAGCAAGCTTATTTTAATGACAGCTTTAGTAAAATGACGCTGCAATTAACTGTAAAATCTAAAGTTTTTTCACAAATTGAAAATTATGGTGTGTCACTAGCAGCCCACAGTGATATCGGTAATGTGGTAAAAGTAAATGCTAAAGAAAAAACGGTGGTCATTGAACTGCGCGCTAAAGCACAGCGTTTAGCAAGGCAACGTCAATTACTAGCAGGTAAACCACTTGTGACATTTACAAACCGCGCATCACTTATTCAGTTACAACGTTTACGTGGTGGCTTTAAGGCTTTAGCAGATGGCCTTGCCGTAAACCCTAATTTAGAAAGTGTTTTGTTTGAAAAAACGCCTCGCTTACAACCACTTAAAACACTTGAACCTATTACTTTTCATAACGACTTAAATGACTATCAACAACGTGCTGTACGAGGTGCACTAGCATCGTCTGATATTTTTACGATTCAAGGACCACCAGGCACAGGTAAAACGACAGTGATTGCTGAAATTTGCCTGCAAAATGTACGAGCGGGTAAGCGAACCTTAATCGCCTCACAATCTAACTTAGCAGTGGACAATGCCCTCGGTCGTTTATTTAAAGATGTAGATACAAGAATTTTACGCTTCGGACGTACGGAAAGCATAGAGGAAGAAGGGCGCCCCTTTATTGAAGAAAATGTAGGTTATTATTGGCTAGAGCAAACGCTCGCTGCAGTAGAACAAACGATTGCTAAACAGCCTAGTGAAAGCGATAAGCTACAGGAGCAAATACATCATTTACAACAAACGAAAGAAGCGTTGCAACGAGAACTTGAGCATCATCAAAAAAATATAGAACAAGTGGCACAAGCCGAAGAGCGTTTACCGCAGTTACGAGAGCAAATGGTGGCGTGTAAAGCGATGATTGATGAGGCGGATGCAAAAAAAGAGGCGCTTATCATCAAGCAACAAGCACAACAGCAAGCCTCGCTTACGTTAGTAAATGAACTAGAGCAATTGTTTGAAAAGCATGCGAACATGCCTAAACAATTAGCAGAGAAGTATGCCCAGTATAAAGAGCGCTATGCTGATATACAGCAACAACTCGCCTATCAACAAGTTGTAGCGCAACTACAGCACTACCAACATCAACGAGTTGATAAGCTTTATGACAATGCTCATTACGATGAGGCGGCGCGTTTTATCGCTGCGCTGACGACGCCTGAACGCCTAGCACGTTATTTTAAACGGTACGGTATTTCAGTTCGTCATTTTCCAAAAGGGCTAGCGCAAACGTTACGTGCGTATGGGCAACTGTATAAGTATCGACAAATTCAAGAGCGCATTCAGCAAGTAATTACGGCTTTAGCTGAAGAAGTAGATGAAGCGACATATGTGGCATGTCGAGCAGAAGCCATTATGAAAACAGCGAACTTTTCGTTTGAAAAAATAGCGCAAGGCTTACAAGCTTTTACGCAACGTGAAGCAGGAGAAGCGAGTGCACGATGGCTACTATCCTTTATGACAATAGGGGTTTATGTGCATCACCAGTGTAAAAGCTATCAGTATAGTGAACAACAAATACAAGATAATTTAGCTTATATCCGCACATTGCTACCACAAGTATTACAACAAGAGCGTTTTATGAATGATTTTATTGTGCAAACGCAGCAACAAAAAGAGGCGCAACGTCAAGTGTTAGAACAACGTTTACAAAATTTCACTTGTACCCCGCCTAGCGCTTCTGTTGAGCAATTAACGAATGAGCTGAAACAAGTAGAAAAACAGCAGTTGGATGTAGAGCTTGAGCAAATGCAGCAGGCTAAAATTACTGCACGACTCGAGCAATTACAACAGCAAATTAAACAGTACGAAGCTAGCATAGAGCAACTACAACAAGAAATTGAAACGCAATTAACAATAAGCCGGCAAAAAAATAAAGAAGGTAGCGATTTGCAAAAAGAAGCGCTTGCACTCAAAGCGCTCATACAAACAAATCCGCAACAAGTATATGATGATCTTATAGCGCGTCAACGTGCTTTAGATGAGCATTACGCAACACTTGTGGCACAACAAGCGCAACAACCGATTATAGCAGAGTTACGCGAGACGTGGCGCACCTTACTTCAAGAAGCGACAGATGAAGATAGCAGTAAAATACGTGAAATGTATGTTGCACATGCGAACGTCGTAGGTACGACATGTGTGGCTTCAGCGCGCCCTGAGTTTACCAATAGCTTCGATGCATTTGATACGGTAATTATTGATGAAGTATCGAAAGCTACACCACCTGAGTTATTATTGCCGATGTTAAAAGGGAAGCAAATTATTTTAGTAGGCGATCATCATCAATTACCACCGCTACTAGGAGACGATACATTAGAAGAAACGATGGCACAAATGCTACTCGCTAATCCTTCGCTTGAAGGCAAAAAAGAAATAGCGCAACTTTTAAAAGAGTCTTTATTTGAGCGCTTATTTAAACAATTGCCTGCAACGCATAAACAAATGCTAGCGATTCAATATCGAATGCATGATCAAATTATGCAAAGTATTGCGCCTTTTTATGCGGATGAAGCAGGAGGGTTACAATGCGGCTTACAAGATAGTGAGCGTGATCACGGTTTAACAACGACTTACTTTAAGCGCGACAACCATTTAGTATGGCTAGATACCCCGTCTACTGAAGCTTATTACGAACAACGTGTTGTCAATGGAACGAGCCGCTATAACGAAGGTGAGTTAGCGACAATTAAACGCGTGCTGATTGAAACGAATGAGGCGGTCGCAGAGGCGAAGCAAGCAGGTAGTATACCGCTGAATGAACAAAAAACGGTAGGCGTTATTAGCTTTTATGGCGAGCAAGTGAAACGTTTAAAACGTCTTGTAGAACAGGAAGTGGCGTTACCCCATTTACTCATTCGTACAGGAACAGTCGATAAGTTCCAAGGGATGGAAATGGATATCGTGATGGTTAGTATGGTACGTAATGCTAAAAAAGGTGGAGATGTAGGATTTGCCAAAGATTATAGACGTCTTAACGTTGCCTTATCACGCGCACGTCAGTTGCTAATACTCGTAGGTAATAGCGAAATGTTTGCTGAAAAAGCGCGTCATAGCGACACGCGTGAGATGTATACAACATTACGTGCGACTGTTGAGCAAGTGGGCGGTAGCTATAAAGTAGGAGCAGTAGGGGTGAAGTAATGCAGGAGTTGAAACAACGGCTAAAGCGTGAGTTATTAAGCGATTTACATGTTAGCATTGTAGAGAGTGGTGAATGCAGTGTGCCACTGCAAGCAATAGATGTCCAGTATACGCCAACTTCACGGGTAGCAATGGACGTATTAATGAAGATGGTATTGATTGTCATTCGTAAATTACCTATTAGTAAAGCCGAACAAATTAGTGAGCTTTTACACGTGGAACTTATTTTTATTACAGACATTTTGCACATGCTACAAGCACAACGAATGATTACACAACAAGTGCCTTACGCGTTAACTACTAGAGGAGAGAGCCAGTTAGCGCAAGGGATTTTTGAGCAACAGCTTCCCTCTACAAAAACGACATTGCTCTATAGTTTAGTGGATCAAGCATTTTCGACGATTAGTTTAGAAGCGGTCGAAGCGAATGAACATTTTTATGCACCATTATACGATAGTGCGATGCCAACATTGACTGATGAGCAGTACTGTAAACATCTTACTGTAGCACCTCATCATATTGTGCTGACAATTGATGAAGCAACTATGCAACAAGTGTATGATGTGCCTTGTTTGTATTTTGTCCTTTATAATAAACAAGAAGATAGTTATTATGCGCGCGCTTGGCACGTATTAGCGGAGCGTTTTGATAGTGCAATTGAACAAAAACTCAACGAAAAACGCCCACAATGGCGTGAAAAATATGGAAAGAATGAGGGATAATAATGGCTAAAAAAGTCGTGATTGCAGAAAAGCCTTCTGTAGCAAGAGACATTGCCCGCGTGCTAAAATGCACGAAAAAAGGTAACGGTTATTTAGAAGGTGATACGTACATCGTTACATGGGCACTTGGTCATCTTGTAACATTAGCAGATCCAGAGGCGTACGATCAAAAGTATAAAACGTGGAATTTAGAAGATTTGCCGATGCTACCACCTACACTAAAAACGATGGTCATTCGTCAAACGACGAAGCAATATAACGCGGTAAAGTCTCAACTGTTACGCAAAGATGTTAATGAAATTATTATTGCTACAGATGCGGGGCGAGAAGGCGAGCTTGTAGCGCGTTGGATTATTGATAAAGCACATGTTAATAAACCGACAAAGCGTCTATGGATTTCTTCGGTTACGGATAAAGCGATTAAAGAAGGTTTCGCTAATTTAAAACCAGGTAAAGCTTACGAAAACTTATATCATGCAGCAGTTGCAAGGTCAGAAGCAGACTGGTACGTTGGGCTAAACGCCACACGTGCGCTTACGACAAAACATAATGCCCAACTGTCAGCAGGTCGTGTACAAACACCGACAGTTGCTATTATTGCAGCGCGAGAGCAAGAAATAAATACGTTCAAACCTAAAACATTTTACGGTGTAGAAGCTATTACAAAAGACGTTAAATTTACATGGCAAGATGTAAAAACGCAAGATACAAAAACGTTTGATCGCGCGAAAACAACAGCTGTTATGCAAAAAATTAATGATGAACAAGCGGTTATTACAGCGGTTGATAAAAAACATAAAAAAACGTATGCCCCAGGCCTATATGATTTAACAGAATTACAGCGCGATGCTAATAAAATTTTCGGATACTCTGCTAAAGAAACGCTAAATATTATGCAAAAGCTGTATGAGCAACATAAAGTGTTGACGTACCCACGTACTGACTCGCGCTTTTTATCGAGCGATATTGTAGCTACTCTACCAGAGCGTATTAAATCATGCGGTGTCGGTGAGTATCGTCCACTAGCTAATAAGGTGTTAACAAAACCAATTAAAGCGAATAAATCCTTTGTAGATGATAGTAAAGTAAGTGATCATCACGCGAGTGCGACACGTTAATCTGAAATTCCAATAGAAATATTGGTTGGGAAGATTTATTAGAAAACTGAAGAATCCTTGAGGGGAATGAAAGCCGTCATGCTGAGCTGAAACCCTCACACTAATACTCCCCTAAGCAGGAAAGCAGACTATTGTGGAACTGTTTAAAGCGGGGTGAAGTCGGCGAAAGTGAACGGGAATTAAGAACTGTCACTTAGAGTAGTCGGGTGGTTGTAATATATGGTGAGAATGTACAAATATACTGACGAACTTCTGAATGTACGGGTCTATAGGTGGTTATCTTATCTGTGACGATAAGGTATTACCAATAATGGTAAGTTAGTGGAGTTGAGTAAGATTTCGCGTTATGAAAAACTCTATACCGAGCAACAGACGGTATCAAGCTAACAGGCTCAAAGGAAGCACCTAAGTATTACGTTAACGGGAATCTTTGGAACGTGGGAAGCCAAGAACTGTATCTGTATTACAGAAACTCATAGTCGAGGACAGTTGTAGACGAAAAATCCTTCGGGTATAATAAGCTACTTTATCTTGGTGAAAGTAGTGCCACAGTACCGATGAAGCTATGATAATAAGTAGTGGAGGGATAGGCACGAGTCAAATAAGAATGGATTAATCGATTCAAAACTAACTCTGTTTTTCGGGTAAGAAAGGGAAAACAATTTTCTGCAAAGGAGTTGTCCCAACAGAGTGACGAACAAATATAGATACAATGACTATTATGATATGACAAAAATATTTGATGACTTATATGAACGGTCACAAAATAATGAATCGTTTCGAAATTTAATGCGTATTATTTCGAGTGAAAATAATATTCGTTTAGCTTTTCGCACAATTAAAAGTAATACTGGCAGTCAAACTGCTGGCACAGATAAACTCACAATTAATGAAATTAAAAATCAATCATTGGAATCGTATATTGAAGCGGTGCAAGAGAAACTAAAGTTTTATAAGCCCGACACTGTTAGACGAGTCCACATTCCGAAAGCAAATGGGAAAACACGCCCTTTAGGAATACCGACAATGATTGATAGACTTGTACAACAATGTATTAAACAAGTGTTAGAACCGATATGTGAAGCAAAATTCCACCCACATAGTTATGGTTTCCGTCCTAACCGAAGTACAAAACATGCAATTTCAAGAATGATGAGCCTCATCAATATTGGTAAGTTTTACTATACTGTTGATATTGATATTAAGGGCTTTTTCGATAATGTGAATCAAACAAAACTTATTAAACAAATGTACACATTAGGGATAAAGGATAGGAAATTAATCAGCATCATCAAAGCTATGTTAAAAGCTCCAATTCAAGGAGAAGGTATTCCAAATAAAGGAACACCACAAGGAGGAATTCTTTCCCCCCTTTTATCTAATATTGTTTTAAACGAATTAGATTGGTGGATTTCTTCACAATGGGAAACTTTCACAACACAAAAGAAATACAAAAACTATGCAAGTCAGAAAAATCAACAAAAGAAAACAAAATTAAAACAAATGTATATTGTGAGATACGCAGATGATTTCAAAATTATGTGTAAAGATTATCAGAGTGCAAAAAGAATATTATATGCGGTTAAAGACTGGCTAAAAATTCGCTTGAAATTGGACATCAGTGAGGAAAAGTCAAAAATTATTAATTTGCGGAAAAACTACTCTGACTTTTTAGGAGTAAAAATCAAAGCTGTGAAAAAGGGAAAAACGTTTGGAGGGTATGTGGCACAATCACACGTATCAGACAAAGCACTTGAAAGAATGAAAAAGGAGATAAAAGAACAAGTCAAAATTATCCCAGATAACATTCAATCATCCCATATTACAAAACTCAACAGTATGATTTTAGGTTGGCATGAGTATTATAGCTGTGCTACCTACTGCAATATAGATTTTGCGAAATTGGCTTTCACACTGAAACCATATATGCATCACAAGTTAAGGCAAGTAGGGAAATTCTTAAAGCCAAGTGACACCGACATGTCACCGCTATATAAGAAATTCTATGGGAAATCTGAATCGAAAACATGGAAGATTCACAACGTATGTATCTATCCAATTCATTACGTTCAGCATAAAAAAGTTATGAACTTTAGTCAAGATATCTGTGATTATACACAAGAAGGTCGAATAAAATCTTCAAAAAGCCTAACAAGCCTAACAAGAGATGACATTATTCAATTGGCTAAAATGTATAATCCATATGAAAGTGCTGAATACAATGATAATCGTGTTTCAAGAGCTTCCATGTCACAAATGAAATGTGAAGTAACAGGGAAACAATTAACCATAGAAGAACTACACTGTCATCATGTACTCCCCCGAAATCAAGGTGGTACAGATGAATATAAAAACCTACGAATTGTCCACAAATTGGTGCATAAATTAATACACGCAACAACAAATGAATCGATTGAGAAATACCAAAATATCATTGAAGATAAAAAAGCCCTAAACAAGCTAAATAAACTTCGAAAACATTGTAATCTTGAACCGATTAATCTACTGACTATTTGATGGAGCGCCGTATGAGAGGAAACTCTCACGTACGGTGCGGAGGAGGGGAAAACGAGTACACTTAACGGATAATGCCGAAGTGGAAAGTTACCTATTCCTATTTATTCCGACAGAAGAATATGTGAATTTTTCTGCCTTTACTGATAAGGAACGTAAAATTTACGATTTAGTCGTTAAACGCTTTTTAGCAGTGCTTTATCCACCGCATGAATTCGAACAACTCACTGTGCATGCGCTTATCGCAGACGAGCACTTTATCGCTCGAGGCAAGACAGTGCTAGCTCAAGGTTTTAAAGAAGTGTATCACCATATAGATGAAGAGGAACAAGACGTTAAAGAGCAGTTATTACCTCAATTACGTAAAGGCGATAAACTACCGGTAACGCTCGTTAATGAGACGACAGGCCAAACGAAGCCACCAGCACGTTTTAATGAAGCGACATTGCTATCAGCTATGGAAAATCCAACGCGCTATATGCAAGCGAGTGATAAAAAGTTAGCAGCTACATTAAAATCTACGGGTGGTCTTGGGACAGTAGCAACGCGTGCAGATATTATTGATAAATTATTTAATTCATTTTTAATTGAAAAACGTGGTGGGAAAGACATTTTTGTTACGTCAAAAGGTAAGCAATTGCTTGAACTAGTACCTGAGGGCTTACGTTCGCCAGAGCTAACAGGTGAGTGGGAGTTGAAGCTTGATCAAATTGCCCATGGTAAATTAAAAAAAGCAGATTTTATTGCTGAAATGAAAGATTACACGAAAGCCATCGTGCAAGAAATCAAAGCGGATACGACGAAGTTTAAACATGATAATATTTCAAGTAAATCATGTCCAGATTGCGGCAAGCCAATGCTTGAGGTTAATGGTAAGCGAGGTAAAATGTTAGTTTGTCAAGATCGTGAGTGTGGTCATCGTAAAAATGTATCGCGCACGACAAATGCGAGATGTCCGGAGTGTAAAAAGAAATTAGAATTACGCGGGGAAGGCGATGGCCAAATCTTTACATGTCGCTGTGGCTACCGCGAAAAAATGTCAGCTTTCCAAAAACGTCGCCAACAAAGTAGTAAAGGCAAAGTAAGTAAACGCGACGTTCAAAAATATATGAAACAACAAGAAGATGAGCCAGTAAATGATGCATTAGCTAATGCATTAAAAGGTTTAAAATTTGATTAATGTAAAATCTGTGGGTGAGGGAATAGGTAGCCAAGAGGCAAGCCATACCCAAATACACAGTAAAAAAATAGGAACAGCGCTACGCCAAAATAAAGTGGTGAGCGCTGTTTTTTTCGTTACATCATAATTTCGCATCCCAACGTCTCCCTAAAAGAGTTATTTTAGAGAGCATAATGCTTTAAAGTTTAGTTGTCAACTAGGTATTGTTTAGATTACTAAATTATAACGTTAAGTAAAGACCAAATAGCGTAATAAAAAGTACAGGTGCTGTTAAAATAATACCGACCTTCATATAATACCCCCACGAAATCGTAATGCCTTGACGCGACAAAACATGTAGCCATAGCAACGTAGCTAGTGAGCCGATAGGAGTAAACTTTGGACCCAAATCAGAGCCGATAATATTAGCATAAATTAAAGCGTCTTTCATCGTACCGCTAGCTGTCGTATCAGCAATCGCTAACGCATCAATCATAACTGTTGGCATATTATTCATCAGGGAGGAAATAATAGCAGCGATAAAGCCCATGCTCATAGTGGCAACAAATAAGCCGTGATCTGTTGCTTGTTCTATAACTGTAGTAAGCAATTGCGTTAGTCCTGCATTGCGTAACCCGTAAACGACGACATACATACCTAGTGAGAAAAAGACAATGGCCCACGGTGCTCCCTTAATGACAGTAGTTGTAGAAACCGCCTTGCTTTTTTGTGCCAAAGCTAAAAATAACAATGCAATGGCTGTAGTAATGAAAGATACAGGAATCGCTATAATACTACTTGTAAAGTAACCAATTAATAATAGACCTAATAAAACGAAGGCTATATTAAATAAGCGCACATCTTTAATTGCACTCATAGGTGTTGCTACTTGCGTTAAATCGTAACTTTTAGGCAATTGCTTGCGGAAAAATAAAAGTAAAATGATGCAGCTTGCTGTTACGGAAAAAATAAAGGGTATCAACATCTGTTGTGCATAGTCCACAAAGTGAAGGCCGAAAAAATCAGCAGATACAATATTAACTAAATTGCTTACTACGAGCGGTAGGGAAGCGGTATCTGCGATAAAGCCACTAGCAATAATGTAAGGAAAAATCATACGATCATCAAATTGTAGTTTACGAATCATAGCTAAAACGATAGGTGTTAATAATAGAGCGGCACCGTCATTTGCAAATAACGCGGAGACAACAGCCCCTAGTAAAATTAAATAAATAAACAATACTATGCCATTTCCTCTAGCAAGCTTTGCCATATGAAGCGCCGCCCATTCAAAGAAACCTAGCTCATCAAGAATGAGCGAAATAATAATAATGCCAATAAAGGCAAGCGTAGCATTCCAAATAATATGCCACACATCAATAACGTCTTGAAAGCTCACGACGCCGACGAGTAATGCGAGCGTAGCACCTACCATAGCCGACCAGCCTATGGAAAGGTTTTTAGGTTGCCAAATAACAAACAGTAAGGTAATAAAAAATAAAGCAGCTGCAATCAATTTGTACACGTCCCTTTACGGAATGTAATAGGTGTTAACTCACCCATAACACTAGCGACAATAGGTGACATCGGTGAGGCGATTTGATAGTATTTCCATTTTCCTGCTACACGCTCCGTAATAATAGCAGCATCCTTTAATTTTTTAAGATGCTGACTCACTGCAGGTTGTGAAACATTTAATACATCGATAAAATCGCATACACAACACTCACCTTGCTTTAAGCATGCGAGTATACGTAAGCGATTATCATCAGCTAAAGCTTTTAATTGTTGACTTAACAAAATCGTTCATCTCCTCATATAAGTGAATTCTTATATGATAACGGATAATTGAGCAAATTAATAGGCTAAATGAAAAAAATGAGGTATTATACGGGTGAGGGTATACAAAAGAGGAGGAAATTATAATGGAATTTGCAGATTTATTAATTACATTAGCACATCACGATAATAATCCGAATAACGTAACAATTGCATTTACAATGGGTTGGAAAGCAGCAGAGAAAGGGCATAAAGCTGAAGTTTTACTATTGTCAGATGCTGTACATTTAGCATCTAAAGGCTTTGCAGAGAAAATTGACATCGGTGATCCGTTCCTACCTGTACAAGAATTACTAGAGAAATTTATTGCAGCAGGCGGCACATTAAAAGTTTGTTCAGCTTGTATGATTCATAATGGTGTAAAAGAAGAAAACTTAATTGAAGCAGCACAAATTGTATCAGCAGATTATGTTGTTGATGCCCTGATGGGTGCTAAAAAATCATTGCAACTTAACTAATCGTACATTGATGTTTAACATAAAACAGGTAGAGAAAATTTATTTTCTCTACCTGTTTTTGTTACTTATAGCTATACATAATTAACGCTGTTCTATCTAAAGTATCGCGTGTACGTAACTTATCTATAAAAGAGCAGGCCTAGTAGTAGACCGCTAACGACCGTTACCCAAGGTGGCTGTTTCGCAAAAAATACGATTGCTACTAATACGAGTAACACAGCGACATCTTTAACACTTGTTACAGTATGCGTGATGATAGGCGAAATAAAAGCAGCGCCTAAAATACCGACGACAGCTGCATTCATACCGACGACAGCGCCTCGAAGTTTAGGGTTAGCACTTAAAAGTTGCCAAAAAGGTAACGCCCCTATTATGAGAAGAAAGGCGGGTAAAAATATAGCGATAGTAGCTACAATTCCGCCAGCTATACCATTTGTCAGCGTACCGATATAGGCAGCGAATGTGAACAAAGGGCCCGGTACAGCTTGTGTTAATCCATACCCTGCTAAAAAATCGGCAGAAGATAATAAGCCTGTTGTAACAAATTGTGTTTCTAATAATGGTAGTACGACATGACCACCACCGAAGACAAAAGCACCAGCTGTATAAAATTTTTCGAATAGTAGTAGCCAAGCATTGTTTGTAAAGCGGGCAACGAGTGGTAAGGCAATGAGTAAAATAACGAAAGCACTTAAACAGAGCGTACCTATTTTTTTGCTAAAGGTAAAAGTTTGTTGCGTGCTAGCTGTTTGAGTAAAAATAAATTGACCGATAATCGCTGCAACGATAATAACAACGATTTGTAACCATGAAGCCTGAAATAAAAGCAGTGCACTTAGCGCAGCAATAGCTAGCAATACATGTTTAGCTGTAGGTAGTAGTTTTTTACTCATATCAAGTAATGCTTGTGCCACAATAGCAACTGCTACGAGTTTTAAGCCTTGAATAAATCCTAAATCAATAGACGTTCCTACTAAAAATAAAGCAAATACCATTAATATGATAACGGATGGTAGTGTAAAGCCAATAAATGCTAATAAGCTACCGATAATACCACCTCGTAGTAAGCCAATGCCCATACCAACTTGACTTGAAGCAGGGCCAGGTAAAAACTGAGCAAGTGCTACGAGATCCGTGTATTGCTCATTAGAGAGCCATTTTCTTTTTTGTACATATTCCTTTTGAAAATACCCTAAATGTGCTGTAGGGCCACCAAATGAGGTCAGCCCTAGTTTGAGTGCAGTCATAAAGATGGTTAAATAGTTTTTCATAATAAGCCTCCCTTACCTTACCCTCATGCTACAAATCCCTATGTCTTTGTACAAGTTAAGATTTTGTAAAAATGAAATTGTCGAAATATATTTACAACAGCAGTCGCATTGTGTTAACTTTAAAAAGTACTTAGTTAACACAAAGTGAGGGGGAAGTTAACATATGCAACATTTTTGGATTGTGGGGACAGATACAGATGTAGGGAAAACATTCGTTACGACGACGATGCTACGTCAAGTACAAGCTTTAGGTTACGATGCTGTACCTTATAAGCCTGTACAAACAGGAGAAATTGAAAGAGATGGTCGTAAAACATATTACGATACAGCGATGTATCAACAGTATAGTTTGCAACCGCTCGATGAAACTAAAATGAACGGTTACGCTTATAAAGTGCCCGCGTCACCGCATTATGCGGCGCAACTCGAAGGCAAAGTGATTGATGAACAAGTAATTTTATCGCAATTAGCATCACTTCAACAACAGCATGATGTGGTGATTTGTGAAGGTGCAGGTGGATTGTTTGTGCCGTTAAAAACAGACAGTACTTACTGCTTAATTGATTTAACGGCTTTCCGAAAGAAGTCTCCCATCCTCAAGGAATGTGAAGGTGCGAATAGCACCAATGAGTAGGTGGGAGATGAACGGCTTTCCGAAAGAAGTCTCCCATCCTCAAGGAATGTGAAGGTGCGAATAGCACCAATGAGTAGGTGGGAGATGAATTTCGGTTGGCTTTAGCCAACGTTATTTTTCTAAGCCTTTTCGCAATAATTCGAGAATAGTTGCTGTTCTTGTAGACAGTCCGTTTTCTTCTTGGTATTTATCTAATTTTTCGATAATTGATTTAGGCATACGAATTTCTACACGTTCTTTATTATCTTTCAAAATTATCACCTCTCACTTGATTGTACGGTATTTCTACGATACAATCAATATATACGATATTATTCCGTATAAAGCGAGGTGAATTGATATGACTAAACAAAACAAAGCTTTCAAATTCCGTTTACTACCAAACAGAGAACAGGCAGTATTATTAGCCAAAACATTTGGTTGTGTTCGTCTTGTCTACAATAAGATGCTTGCG
>NZ_QAFW01000042.1 GCF_003057615.1 Metalysinibacillus jejuensis
GATTCCATTCCACTAAAGAAATGTTGTATTTACTTCCAATCTTAATGAACATTTCTTTTGCAAAATCAGATAATTCATTGTCAAAAACTTGTATCCGATATTTCACAACCAGTACAAGATGATAATGCATTAAGAATACTGAATGATTATTACTATCTAATTTCATTGTGATATCAATCCTTTGTTACATCTAAGACTGATTATATTATAAGCTTTGGCTAAAGCCAACCGAAATTCATCTCCCACCTACTCATTGGTGCTATTCGCACCTTCACATTCCTTGAGGATAGGAGACTTCTTTCGGAAAGACGTTAAAGAAGGTTGTTTTGCCTTTACTATCATAGCTAGTGGCTAGAAAATTAATCCCTAAATCAATACCAGGAATGCGGCGAATTACCTCGCTTAAATGGTGGGCATACTGCGGCTCAAGCTCAATAGCAGTCGCGAGCACTTCAATATCTAGCAATGACAACTAGCTATCTACAAATGCTAACTCCTTGCCAATTTGTGCAAACACATTGCTGAGCTTACTAATGCGCATTTGCGCCTGCTCATCCGTGCCGTCCACACTTTCGGCTAATTGAGCATACGAATACACCGGCACAAAAGCCTGCTGTAGCTTTTCGTAGTCACGTAGCATAGCAACAACTTGCTCCGCTGTCGAAAACTTATCCAGCCACGTATCTGCAAATTGCTCCACCTGCTGCTCGATGTCATGTAATGCTTGTGTATAGGCTTCTTCTGTTGCAAAAATATGCGCTAAATCCCACGTTTCGTTAATGTTAACGTCGGCACGCTTCGGTAAACTTTGTACCATAGTGTATCACTCCTTGTCTTCTTTCATTATAAGCGAAAAATCACAATAATACGTAAATTTTGTTCACTTTTCGAAAAATTTGCTAAGCTAAGAGAGTACTTGCTTAAGGGGGTTTTTAAGGTTTGATTAAAGAATGGGATTTATTACGTACCATCGCATGTTTAAGTATCGTGACTTTACATGCAACAACTTGGATGATTGCCTATAATGCTTTTTACGCAACAAATGAGGCGCTGCAATTATTACGCATTTTATTATGCTTTGCGACACCAACATTTATTTTATTATCTGTACTAATACTCAGTTACAGCTATCCGACACAATTACCTTCGTACTTTTGGCCAAAACGATGGCGCTTTTTAGTGTTACCTTACGTAGCTTGGGCTGTTATCTACGCAGTTATCGCTGAAACAGTATACCAAAAAGGTTTACTGGGACGTACAATTATTGAAAATTTATTTCGTGGAGAATTTGTCGGCTGGTTTGTTCTGGTGATTTTGCAACTTTATATGCTCTATGAGCTACTAAAAAAGTTTAAGATTACGGATGTAGTATTTTTACCCTTTGCACTTGTAATTTCGTTGTTGCATCACGCGATTGTACAATTACCTTATCCATTTTTCGAGACACATCAATCACAACTTCGCTTATTATTCACGGGTTGGTTAAGTTATTTCGCTATCGCTTATATCACAGGCAAACATTACAAAAAAATAGCAGCTACTTTGTTACATTATCGTTACTATACACTCTTATTAGCAATTGCTAGTGCCATATTCGTCTATATTAATACAAAACTTGGGCAACTTGATATTCATTCGCGCCGCCTTGATTTGATACCATTTGTTTGTAGTATGAGTGCTGTTATTTTAGCGTGGGGGCAAAAATTACCCTACTTTAAAATTGTGCGCTTACTTAGCCGTTACGCCTTTATGATTTATCTCATTCATTGGCAACTTTTGTGGTTAAGTTCTGGCTATATTATGTCAATAGGCTTTTCCTTCAAAGTTAGCTTAGTATTACTTGTCAGCTTTACAGTAACAGGCTGTATAGCAATCGCGTGGCTTATTGGCAAATTACCTTTTGTTGCATATATTGTGGGCGCAGTACACAAGGGAAAAACGCACTAAAACATAAGAAAAAAGTTGAGGCAATTGTAAAAAATCGCTTCAACTTTTGTCGTTTTTTTAACTATCGTTGACGTTTTTGCCAAACCATCGTTACGGCAATAATACTAAGTAAAATCGCTTGGGCTACTACTGTTTCGACTGTTGGGTAAAGCCCAATCACAGGAACCATTGGCACACCGTCCACAATATGCGTAGGCACTTTATTCATTAACTGTAGCGTATGCACGCTCACACCAATAATTTTAAAGGCCAACACATAAATCAATACGGTCGCAATTTTAAAGAATAAATGAATTGGAATTTTAACAGATGTTTTTAAGAACATAAACGCCACAAGTGCTAGCACAACTACCGCAACTAACACACCTAATGCTAGCTCGCCCGCTGTAATGCTTGGCGCAATCCCCATATAAAAAATGACAGTTTCTGCACCTTCGCGGAACACCGACAAGAAACTAATCATAGCCATCGCGACAACAGACCCTGTCGAAATAGCGCGTCCCATTTGACGCTCAATGTAGTCATTCCATGCGTTAGCTGTTGATTTCGTGTGCAGCCAAACCCCCACACCAATCATCATAGCTGCCGCAATTAAACCAACATAGCCTTCAATAATTTCGCGGTTAGCATCCATACTGCTTGCCGAAAACACAAGTGACATCGCAAAAGCCGCTGCTACAGAAAGTACAACACCTGCTAATGCGCCAACATACACCCATTTCTTCAAGTGTTGCTGGTTAGCACGTTGTAAAAATGTCACAAGCGCCATAATAATCAACATGGCCTCTAAACCTTCACGTAGTAAAATAAGTGCCGCATCCCAAAACGTATAGTCGGTTTTTTCGGCAATTAAACTAATAGCTGTCGCAAACTCATCGAGCTGCGCATCAATTGCGTCCGCATCTACATCTTTCTTTGTTAAACCACTTACTACTAGTGGCATGGTACTTTCAATTTTCGTGTAAAGTTTGCCATCACGTGTCGAAATATCCATCTCTACACGCGGCCACACCATAATAAATGCACGGATTTCATCAGCTGCCGCGTTATAATCCTCATCCGCAATTGCGCCTTTAGCTGCCGCGATATGGTCAAGTAAGGTTTGCAGTGAAAACTCGCCTTCTACAACTTCAGCGGTTTCTTTACCTGCTACAAAATCCGTAATGGATTGTTTTAGGGCATCAAAATTAGCTTGGATAGCTGCCATATCAGGCTTGTCCTCACTAATTGCGATGCGGATAAAAGCCATTTGTGTTTCGATTTGCCCATACATCGCAATACTTTGTTCACGCACAGGGCGTTCGTTTTTATTCCAGCTGGCATTAAACGTTTTGTAAGCCGCATCTAGTGCAGCCACATCCTCAGCCGCTACTGCTTGCTCAAATGTCTGCAGTACTGGCTTCATCTTTTGCCCAAACGCCGCGCGCTGTGCCGCTTCATCTACAGGGTTTTCTGCTTTATCTAACGCTACAAGCGCATTGGATAAATCCGTTAATACCGCCAAACGGTCATCATGCGAATCCGCACGTAACGCTAACGCTAGCGCCTCATCCACCGCTTTTTTTTGCGTTGCTTGATCTGAGGTTACACTTTGCCACTCCTCATTAAAACGAACAAGCGTTTTTTGTGCTTCTTCATCTTGTTGTTGCTTTGTTTGCATAAGCGCATCACTTATCGCAATAAAATAATCGCGATATGTGCTCTCTGCTTGCACAGGTAAAGCAATGAGTAAAACCAGTATCATTAGTAAACTACTTAAATAGCGTTTCACCTAAGTAACTCCCCTTTTGTACACCGGGGAAGCAGGCAAATAACGCACTGCCACGATGTGTAATGTACTCATTTAATTTATCTAAACGCCCAAAACTATTTTGCACATCAATAAATTGTTGCGGGTGTTTTTGGAAGGAAATAAATAATAGCCCTGCATCATGCGCACCGGTTTGTGTCATTGTACCTGATGCATACGAGAAGGAGCGGCGTAACATACGCGCTTTTGTTTGACGCGCTAAATGCACATGTGACGTGGCAGGTAGCTCAGCCTCGTCCGTATTATCAAACTCGTCCTTCATCCCCATTGGCGCACCCGTGTCACGGTGGCGGCCGAAAGTATTTTCCTGCTCTTGCAGTGAAGTGCGGTCCCACGTTTCTAAATGCATTTGAATGCGACGCACCGCTAAATACGTGCCGCCCGTAAGCCATGCCTTAGACTCACCAGGTTGTACCCACACGACATGGTCCTCTTTGTCAGGCACGGGATTTTCTGTACCATCTTTAAAGGCAAATAAGTTACGCGGTGTACCCCCGCCAGGCGGAAAGGCGTTAAAACCTGCTTGCGCCCACTTCACTTCTACTTTACCTGTGGCCACACGCACTAAATTACGCACCGCATGAAAAGCAACTTGCGGGTCATCAGCACAAGCTTGAATGCATAAATCACCACCCGTATACGCAGGGTCTAGCTGGTCTTTAGGGAAATGTGGTAAATCCGTAAATTCGCGTGGTTTTTCGGCTGTAAGCCCTACTTTGTCAAATAATGACGGGCCAACGCCAATCGTAATGGTACAATTTTTAGCGTCCAGCCCTTCAGCCTCACCCGTATCATTTGGTGGGATATGTACATTAGTAGACGTCGCGACTTCCTCGCCAGCCATTAATTTTTCAATCATTGGCGTCCATAGCTGCATTAGCTCGCGCATCTCCTTTTTTGTAGTAACGACAACATCAAGTGATGCAAAATAGACGTTGGTTTGCGAAGGTGTGGTAATCCCTGCTTGATGCTTGCCATAAAACGCAATACTGTTTTTTACTGCTTTTGGTGCTGTCAAATCGCTGCCCATTGCCTTCATAACGCCACCAAAGCCGCTTGCGCCAATAATAGCGCCAGCAGCTCCAATGCCCGTCATTTTTAACATGGAACGACGAGATATTTTTTTCTCATGCCATTCAGTCATTTTTTATCACTCCATAATTACGCCCATTTGGCTAAGTGGTTCACCTAATTGGTTCACCGCTACAGCAAGCGCTTTAGTATCCTCATCTGTTAATGCTTCATACGACACATAGCCGTCTTCGCCTTGTTCATATTTCGCAAGTAACGCGTCAAGTGCCGCAAACTTCTCATCTAATGTTTTAACAAGGGCTGCATCTTTTGCTTCGATTTTTTCACGTAAAATCTCAAAGATTTTTTCTGCACCTTCAACGTTTGCCTTAAAGTCATATAAATCGGTGTGTGAGTAGATTTCTTCCTCACCCGTAATTTTTGACGTTGATACTTCGTTTAATAAGTCAACCGCTCCCGTAATCATTAAATCAGGTGTAACTTCTACAGTTTGTACAAGGGCGTGTAACTCTTTCGTATCTGCTACTAGTTGATCTGCAATGGCCTCGTAACCTTTTGTTGTGTTATCCACCCAAAGTGCATACTCTAATTTATGGTAACCTGTCCAGTCTTCTTTACCTAAGCCTTCTTCTTCAATGTCAGCTAAACGTCCATCAATTTTAGGGTCAAGGTCGCCAAAGCTTTCAGCGATTGGCTCAGAGCGCTCAAAATACATACGCACGCGCGGATATAAGTGCTTAGCCTCCTCTATCTTGCCTTCTTTAAACAGCGTCACAAATTTTTCGGTATCTGTTAAAAAAGCATCCATCTGCTCAAGGGCAAATGCTTTATAAGCTTCCATTTCCTTTGTTAAGTCCACAGTATTTTCCGTAGCAACTTCTTCTGTGGCTGCCGTGTTATCTGCTGGCTTAGCATCCTGTGCGCCGCACCCCGCAAGCATTAGCACTCCTACAAGCAATGCTGAAATTAGTGATGGTTTTTTCATCGTGTCATCAAACTCCCTTTTATGTATTACTGGTAATGATAATCGTTTTCAATTGATGGCACAAGTATTTTTTACGAATTAGAGAGAAAAAATGTATAAAAAAGTTGATGATATGCGCTTTAGGGCAAAAAAAAGAGCACCATTATTGGGTGCTCTTTCGCTCAGTTTGCAATTTTCCATTCGATTTGATCAAGGAAGTCAGCTACGTCTTCATTTACTTGATCTCGCTCTTTGCCTAATGTAATAATATGACCTGAATTTTCGTACCAAATGATTTCTTTTTCTTCTGCTTTTACCGTATTTAAAATCATTGGCGCACTTTCTTGATAAAGTTCGTCATCTAACGCACCTTGCATAATTAATGTTGGCGCTTTAATGTTAGCTAATTGCTCACGTGTTTCGATTGTGATTTCCGTTACGCTATCTAATGAATCTTTTGGCGTAATGCGCAGTTCATGCAACTCCGAAATGATTTGGTCTTTAGATTTTTTTTCAAATGATTTATAGAGGCGTGCATAGTGATATAAGCGCGTAAATAATCCTTGTGAATTGTCGCGAGAAATTGGCGCACACATCGATACGACTGCTTTTACTGGGAATGTCTCTGCTACTTTGAGTGAAAATACGCCGCCTAGTGAAATACCAGCAACTGCGATTTCTTTATAACCTTTTTGTTGAAGGAATTGGTACCCCTTCACAACATCTTGCCACCAGTCTTCTGGCGTCGTTTCAAGTAATGCCTCGGGTTCCACGCCATGCCCACTATAAATCGGTGCATGAATGGTATAGCCGCGCTCCGCTAAATGGAAGGCTAATTTTTTAACATCCTTAGTGCTACCTGTAAACCCGTGCAATAATAGTACTGCTTTTGGTCCTTTTTCAATAGTTAGTGATTGTGGTTTGGCAATGTTCATCTATAGTATCCCCTTCTACGGAAATGTATTGTGTATTTTTTGTGTCCTCATCATAGCACCGTTAAATGATAATGTACAATTTATTGTTTTCATCATTTTGATACCTTTTATGCATGAGTCGAATAATGGTATACTAAATCAAAAAGTCATTCGGATTTAGAGGAGGTTTTTATAATGGAATGGCAACAACTGCATTATTTCAGTACATTAGCGAAGATTCAGCATATGACACGCGCTGCGGAAGAGCTTTCAATTTCCCAACCTGCACTGAGTCGCTCCATTGCACGCCTTGAAGAGGAACTTGGGGTACCGCTATTTGATCGCCATGGTAGGGGGATTTATTTAAATCATTTTGGTCAATCTTTTTTAAAACGTGTAACGACGATGCAACTTGAATATGACCGGGCTACACTCGAACTAAAAGAACTCAATAACCCTGATTACGGTATGATTTCCTTAGGTTTTTTACATACGCTCGGTACGAACGTCGTGCCTGACTTATTACGAGCTTTTGGCAAGCGCTTTCCACACGTTCATTTTAACTTAACGCAAAATTACTCGTATGATCAGCTAAAGCTGTTATTAGCAGGCGAGCTCGATGTTTGTTTACTCGCCTCTATCGCTATCGAACCACCTGTAGTTTGGCAAGAATTATGGCGCGACGAACTTTTTATTATGATTCCTAGCGATCATCCTTTAGCAAACCGCGACTATGTTACGCTTCATGACGTGGCAGATGAGCCTTTCATTCATTTAAAAGAAGGGTATGCGTTACGAAAAAATGTTGAGCGCTGCTTCAATGAATGTGCGATTACGCCTCACTGGGCATATGAATTAGACGAAGTATCCACCATTGCAGGTTTCGTTGCAGCAGGACTAGGCGTCTCACTTTTACCACATGATGATAACTATAACCCTGAGCGTGTAGTACTACTACCTGTAAAAGGCACCGTATGCGAGCGAATTATCGGTATGGCTTGGTTAAATCATAAGACCGCATTACCTGCCGCTACAGAATTTAAAAAGTTTGCCATGCATTATTTTCAATAATTTTTTGTCACTTCCTTTTCATTTTAGCCATTTAACGCTATTATAGTACGGTATGTTTGAAATTAAGGAAGTGTTAATATTGGTAAAACGAAACAATCCTTGCCCATGTGGAAGTGGCAAGAAATACAAAAAGTGCTGTGAGCACAAAACAGCGGTAAAAGTAGAAGATATGTTCTTTGAAGAACTTGACCGCACATTGCAACTATTTTTTGACGATTACCCAACACGTGCAGAAATGTCTGCCTATAATGAAGTGACTAATGAATGGCTACAAGCATTACCATCATTGCATCCACAACTTGTCCAAGCCATTGCGTTAGAACATTTCTTCTTTATGCAAAAGCCAGCGATGTGGCAAAGCTATATGAAAAAAGTAAGCAAACAAACCCTGCGCCCTGTTTCACAACAAGTGTATGCCTCTTGGGTTTGTCCTCGCTTGTTTTATGGTGAAATTATCGATGTTAGTTCACCGCTATATATTAAAGTACGACACACACGTACAGGAGAAGAGATCTTCTTACGTCGCGAAACAGAACGCGTTATTCCTGAAGGTATGATGACTTATACGTATATCTTGCCAGACGGCACATTAGAAGAAAATCACTACTTAGCAACATCAATTTTTATCTTCTTTGCGCCAACACATAAAAAAGCTTTCGCGCAATTTACAGCTGATGATACAGAGCAACTCAAACTTTGGCAGTTACTCGTAGCAAACGGCTATAATGGTGAGGAGTTTACAACATTTGAAACGAATGTATTAAAGCATGCGGAAGATTTTTTAACTAAACATGAACGCAATTTTGATGAACTGCGTATTGTGTTAGAAGATTATTTAGTTGAAGAACGCCCTGGTGCTCGTAAAGAAGCCGCAATTGCAGCTGGAGCAGTACGTTATGCTAATGAAAATGGCCTCATTGAGCCGCTTCAAATGACAATTAAAGAGATGGCAGAACAGTTCGGCGTATCTGCTTCTTCACTAACAAAATACTATCAAGATATTACAACTTACCGCAGCTAATGCCACCCCTCACTTGTTTACAGGTGAGGGTTTTTATTAGCGCCTTGACAAAGGGCTCATATTGCCGAGCAGGCATGCTGTTCAAGTTTTCATTTGCAACGAGCTTTTAGCTTACTGACAAGTATCGTAGCGAGTATATTTGACACAGCCATCTAAACGGAAAACTCAAGCGTTTAAGCAACAACATAAGCGTTTACCTGGCACTCTACAACCCACGCGCAGTTTATGTCGAAATAAAAGCGACGTTTACAGTCAACAGCTACCAGCAATACCCCCTAAAATTTAGGGAGTTACGCCGTTATTATGTGGCATACTACTAGCTCAAGCTAGTGGCATGACCTAGAGTGTAGCAACTTTACGCCTTTACCATACGTGTTTGAGGCCATTAGCGCAGTGCCGCGTGCCATAACAGCCGCTTAGGAGTGTATTTACAGAGAGGGGGGCTACCACAAAGTAATTACAAGCTCGCTAATACGGCTGAAGTTGAACGCTACACCGGCGACCAAACCTCAGCAACAGGCGATTCAGAGATCTGTCTTTTATTTTCAATCCACAAAAAAACGCCTCGCGTTTACGCGATAATTATTTTTTTAGTCTTTTTAATCTTAAATTATTGTTTAGGTCATTTTGATCACCTCGTATGCGTCATTATGAGCGATTCCTGCTACCTATTTGAACTGTTCAATTTGTTTCTCTCTTTTACACCTCTGGCTTATAGTAGCCCGTTTCTCCCTTCTTACTTAACAATACGTAGGATAACGTAAAAAAGCGACAAGCAACTTACATGAATATTTTTTCGTCTTTAGGGTATAGATAAAAAGTCGGAGGGATTTGAATGAAAAAGCTCGCAAGTTACCGCATTTTTATTATCGTTACTATGTCGATGAAATTTTTTCTACAAGTTTACTTTTTTAAACGACGCCACCGTGGCGATACAAGCGCCAAAACAGCGATGAAATGGGAGCGTCTCGTAACTAAACAAGCGAAAGAATATAATAAAAAAGCACTAGCACTTGGTGGTTTGATGATTAAAGTCGGACAATTTTTAGCATCACGTGCTGATATTATGCCGCCAAGTTTTTTAGCCGAACTTGAAGGCTTAACCGATAGAGTGCCACCTGTTAAACCAAAGGATGCCATGGCAGTACTTGAAGAAGACTGGGGACGTGAAGTTACAGAGGTGCTCGACTGGATTTCACCTGAGGCAGTAGCTTCTGCTTCGATTGGCGAAGTGTATAAAGGCATATTACCTACAGGCGAAGCGGTGGCCATCAAAATTCAGCGCCCTAATATCGCACGCATTATTGCGATCGATTTTAAAGCGGTACGCATCGTCATTTGGCTCGCTAAAAAATTCACGAGCTTTACAAAACAACTAGACTTTGATTTATTATATCGTGAGATGCAAGAAGTATTATTACCAGAACTTCACTTTTTACAAGAGATGCAAAACGGAAAAAACTTTCAAGCTCGCTTCCCTAATACACGTATTCCTCGCTACTTTGAAGCGTATTCAACGGACCGTGTCCTCGTTATGGAATGGGTAGAGAGCAGTCGTATTTCTAATACCGCATTTTTAGATGAACACGGTATTAATCGCCAGCAGCTTACAGAACAGCTCGTCACTTTATTTTTGCAACAAGTACTCGTTGGCGGTCAATTTCATGCGGACCCTCACCCTGGTAATATTTTAGTAGAACCTGATGGTACACTTGTACTCATTGATTTCGGCATGGTAGGTACTGTTACCGATCAAGATGCTACCTCTATCGCCAAACTCGCAAGCGGTATTTTATTTACCAATTACGATTTAGTCATTGATGCGCTTGAAGAAATGGGCTTTTTGTTGCCAAATGCTGATAAAGAGGTACTTGCTCAAGCAATTGAAAAAGTCGTAAGCGCTTACCAATCTAATGAGCTAATGCAAATTAATGGAGCGGTCGTTGAAGAGTTGATGGAAGATTTACAAGTTATCGTGCGCACACAGCCCGTACAATTACCTGCACGCTTTGCATTTTTAGGTCGTGCTATTTCAACACTCGCTGGCGTTTTATATATCGTTGATCCAAATGTTGATTTAATGGAAATCGCAAAGCCGCAAATTAAAGAATGGGTCAAAGAAGAAGCAACTCAGCGAGACACTTTAAAAAATATTGGCCAACAAGCACTAGAAGAGTTGCGTTTACTCCAGCGCTTACCCCGCAAACTAGAAAAATGGTTAGAAGAACCTGAAAAATGGCGTCTAGCATTGCAGCAACAATCAACACCTACTTCTCCAAGTGGACGTATACTCGCTACAAGCTTTGCTAGCATTAGCTTAGTTGCGTTGTATATGGGGATTTTTACAGGCCATGAACGTTTACTGTATACAAGTGCCCCTGTCCTTCTTATTAGTGCCTTTTTCGCCTTAAAAAAACAAAAAATGTAAAGCGATTACTTTTTTCGCTTTACATTTTTCTTTTTTGGTACGTCTACTACTTGCGGTGCTACACTATGCGATACATAAGCATCGGACGGCTTAGGGGCCTCATCTACCCTATACTCATCAAATTGCGGCCTTGTTATAGGCTGCGTTGTTTGCTTAGACATATTCCCCACTCCTCTACTGAATTATACTAGCGTTTTAGCGCATCATTCGCCAGTGCTGTCATTGCTTGTAAGTTTTCTTGCACTGTCTCTTTTGTTGTAGTTACTTTTTTTTGCCACTGCGGTAATTTTCCGAGCGCTTGGTTGGCAAGGCGAGCTCGCTCATAATGCAAGGCTTGGGCAATCAATTGTTTAAAAATAGGCACGGTATAAATGAGGCCATTATCAAGTCGTGCCAGCATTTTATCGTTATTTTCCGATAAAATGTACAACTGGACAGCAAGCTGTGTACTTACCGAACGAGCCATCATAAAATCAGTGCGGCGTATGCTCATCATCTCGCGAGTTGCTTCTAATGTAGCACGTGCAAAATCATCTTTAGCATAGACAAGTTGGCGTTCAATCTCTAGCTCTCGTTCTGCAAATGCCTGCTCATGTTGTGCTAAAAAACGATAGTAGGATAAGTTTTCATCAAATAAACGTTGTAAATCCTCATTATTTTTCGTTAAGCTACGTTTATATTGTGTCATCGTAATAAAGGCTTGCTCAAGTTGTGCACCTAGACCTTCATACTTTGTTAACACATTGACCACCGCTTCTTTTTTACTAAACATGCGTTGTATAAAACTGGGCGCAGTAGCCGGCTTGTCCTCAAAGTCACTCGGATCAAGCCCTTCCATCACCTGTCCCATTTGGTTAGTTACAGCTGTTAAGCCGTCGATTTTTTCGGTCAGTAGCCCTTTCATCGTGCGATTGATAAAATCATTAATCGCTTCCATTTGTGTCTTACCAACCGTCACTACCTCAGCTGCTGTCAGCTTTACAAGGCTTTGTTTAATCGGTGCCAATGCTTTTACCGATAAATCCACTTGCGCTTGTAAAACTTGTGCCATATCCTCCATCTAATCCCTCCTACGCCCTAAAAAACTTTTCAACACATCAGTAAGGCTCGATTTTGTTTGAGGCGAACGGTAATGATAGCTAAAACGCATATCGTCAAGTAAATGATGATCAAACTGCGCTTTGTCAATATAGCGTTCGATATCATTTAAGCCAGCAGGATTATAGATAATAATATCAAGACCTAACTCATTAATTAATAGGAGTGTTGCCGCATCTGCACGACTTAATTCACCATTGAGTTCATTATTATATACCATAATTTTAGGCACATCTTGCGTATAGTCATAGCGCTGCAGCAATGCTCCTACGGTTTGTGGCAATTGCATCGCTTGACTAAACGTATACAAACGTAACGCTTCTTCCGACTCTCCAGCTTGACGTTTAAGACGAGGCGCTTCGCACAATCGAATCATTGCTACTGCAATTGAGCGTTGGACGCCGTCATTAAGATGACCATGTTGCCACCAATTACTCGCTAGCATTTTATCTAACGCCAATTTACCGTCTTTACCTAGCGCTTGCGTATAATGATATTGGTTATTCGCTCGGTTTTCCTCTTGAAATGGAAGCTGCTCAATTAGTAAGGTATGTGGCAAGCCTACAAAACGATGGATTTGCGCCCAGTAAATCTCCTCATCTGCAGTCACACCAGAAATTTTAGTAAAGAGTACAGGAATCTTTACCTCACCTTGTTTAACTTCAAAGCCTGGCCGCACAATGCTACGTTCTTCGCCTAACATCGCAATTTCATTATACGTTGTACGCAGTGTAATACCGTGTACGCTATGTTCACGCAAAGCCCACGGCGCTAAGTAGCCATCTTCTCCACTAAGCATCGTAGTAATTTCACGTTGCGCTCCGTAGGCTACAGTTGTTTGCTGCTTAGGTGGCTCTGTCGGAAATTGTGCCGCTGGCTGTTGCACAGGATAGGTAATACTTTGCATCGTAGGCACTAAAACATCTGCCCCTGCTGGCGTCACTACTGCCACATCAAAACCGCAATTGATACAATAACGCAAAAAATAACGTTGGCTTGTGGTTAAATCACCAAACCAAACGATACTTGGGATTGCTGTTACCATATCAAATTGCTTCAACCATGGGTCAATATGATTCCACATCCATTTAATTAAATCGAGCAATAAACGCCTAAAGTCAGGATGCGTATAACGTGCGCCTTTGTCTTGTTCAAATTGCTGTAAAATCGTAATAAATTGCAAACGAACTTCACGCTGCCATTCATTTTGATAACGTGGTAGTAAATGCTCCGCATCCAAAAAAGCAACGAAGCGGTTAAGGCTAAGATCAGGTTGTTTTTGCACGAGTTCATACATTTTTTGCAATGCTTGAAACCGTTTAGGTGGAATGGTTTTATCTAATGTTTCGGATAAAATCGTTACTGTATTGTCGCATGATAATTGATATAGCTCTTGGTAGTAGGCAGTTTCATCATAAGGCATGCCTTGTACATTAACCACAACTTGTGGATACTGTACACGCTCCTCAGTATGTATATAGTCAGGACGACTGCTAATGGGCTGTGTTAAGCGAAAAGCCCAGTCCACCTCGTTGACCTTTAATACTTGAAAGTGTCGTAGCATAAAGGACGACCTCCTTGCAATTACTTTCCTTTAATCATAGCATTTTCACATTGAAAAAACCTTCCAAATACACTGAAGCCTTTGTAAGCTAGTAATAACAAAAACTTTTTGACTCTCGCCAACCGCCGTTCATCTCATTAGTATCGTGGGCTTTTCCCTACACACGATACAGTGGAGCCTTCTGGCGGAGAAGATGACAAAATAACACCTGCGTAACTTTTTATAATTGCAATCAAAAAATCCCTTCACAGCCTAGGCTGTGAAGGGATAGTTTAATTTAAGAGCTAGAAATAACCGTTACAACACCTTGTGGATGGTGTGCACAAGAGAGGACTTGTCCTTCTCGACTATTTAGTAGCGGTAATGCCGTAATGTAGTCCACTAGCTGTTGATGTCCATTGCCTCGTGGATGCCAATTCATATGATTGTCATTAAGCTCCGCTACTTTGTTCGTAAAACGGGCTAGCTCTTGTTCTGCATATTGTTTCATATAAAACTGCGTATAAAAATCTGCTGTTTTACGTGTCATATTGTCTGCGAGTGCATGAATATAAGCTTCGTAAAAGCACACGACCATTGCTGCGAGACAATCATTGACACGCGCTGCGCTTAAAATAGGATTAGCTTCACGCGTTAAACGTTCGATATTAGGTTTTGAACGTGTAGAATCAATGCGCGTTAGTAAATGATAGGGCTCGCCGTTTACTAAATAAACAATAGGATTTGTTGGCATATACATCGTAAAGCCATTTTTACGCGTTTGCAATTGGGTAGCATCTGCTTCACGCGCTAATAAATAGCCACTTCGTCCTGTATCATCCATAATCCATACAACACGTGGATTATGCAACACCTGTTCAAAAAGCACACGTTCTGCAAGCAATCCACTCGCAATCATCATATCGACAACCTGCTCTACGGTTTGACGTGTCTTCTTGCCTTTACTTCTTTCTTCATGCGGTAATTTTTCTATTTTGATTGTGTGTGTTGCCAATAACGGCAGTGCACTACGCTGTTGTAACAAGCGATCTTCATTAATAGCCATTCATCGTCATCTCCTTTTTTATACAAAAAAACACCTTCCCCTCGGAAGATGTTAAAAGCATGTTAGTCATCGTGCGAATGAACGGGTGGACCTAATTGCCACCTGATTTGTTTCATTCGAATGACGCTAACGATGAATGTTCGTTTAGTTGTCGTCATTATGAACACCTCCTATCCTCGTAGGTTTTTGCGGTACTCGACGAAGGCAGGTCTCCTGGCTCAAGTTCATCGTCTGTGCTGGCCTTCCCATTCATTGAACAGTGGCTTACTCGCACGACTCCCTTTTACAGTTGCGGGACAGCTACGGAATTTCACCGTATTCCCTTTTAAATAAATGTACAGCTGACATTTATACCTTCATCGCTTGCGATATTTAATTATTCGCTAAACTAAAAGTTAAGAGACGACAATTCGATGTGTCTCAAAACTAGGTTATACCCGTTATTAATTGTATCGTTATGTCACAATATTGTCAAATTACAGACTTCCGTATAAATTGGTGAGACAACACGCTCCATTACTTAGAGCAAAACTGACTTAAGAAATAGATTGAATCAAACCTTCTATTTTAAGCTCGTATAAGACGGGCAACATATCGCTATTATCAAACACGAGTTGCGTATAATCACTTTCATCCCACGCCACTTTAAGCCCTTCTACTTCTTTCACATAAGCATCCCAGTTTGCTAGTTTCCATTTATCACGTTGTTCATTACGTTTGATTAAGCGTGTCAACAACGTCTTACTATCTACACGAACCTTTACTACAATAATATTAGCTTGTTCGCGTAAACGTGACATTTGTGCATTACTGTGCAAATAATCTGCATCAATAATTTCTTGCTCAAACCCAGCAGTCAACACTACAGAGTTACCTAACTTAATATTGTCTTCTACAATAGCTAGGATAGTTTGATATTCTAATGGGCGTACTTCATTTTTATAAAACGCTGATTCTCGGTCATGACTATCGTTCGTTGGTGAGCAGGCAGCCAAATAACGTTCAACTAAAGGCGAAGTAGCGGTATCTTTATCGATATAGCCATAGCCTTTCTTTTTTGCAATCATTTTACCAATAAAACTCTTTCCTACACCTGTCGCACCGACCATTAGCACAATGTTTGGTTTACTCATATTACTATCTCCTTACAAATAAGTAATTATAACTAGTGAACTACTCGCCACTTAGCTAAACCTAACGGTTCTTAACGCTTGAAGTGGGAGCTTCTTGGGAATAGAGCATACTTGATAGCGTATTTCCTTACTAACAGCGGTGTCCCTTGTTTACCAAGCTATCCCCGTAGTTCCTACGGTTTTTGATTTTATCTAAGATAACGATTTTATTCTTAGACCTTCGGTCAATATATTGATACTAGCGTTGATATCTCTATCATGATGAGTATGACAAATAGGACAAGCCCATTCTCGAATTTTGAGTGACTTCTTGCCATCTTTATGTCCACAATCTGAACAAATTTGACTTGATGGAAACCATTTGTCTATCTTAATGATTTCACAACCGTACCAGTCAGCTTTGTACTGTGATTTAGTCACAAAACTAGACCACGATACATCAGAAATACTTTTTGCTAGTTTATGATTACGCAACATGCCTTTTGTGTTTAAGTCTTCAATACAGATAATATCGTGATTTTTGATAAGCTCTGTACTCAACTTATTCAGAAAATCAGTACGTTGATTCACTACTTTTTCGTGCAAACGAGCAATTTTACGTTTTTGTTTTTGGTAGTTTTTAACTTCAAACAGGGGATGGCAACTTCTGCCTAAACTAAGTTAAATAATTCTAAAATCATGACAATATTCTTATTTTACACGATTTTTCAATTGTTGCCACATTAATTAACAAAAAAATTTTATCCGAACATTTTAATAGTTTTCAGCTTGTAATATTCGTGTTAAAATGAATTGTAATTATGAAATTGGAGGGTTCTCACGTGGAATTAGTGTATAAAGGTAAAACAAAAGACGTTTACAAATTAGAAGACGGTTTTTATTCGCTACAATTTAAAGATGATGTGACAGGAACTGACGGCGTATTTGATCCAGGTGCTAACACAGTTGGTTTATCAATTGAAGGTGCAGGGTTAGCTTGCTTACGCATGACGTCATACTTTTACAGCAAATTAAATGAACAAGGTGTACCTACGCACTTCGTAGCTGCCAATGTACTTGAAAAAACTATGAAAGTACGCAAAGCTACGGTATTTGGCAATGGACTTGAGGTCATCTGTCGTTTTAAAGCCGTGGGTAGCTTTCTACGTCGCTACGGTGCTTATGCTACAGAAGGTCAAGACTTACCTGCCTTCGTAGAAGTAACATTGAAAGATGACGAGCGTAATGATCCACCGATTTCGGAGGACGGTCTGGCAATGCTTGGTATTTTGACGCATGAAGAATATGCTGTTTTAAAACAACGTACCATTGAAATTTCGCAATTTGTCCAAGCTGAACTAGCTAAAAAAGGACTTGAATTATATGATATTAAATTAGAATTTGGTCGTGATGCCAAAACAAATGAAATCATTTTAATCGATGAAATTTCTGGCGGTAATATGCGTGCTTATAAAGATGGGCAATATATTGAGCCACTAAAATTAGAGCAAATTTTACTCGCTGACTAAAAAAAGGAGCCTCACTTAAGGGGCTCCTTTTTAGTCGCGCGCTACCGCTTGACGCCACAACAATACAATCGGAATAAATAAAATCATGGCTGTCGTTAAAACAGCTGTTCGAAACGCTGTACGTGTTACCATACGAAACGCCCCCTTTCTATTCATCATACTAAAAAAGCATCACTTCGCAAAGGAAGTGATGCTCATTATTTACTTTGTCGTCTGCTTTACAATCTCGACAAGATATTCACCTAGTTTTTCAAGCTGTGCTACTGGGATGCGCTCATTTGTTGTATGAATGAACTCATAACCTACAGCTAAGTTAACCGTTGGGATACCAAAGCCTGCAATAATATTGGCATCACTACCACCGCCTGAAATCTCAAGGCGTGGTGTTAAGCCAAGGCTTGTTGCCGCAGCTTGTGCAACTTGTACCACTTTATCTTCTTCCGTTACACGGAAACCAGGGTACATGTATTTTACTTCAACTTCAGCGCGCGCGCCGTTTTCAAGTGCGACACGCTCATACGTTTCTTTCATGTGAGCTACTTGGATTTCAAGCTTAGCTTCATCAATTGAACGTGCCTCTGCTAAAATATTAACCTCATCACACACAATATTTGTTGCCTGCCCGCCTTCAAAGCGACCAATATTAGCTGTTGTCTCCTCATCAAGACGACCTAGCTTCATGTTAGCGATACAACGCGCCGCAACTGTAATCGCTGATACACCTTGCTCAGGCGCAACACCTGCGTGTGCTGTTTTACCGATAATTTTCGTTTGTAGTTTCGCTTGGAATGGCGCTGCTACTACGATGCCGCCCACATCACCCGTACTATCTACCGCAAAGCCATAAGCTGCTGTAATTATGTTAGGGTCAAGCTCCTTAGCGCCTACTAAGCCGCTCTCCTCACCTGCCGTAATAATAAATTGAATATCACCATGCGCGATATTTTCTTCTTTAAGACGGCGAGCCATTTCAAATAATGCCGCAATCCCCGCTTTATCATCCGCACCTAAAATCGTTGTGCCGTCCGATACAATATAGCCATCCGCTGTAATGCTTGGCTTAATATTATTACCTGGTACAACCGTATCCATATGCGTTGTAAAATAAATTGCAGGTACATCTACTGTACCTTTTAGCGTTGCAATAATATTACCTGCGCCGTGACCATTGCGTGTATGTGCATCATCTTGCACTACCTCAAAGCCCATAGCTGTTAGTTTTTCGACAAGTACAGGTGCAATTAGCTCCTCATGCTTTGTTTCAGAGTTAACCTGTACGAGCTCCATAAATTCTTTTACAATACGACTTGTCATAAAAAATTGCCTTCTTTCTCTTTTAACGACTTTCCGAAAGAAGTCTCCCAACCTCAAGGAGTGTGAAGGTGCGAATAGCACCAATGAGTAGGTGGGAGATGAATTTCGGTTGGCTTTAGCCAAAGAATTTGGTAAAATATAGACATAA
>NZ_QAFW01000043.1 GCF_003057615.1 Metalysinibacillus jejuensis
CGCAAGCATCTTATTGTAGACAAGACGAACACAACCAAATGTTTTGGCTAATAATACTGCCTGTTCTCTGTTTGGTAGTAAACGGAATTTGAAAGCTTTGTTTTGTTTAGTCATATCAATTCACCTCGCTTTGTACGGAATAATATCGTATATATTGATTGTATCGTAGAAATACCGTACAATCAAGTGAGAGGTGATAATTTTGAAAGATAATAAAGAACGTGTAGAAATTCGTATGCCTAAATCAATTATCGAGAAATTAGATAAATACCAAGAAGAAAACGGACTGTCTACAAGAACAGCAACTATTCTCGAATTATTGCGAAAAGGCTTAGAAAAATAACTTTGGCTAAAGCCAACCGAAATTCATCTCCCACCCACTCATTGGTGCTATTCGCACCTTCACATTCCTTGAGGATGGGAGACTTCTTTCGGAAAGCCGTTAAATTCTGGTGTTAAATTACCTGACCACGCAACGGTTGCATGTGGATCTGTATAAACTGTTTCACCTGGCTTCACCACAAGTGTTAACGGCTCAAAGTGTGTTGTAATTGCTACTTTACCCGTACCATTTAGCGTAACGTTAAATAAGCCACCTGACATAATACCTGCCATCTTACGCATTAATTGAATATCCCAATTTACCGTTGGCTCAAAGGCTAATAAATCATTACCATTGACGCAAAGTGCATCCCCTTGCAAATCAAAAATCGTAATTTTTTTACCTTGATCAGCTAAGTAAAGACGCCCATTACCACTGGCCTTCATTAATTGTGTGCCCTCGCCTGTAAATGCCTTTTTAAACATTTTACCGAAGCCATGCTCTAGCATGCGTTCGCGTTCAAACTTTATATTGCCTGTATAGGAAATCATTGCGCCCATCTTCGACCACACTTCACCGTTCAGGTTAACTTCTAGCACACGCTCTGTTTCTAATTGAAAGTAATCATTTTTTGCTTCATCTTGTTGCGTTTGTTGAATGAAATCTCGCAGTGTTTTTGCCATTGTTCACCACTCCCTTTCTTTCATTTACGTATAGCTGCTAAAAAAGTTCCACTTTATCGCTATGTTGTAATGTTAATACGAATCAAACTGTATGCCCTATTGCTATACTAATCGGTCGTCATTATAAACAATAACTATTATATGCAGATGTAGTAGGCTGTGGTCATAAGTTTTTTAGCATCTAACATGATGTTTTATTTTTTAGCGCTAGGGTATACATAGTAGTGTAAGCAAATACAAGATATCAAGAAAGGACGTAATAATTATGGCAGTTACACGTATTGTAGAAAACGGTGTTCAAGCAAAGGAAATTATTGATGGATTAGTGGCAGAAGGTTATACGCGTGATGAAATTTATATCTTCGCACACTATGAAAAACGTTCAGAGGATATTACGAAAGAATTGCACACAGAATCTGTCGGCTTGAAAGAACAAGGTATGATGGAAGCAATTAAAAACATTTTCACGTCACGTGGCGATGAGCTACGCAGTAAAATGCAGTCGGTTGGTTTAACAGAACAAGAAGCTGCTGATGCAGAGCGTGAGTTAGATAAAGGGCGTCTCGTTGTTATTGCTCATAAATAAAATGAAAACAGAGGTTGTCTACTTACGGACAACCTCTGTTTTTAATTTAAGGATAAATAATCATTTTTAATCCCATACTGTACCAGCTCATGTGATTCCTTTAATGCCAATTTATGCATCATATTCGCTTTGTGGCGCTCGACTGTTTTAGTGCTAATTGACAACTGCTCGCCAATTTGGATATTGGTATACCCTAATGCTACAAGACGCAATACTTCTTTTTCACGCGGGGTTAATACAGAGCGCGTAGTAGGACTTTTCAGTTTAGCTAATTGCTCGGCTGATAAAGGCGTACGGTAATAACGCTCACCACACATAACGGTTTCTATAGCCTCAGCCACTTCATTTCCCTCACTATTTTTCAGTAAATAACCTTCAATATTTTGTTGCAATGCCTGCTGAATATAAACTTCTTCATCATGCATAGTAAGTACAATAATTTTCACTTGCGGTAAGTTCGCTTTAATATTGCGTGCTGTCGTAAAGCCGTCCAGTCCCCCAGGCATAGATAAATCTAGTAGCACAACATCTGGTTGATACTTTTGCGCATAGGTAATTGCAGCAGTACCACTATCTGCCTCATAAATAGCTGTAATATAAGCCACTCGCTCCAATAACAAACGTACACCTTTACGAATTAATAAATGATCATCCACAATTAAAATTTTCATTTAATCGCCCTCTCGTAATAATTCATTTTTAGGGATATACGCCGTTATTTTAGTACCCTCACCTATAATAGACTGAATAACTGTCTTTCCTTTAAGCTGTGATACGCGCTCTCCCATATGTAAGAGCCCTAATCCCTCTTTTTTCTCTTCTACATTAAAACCTATCCCATTATCAATAATCGTCAGCTGTAAGCCAAAGCGATTTTTTTCAAAAATAATTTGCACTTCGGTTGCTTGGGCATATTTCATAATGTTGTGAAGGGCTTCTTGTACAACGCGGTATAAATTTATTTCAGCAACAGGCGATAGACGCTTATGGCAATTGCTGTCTAACGTTATTTGTAAATCATTACGCTTTTGACGAAGCGACTCTATTAATGTTTCTACAGTAGGTATTAAGCCGAGTTGATCTAAGCTTTTAGGACGTAAAGATTGCGAGTAAAACTTAACATCTTCCATTGCCTTTCCTACTTCTGCTCGCACTTCTTTAATATACGTAGCAATTTGTTCATCTTCAATAATTAAAGAAAGATTATCCATAGCAATCGCCACACTGTATAAAGACTGCCCTACTCCGTCATGAAGCTCTTGGCTTAAACGCTTATGCTCAGCTTCTTTTGCTTCCGTTAAATGCTGTAACATTTTTTTAGAAAGACGTGCAGCTTCCTGTTGGTTTTTCGCTGTTAAATCACGCATCACTAGCAAATAATGTTTATCTGTATCATCATCCGCTTCATAAATTAAAGCATTGCTCATTTCTACGTTAATTAAGTACTCACCCATACGTGGCATCTTTGATTCAAAATAAGGTACTTTACCTTGATTAGCAATTAAATAACACCTTTCTTCTTGAGGAACAAGTGCGCGTTTTTCACAATAAGAACAATACGGCACTACATCACCCACATGCCACCCCATTAGCTTCTCTGCTGATTTATTAATCTTCTTAATTTGACGATTGGCATCCATTACGATGATACCATCTTGTAAATGATCAAATAATTGGTCTGTGTAATCCATACAACCACCTCTTGCTTGTAGTGTACAAAAAAAGAGCAGCAAAGTATAACTTTACTGCTCAGTCCATTAACGATGTTTGTTTACTACAGTTAAAAAGGCTTGAGCCATTTTTAAACCGTCTTGTACAACAGGGTCTTTAATCATTTTCATTAAACCAAAAACAGAAATGGCTGCACCATCTTTAGTGCGTGCAAACTCTTCTTTCGTTTCCTCAATAATTTCTTGCCCTTTATCAATAGGTACGTATAGATTAACGGTTTCTTTCGTAGTAGTAAGCAATTGATCAACCGTGCGTTTATCGCCCCAAACACTTTCTGCAAATGCCATCACATTATCAAGCTGTTGCACGACAGGTGCTAGCCGTGGTAGCAGCTGTACTAAATCCATCATTGCGTTCAAATGTGATGAATCAATATGCAAACGTTCAATTTTTTCTTCTGTATCTGCTGCAATCATTTTAAGTGAACGTTCATCTTGTAAAGACGAAGTTACAAAATCTAATTTATCTTCAGCTACTTTTAAAGTTTCTACAAAAGTCGGTAGCTTCTCCACTAAATATTGAAGTGAAGCGAGTTGTTCTTCACTTTCGAGTTTCGCTAATACTTCAGTAATTTCATTTTTCTCAGTCACCGTAATCCCTCCTTTTACATCGTACCTTTTAACATGCCGTTCCAATACATCATCGGTAATACATTTTTCTTTAACATATGCATGCTGTGGCGGTGTTTGCGTTGATCAATTGGGAATGACTCTTTCGCTTCGTATCCATACACAAACTCTGCTAACATTACTGTGCTATAACCCGTAACGACTGGACAAGATGAATAACCATCATAACTTGCCGTCATTTCTTTTTTGTTCATATGCGCAAGTAAGTTATCAACTGCAACAGGTGCTTGTTTACGAATAGCTGCACCTGTACGCGATGTCGGTAAGCTCGTGCAATCGCCAGCACCAAAAATATTTTCATATTTCGTATGGCGTAGCGTATGCATATCTAAATCTACCCAACCTGCTTCATTGGCAATAGGGCTCTTTTTAATAAAATCAGGTGCTGACATTGGTGGTGTTACATGCAACATATCAAACTCACGTGTAATAGTTTCACCCGTCTTTACATGTTTAAATGTTGCTTTCTTAGCATTGCCGTCTACTTCTACTAAGTCCATAAAGTACGTTTCGCCAATCCCTTTGTCTGCTACTAACTTTTTAAGGATAGGGTAGTAACGTTTAACAGGAAATAAATCGTCCATACCTGAAATAAATTCTACCTTTGTTTTGTCACGTACCCCCACACGGCGGAAGTGCTCATCTGCAAGGTACATAATTTTTTGTGGTGCACCTGCACATTTTACAGGAGTCGATGGTTGGGTGAAAATCGCACGACCACCATTTACCGCTTTCATTGCTTCCCATGTGCTTTCTACATAGTCTTGGTGGTAGTTACTGCACACGCCATTTTTCCCAAGCGTTTCTTTTAAGCCTTTTACTTTACCCCAGTCTAATTGAATACCAGCTGCTACCATTAAATAATCATACGTAATGACTGTACCTTTATTCGTTTCGATTTGATTAGTATCTGGTTTAAATGTCGTAACCGCTTCTTGTAAAAGTAATGCACCCTCTGGCACAACTTCAGCTTGAGGACGTACATTATCTTCAAGCTTCGAATCGCCACCGCCTACTAACGTAAAGAAAGGTTGGTAATAATGTTTATCAGATGGATCAATAATTACAATTTCATCTTTTAAGTAAGGTGCTTTACGTAAAAGCTGTGCCGCCATCGTTACTCCCGCTGTACCTGCACCAACAATAGCGATTGTTTTTTTCATTTCCGTCATAAAAATCCTCCTCAAAAATAAAAGTTCATTTTAACTACTTTTATCGTACGGGATTTTTAAGCGGCTTACTATTAGGGTATTCCCCCATCTTTGTGAAAGGTTGCACAAAAAAACGCTATCTGTATTAGATAGCGTCGCCTTCTAGCATTTTTTTAGCATAGGCTACAATTTCCTTTGCCGTCTCAACATGGGCATAGTCGATATGTTCACCTTCATATAACATGGCTGTTACCCCTTGTTGCTTACCTTGTTCAAATGCCGCAATCATACCTTCATAGTAAGCGATATCTGTTAAGGTTGGTGCGTAAGCTTGATTAACGATAGGCGCATTACTAGGGTGTAAAATTAATTCGCCATCATAGCCAAGTTGTCGATTAAAACTCGCTGACTTTGTTAAGCCGTCTAGGTCGTGAACATTTTGCCATAACCCACCAATCGGCATTTTACCAGCAGCACGTGCCGCCATTACGGTACGTGATTTTAAATATAGCGTCTCAAGCCCTTCTTCTGTCCAACGTGTGCCAAGTGAGCGCTCTGCATCACCGTTTTTTGAGCTAATGCCTGCAATACCCGCTACGCGTGGAATACTAGCAATATCATAAGCAAACCATAATGCTTGCGCGGTTTCGAGCATAGGTAATAATCGAATGCTACCAACAGCCAAGCCTCTTGCTTGCTCTACTTGCGCAAGCTGGGCGCTTAAACCAATCACATCTGCTACACTTGCTACTTTTGGTACAACAATACCCGTTAGCGCTTCACAAACAATTGCTTCAATATCTTCTAATGCATAGCCTTGCGTCGTTTTATTAATGCGTACCCATAACGATTTTTTAGTTGGCATGCTTAATGCCTGTGCTACGAAGTCACGCGCTTGCACTTTGCGCTCCTGTGGCACACTATCCTCTAAATCCATAATAATAGCATCTGCCACATTGTCATTTAATTTTTTTAACCATGTATCCTTTACCCCTGGTATAAATAACATCGAACGATATTGCCATTTCATCTCCACTTCCCCCTTTGCCATAAATTTTACCATAAAAAAAGCACTCTCTACAGAAAGTGCCTTAGCGGTAATGATAGGTGCTACGTTGTTTTTGATTAATTTTTTTAAACCATTCACGGTCGCGCTCTTCTTTTGCTAGTGTACCTGTAATCGTTTCTGAACAGTTAAGGCATAAACGCGTTTGCGTAATTGTGCCACAACGCTCACAAGGAGCCCCGATATTTGGAAAAATAGACGATTTAAATTTGCCGTTCTTCGCCCACTTCGCTAATAAATCACCTGACACACCTGTTTTTTCTACAATCTCATCATTAGTCATATAACGATTATTTTTACGCAGTAAAAAATGGTGAAGCTCTGCAAAAATGTCCTCTTCTCGAACATCTAAGCGATTAAATTGAAACTTCATTGACTTCACCTGCTTCAACAGTTGGCGCTAGCGTGTATTTATAGTCTTCCCAACGATTACGCGCATACTTTCGGTACTTATTAGACATATTGCGATCTCCCATAATACGTGAAAATTCTTTACGTGCCTCATCAATATCACCAATACGTAAACTTAGCTCCGCATGTAAAAAGCGGATGCGCTCCTCTCCTTCACGATTAGAAGCAAAAGCTTTACTATAAAAATCTCGCGCTGCTTGTAAATAATGCAACTCATTTTTTTCATCGCTTTGCAAACGATAAAGCCAGGCAATTTTAAGCGCAAAGTTACCCATTAATAACGGTTCTTCCATCGCAGAACGTGCCACTAAATACGCAAGTTTATAACTCATAATCGCATCTTCAATCGTACGTTCACCACATAAATCAAAACTTGTTTTTAACTCATTAATGTAAAGTTCTTCAATCATTAAAAGGAAGGGGCCATACGTACGTGTCATTGATTTATGATAGGCATAACCACAATGCGGGCACACTGCCACCTCATAAAGCAGCGGATTTAAACCTTCGTAAATCGGCATAAAGTCAGTATCTTCACCGATGATTTTACAACGTACTGGACGCGCTTTATACGTTTTATACGTCTTTTTACAGTATTTACAATCCACATTACTTTGATAGTAATTGACATTAAATTTCATATGCTTATACTCCCTTCTCTAAAATTTTATATGTATTCGTTTAGTTCTACTATTATATCGTATATTGTAAGTCATTCTATACAATTTTATATCTTTTTCACTAAAAAATCTCGCTTTTCCTAGGGTTTTTTTAATAATTTCGTGACAATTGCTTTTTATCATTGCAATTTGACATGTAAAAAGTAGTTATATCTATTTTAAAACGTGGTATAAAAGTCTAGTTTATCCCAATAGAAAATGAGCTCGATATAAAACCGAGCTCATTCATATTCAATAGTTAATAAATATTACATCATACCTGGCATGCCGCCCATACCAGACATATCTGGCATTGCTGCGCCTGCTGGTTCTGGGATGTCTGCTACTACGGCTTCTGTTGTTAGGAATAGTGAAGCAACGCTTGCTGCGTTTTGTAGTGCTGAACGTGTTACTTTGGCTGGATCAACAACACCCGCATCAATCATATTTACCCATTCGCCTGTTGCTGCGTTAAAGCCATTGCCAACTTCTTCACGTTTTAGGCGGTCAACAATGATTGAGCCTTCTAAGCCTGCATTGTTCGCGATTTGGCGTACTGGTTCTTCAAGTGCGCGTAGTACGATGTTAACACCTGTTGCTACGTCACCTTCTGCATTTTCTGCAGCTTTTTCGACAGCACCATATACGTTCATTAACGCTGTACCACCACCAGATACAATGCCTTCTTCTACTGCTGCACGTGTAGAGTTAAGTGCGTCTTCAATACGAAGTTTGCGCTCTTTTAATTCTGTTTCAGTAGCTGCACCTACTTTAACTACTGCAACACCGCCTGCTAATTTTGCAAGACGTTCTAATAATTTTTCTTTATCAAACTCTGAAGTTGTTTCAGCTAATTGTGCACGGATTTGACCTACGCGACCTTCAACTGCTTCCACACCACCAGCACCCTCAACGATTGTTGTGTGATCTTTTGTTACAACAACTTTCGCAGCGCGGCCTAGCATTGTAATATCAGCTGATTTTAAATCTAAGCCGATTTCTTCTGAGATAACTTGGCCACCTGTTAAGATAGCAATATCTTCTAGCATTGCTTTACGGCGATCACCAAAGCCTGGTGCTTTAACCGCTACTGCGTTAAATGTACCGCGTAATTTGTTAACTACTAATGTAGCTAATGCTTCGCCTTCAATATCTTCGGCAATCATTAATAGCGGGCGACCTTGTTGTACAACTTGCTCAAGTACTGGTAGCACTTCTTGAATGTTTGTAATTTTTTTATCTGTAATTAATACGTACGGGTTATCTAGCTCAGCTTCCATTTTGTCTGAGTCTGTCACCATATAGTGTGATAAGTAACCGCGATCAAATTGCATACCTTCTACAACGTCTAACTCTGTTGTAAAGCCTTTAGATTCTTCAATTGTAATAACACCGTCGTTACCAACACGCTCCATTGCTTCTGCAATTAGTTCGCCTACTTCTTCGTCTGCCGAAGAAATCGCTGCTACTTGAGCAATTGACTCTTTGTTTTCAACTGGGCGTGAAATGGCCTTAAGCTCTGTTAATGCTGCTGCTACTGCTAAGTCCATACCTTTACGGATGCCGACAGGGTTAGCACCAGCTGTTACGTTTTTTAAGCCTTCGCGGATCATTGCTTGTGCTAAAACGGTAGCTGTTGTTGTACCATCACCTGCGATTTCATTCGTTTTTTGCGCAACTTCTGATACAAGTTTAGCGCCCATATTTTCAAAAGCGTTTTCGAGTTCAATTTCTTTAGCAATTGTCACGCCATCGTTTGTAATAAGTGGTGAACCAAATTGTTTTTCTAGCACCACATTACGTCCTTTAGGTCCGAGTGTTACTTTAACTGTGTTTGCTAATTTATCTACACCTTGTGCCATAAGTGCACGTGCGTCTTCTGCAAATTTAATATCTTTTGCCATGATAAAGTCCCCCTTAAATTTTTTTATTATTCAACGATTGCTAATACGTCTGATTCGCGTAAAATTAAATACTCTTGCCCGTCATACTTCACTTTAGTGCCAGAGTAAGTTTCAAATAAGATGCGGTCGCCAACTGTTACATCAAGCGCTACTCGCTCACCGCTCGGTAAAAACATACCATTACCTACAGCGATTACTTTACCTTCTTGTGGCTTATCCTTCGCTGTCTCAGGTAGTAGTAAACCTGATGCTGTTTTTTCTTCTACCTCAATTACTTCGATTACAAGACGATCACCTAATGGTTTTAACAAGTGAAACAACCTCCAATTACATTTTTATTTTTTAGCACTCATTTAATGAGAGTGCTAATACACTATTCATAATATAAAACTTTATTTTCTTTTGCAAGCAAATTACTTCACTTTCCTCTACAATAGTTAAAGAGAATAAGTGAAAGGACGGTTTTATGGCATATAACGTAAAAGATTTGAAAAAATATTTCTTCATTTCACTGGCAGTCATTGTGGTGTATGCATTTATGCAAGTATCGGGCCTCTTTTTACTAGAGCCTTTTTATAAATTACTTGTCGCGATTACAGGTGACGCAACGATTCAACCTGCAGGCATTTACCTTGTAGTAAGTGCTGTAATCGCACTACTTGTGATGTTGTTGTTAACGCGTGACAAAGGCTACTGGTATAGCGTCTTTAATGCACCACGTAAAAATTATGGCACGGTTGTGTTATGGGGCATTATCGGCTTTATTTTTGTGCTTTTTGGTCAAGGTTTAGCCGCCTATCTCGAAACGACTTATCTCGGCATCGATATGGGGAGCGAAAATACAGCACAAATTTTTGAAGCAGCTAAGGCGGCACCAATTATTTTAATTTTAGTCGCCATTATTGGACCAATCCTAGAAGAGTTTGTGTTCCGTCGCAGTATTTTCGGCACGCTACTCGGACCTACTAACTTTATTGTAGCAGCGTTAATTAGTTCATTAGCTTTTGCGGTCATCCACTTTGATTTTGATCATTTACTGGTGTACACCGTATCTGGCTTTATCTTTGCCTTTGTCTACAATAAATCTCGCAGTATTATGGCACCGATTATTGCCCATATGTTATTAAATACATTCGTCACCATTGCGCAGTTTTTTGGCGAAGATTTACAACGCTTAACGGATGAAAGCATCCAATTTATTTTCTTTTTCTAATGGAAAAGAAATTGAGACAAAACCTAGTTTAAGAAAAAGAGAAATTGAGCGTGCTCAATTTCTCTTTTTCTTTGGCTTAAAACTCATAATATGCTAGCTGCTTTTTATGATTGTATGGCCTTTATGACAATTATAAAGCCATTCATTTCTACCTCATCGCCAACTTTTTTGCCGATTAAGGCTTGTGCCATAGGCGAGTCAACAGAAATTTTTCCTGCTAACACATCCGCTTCTATACTCGTTACAATTTGGTACGTTTCAGCATCCATGCCTTCTTCTTGAAATGTAACGATTGTACCTAGGGCTACGATGTCGCTAGGTGTGTCGACTACTTTAGCACTACGTAATAAATAGGCTAGCTCCTGTTCTTCATCTCGTAATTTCATATAGTCATCAAAAGCTTGTTGATACGTAGGGTCATCCGAGAAATCACAAAATGTTCTTCCTTGTAATACACGTTGCTCTGCTTCTTTTACTTGATGTTGTATGTGTTGCAACTTTTTTTGCAAATTTTCTATACCTTCTTTTGTTAGCTCCATGCGCTCACCTCGTTCATTATGCTACGAGGTCGACGCCATAAAATCAAAAAAACCGTCCTATGAAAAGAACGGTTAGTGTTTATCATCTTGCATTGCTTCAATTTGTGCGCGTTGTGCCTGTAATGCTTGCTCAATTTGCAATTGTTGTTCACGCTCTGTTTGCTCTTTGATCCGTGCTTCTTCTGATTTTAAATATTTACGATAACCATAGCGGGCAACGAAAATACTAATCTCATAAAGAATAAATAGTGGTACGGTAACAATTAAATGTGATAGTAACTCTGGTGGTGTAATAAGCGCTGCTAAAACAAATAATACAAAGTATGCATATTTACGGAATGTTACCATCCAAATTGGATTTAATAAACCGATACGTGATAAGAATAACATAATAATAGGCATTTGGAATAAGAAACCAAATGGTAATGTTATTCTAAATAAAAAAGAAAAGTACTCATTGATACCAATCGTTTGCTCAATTTCTAAATCATTCGATAACAGCATCATAAAATTCATCATGTACGGAAATAAAATAAAATAAGAAAAAGCAAGACCAGCTAAAAATAAAATAAAAGAATACGGAATATAACTGAGCGTTGCGCGACGTTCAATATCACGTAACCCCGGGCTCACAAATGCCCAAATCTGATATAAAATAATCGGTGACGTAATAATTAATGAAATTAAAAAAGTCATCTGAATATAAATCATCAGCGGCGCAGTAACATTAAACGCATGCAGTTGTAAATTATGATCTGTACTTGTTGCTTGTAAATACGTAATGAGTGGCTTTGCTAAAAAGAAAGCGCCAATTAAACTAATCACAAAGAAAACGGCGGATAGTACCAGCCGCTTTCGTAATTCCTCTATATGTTCAATGACAGTTAGTTCTTGTTGATTCATGAGTCAAACACCCTAACTTACTTATCTAGTTCTTTCTTTGTGTCGATTTTCTTTTTATCGTCATCTTCATCTACTAAACCTTTTGTAGCATGTTTAAACTCACGTAATGTCGAACCAAATGCTTTACCTAACTCTGGTAATTTCTTTGGACCGAAAATTAACAATGCTACGATGGCAATTAAAATAATACTACCCGGACCGATTGGACCCATGTCTAGCCACCTCCTCATTTAATATCTCTTATTTTACCGCAATTTATAACAATTAGCTAACGAATTTACTGTGAACGTCACTTCTGATTGCGTATTAAATAAATGAGTGCTTGTAGCTCTACTGATAAATCAATATTTAACAATTGCATTTTCTCCGGCACATGAATACGCTCTGGTGTAAAGTTTAAAATCCCTTTTGCATCAATAGAAGCAAGGCGATCCGCTGTAATTTGTGCAGCGTGTGGCGGCACAGTTAAGATAGCCATCTCCGCTCCAAAGGCTACGTACTTTTCTTCGAGTAGCTCAGGTGGAAATACCGGAATATCACTTACTAATTTACCTTCGGTTGGCGCTTTTGTATCAAAAGCTACTACGATGTGCGTGTTATGGTTTTTTTGAAAATTATACTTTAATAACGCACTTCCTAAATTACCGACACCAATTAATGCAACTTTCGTTGGTTCTGCTTGGTCAAGCGTCTCACTAAAAAACGCCAGCAAATGCTTGACGTCATAGCCATACCCTTTTTTTCCAAGTGCTCCGAAATACGAAAAATCTCGGCGTATCGTAGCCGAGTCAATTTTCATCGCTTCACTTAATTGCTTGGAAGACACACGGTCTTGCCCTTCATTCGCAAAGTTTTGCAAAAATCGATAATACAGAGGAAGGCGCTTCGTCGTTGCCTGTGGAATCTTTACTTCGTTTTTCACACATGTTCCTCCTACTTGTGTACATCTAAATTGTTTTTATCTTACATGACTCTATGAAATCTGTAAAGGGTAGTCGTTGCCTTGCACCCCCTCATCTATTACACTAAAAACAAGAACAGAGGTGACGACATGATTGTATTACAAGTCAATCAACTAACAAAATCATTTATCGCTGATGAAATTCTCACAAACGTTAAATTAGAAGTACAACATCGCGATCGTGTAGCGCTTGTCGGACGCAACGGCGCAGGCAAGTCTACTTTATTAAAAATAATTGCTGGTCAACTATCCTACGACAGTGGCGATATCATTATACCAAAGGATGTGCGCATCGGTTACTTAGAACAGCATGCTGGCCTTAATTCAACACGTACGATTTGGCAAGAAATGATGACCATTTTTGAACCGCTTCGTGCAAAAGAACAGCAATTACGTAACTTAGAGCAAAAGATGGCGCTACCTGAAGTTTACGGGAACCAAGAACGCTACGCTCAAATTATGGCAGAGTATGATCAATTACAGCATGACTTTAAAGATATTGGTGGCTATCAATACGAAGCAGACACACGATCTGTTTTACATGGTATGCAATTTTTTGAAGCGGATTATGACACGCCGATTACAGCACTCTCAGGCGGACAACGTACACGCCTAGCCCTTGCCAAACTATTGCTGAGTAAGCCAGACCTGCTCATTCTTGATGAGCCAACTAACCATTTAGATATCACTACTCTCCAGTGGCTAGAAAGCTATCTTAAAGGTTACGATGGCGCTATTTTAATCGTTTCCCACGACCGTTATTTCCTCGATCAAATCGTAACAATTGTTTATGAAGTATCGCGTCAGCGGGTCACAAAATATACAGGTAATTACAGCGCATACTTACAAGAAAAAGCTAAAAATTTCGAGCGTGATTTAAAAATGTACGAACGCCAACAAGACGAAAAAGCGCGCCTCGAAGTATTTATTCAAAAAAATATTGCGCGTGCTTCGACTACCAAAATGGCACAAAGCCGCCGCAAGATGCTCGCTAATATGGATTTTATGGATGCGCCAGATGGCGACGAAAAATCGGCAAGCTTTGGCTTTAACATTGACCGTCAAAGCGGCAACGATGTATTAGCAATCGACGACTTGCGCATTGGCTATCAACATAAAACGATTGCTAAAAATATTACTATGCGCATTTTTCGCGAAGATAGCATTGCACTCGTCGGACCTAATGGAGTTGGAAAATCAACCTTGTTAAAAACTATCGTCAGCGATTTACATCAAGCTGAAGGTACGATTCGTTACGGGACCAATGTTAAAATAGGTTACTATGATCAAGAACAAGCTAAGCTTTCAAGTAATAAATCCGTTTTATATGAGCTATGGGATGAATGGCCTTTAATGAATGAAGGCGAAATTCGTTCTGTGCTCGGACAATTTTTATTCAGTGGCGAAGACGTGGATAAAGTCGTTAATGATTTATCCGGGGGCGAGAAAGCTCGCCTTGCACTCGCTAAATTAATGCTTGAAAAAGCTAACTTCCTTATTTTAGATGAGCCAACTAACCATCTTGATTTAGATAGTAAAGAAGTGTTAGAAAATGCATTGCTCAACTATCCCGGGACGCTATTATTCGTTTCACATGACCGCTACTTTATTAATCGTATCGCTACAAAAGTGATTGAACTATCACCTACTGGTACATTTGAGTATTTAGGTGACTACGATTATTACGTCGAAAAAAAGCAAGAGCTTGAAGAAATTGCTGCAATGAAAGCTACACCGATTAAAGCTATTTCTACTGTAAAAGAACACCCTACTAAAATTGATAAAGAGGCTAAAAAGAAAGAGCGTCAACTACGACGAGCTATTGAAGAACTAGAAACTACAATGACGGCTACCACTAGTGAAATCGAGCAATTAGAGATGCAACTATGTGAGCCAGCTATTTTTGCAGACCACGAAAAAGTTGCTGAAATTCAACAACAGCTCGATATAGTTAAAGCATCTCATGAAGCAACCGAACTCGAATGGTTAACTTTGCAAGAACAGCTTGAAGAAATTGCCCAATAAAAAAGCTGAATCGTCAAATTGGCGATTCAGCTTTTTCTATGCGCATATATTGGTCAAGTGTAAATTTCATGTAAACTTCACTTTTCCTTTGTAAACATTGATTTAACAATACTTTTTATATTATCCACAGTGGATAACCCACTCACAGCAACACTATATATAGGTTATCCACAAGTTATCCACAGGTGTTATTCACACCAATTTGTTAATACCATCCCTGGTGTACCGTTCATCGCTAAATTTCCACGTACACCGCTATCATACATTTTACTAGCTGCCGCTCCAATCATCGCAGCGTTATCCGTACATAAAGCTAATGGCGGCACATAAAAAGGAATGCCCTCTTTATCAAAAGCAGCTGTTAACGCTGTACGTAACCCCTTATTCGCAGAAACCCCACCAGCAGCCACAACTTGTTTGACATCATACTCACGCGCCGCCCGTATTGCTTTCCCTGTGATGACTTCTACTACACTATCTTGGAATCCTTTTGCTACTTCTTCAGCACTAATTTCTCCTCCGCGTTGATCTACATTATGCTTATAATTAATCACTGCTGATTTTAATCCACTAAAACTAAAATCGTAGCTATCTTCTTCTAACCAAATGCGCGGAAAGTCTACAGCTGTTGTCGCTTCATGTGCTAAGCGGTCAATATGAGGTCCTCCTGGATATGGTAACCCTAAGACGCGTGCTACTTTATCATAAGCCTCGCCTGCAGCATCATCCCGTGTTTCACCAATTACTTCAAACGAACCGTGCTCTTTCATAATAACAAGCTCAGTATGACCACCTGATACTACAAGTGCAAGCAGTGGAAATACCATCGGTTGCATTAATTCGTTGGCATAAATATGCCCTGCAATATGATGCACACCAATTAACGGTAAACTATTAGCAAAGGCAAAAGCCTTCGCTGCATTAATGCCGATCAATAAGGCACCTACTAATCCTGGCCCTTCTGTAACTGCTACTGCTGTTAAATCACTCGGCGTAATCTTCGCTTGTAGTAACGCCTCTTCAATTACAATCGTAATTTGTTCAACATGGTGACGCGATGCAATTTCTGGCACTACACCACCAAAACGTTTATGACTTTCGATTTGTGATGCGACAACATTTGAAATAATTTCATTACCATTTTTAATGACAGCCGCTGCAGTTTCGTCGCAACTCGTTTCAATTGCTAATATTAATTGATTTTCCATTATAAACTCACCCACATTACAAGAGCATCCTCTTGGTTATCTGTATAATATCCTTTGCGTATCCCGCCATCTTGAAAACCTAACTTACGGTAAAGGCTTTGCGCTACATAATTAGAAACACGCACCTCTAAACTCATATTTTCCATAGCATGTGCCTTAGCTGTAGCCATAGCCGTTTTCATTAAACCTTCACCTACGCCTAAACCACGTGCCTGTTCTATGACTGCTACATTTGTAATTTGTACATCACCAAATACCATCCACATTCCGCAAAAACCGATAAGTGCACCATCTGCTTCAGCTACAATATAGCATGCATACTCGTTATCATTCATTTCATAATGGAATGACTCCTCTGTCCAGGGCGCTACAAATACCGCCTGTTCAATCGCATGCACGGCTTTTACATCTGCTGGTGTCATTTTGCGATAGCATACCTTACTTACCATTCGCTTTTTGCTCCTTTAACCAGTTTGCCTCCGCTTCTGCTATACGTTTATAAATTGGCGTCACGTCATGAACGGCTGCTTCAGTAGGCTGTGCCATAGCTAAACGAATCACTTCACTCGCTCTTGGCAAATCCATCGTAAATGGCGCACGGAGCGCATGAGGCCCTACAATTTCTTCAATGATATCCCAGTACATTGTAACGTCGCGTCCTACAAACAAAATCGGCACATGTAAATCACGAAGTTTTGGCAATAAATCAATTACTGCATAATGACCATCTTCAATAATAACTTGTTCACCTTGATACGCTCCACTGTACACATGCTGACGACGTGCATCGATCATGGCGCAAATGACACCATTAAAATATGGTACGTTATACGTTAACGCCTGCAAGCTCGAAACAGGAATAATCGGTTTTTGTAATGACCATGCAAGCGTCTTAGCAATCGTCACACCAATGCGCACACCTGTATAAGAGCCTGGACCTGCTGATACTGCAATAGCATCAATTTCCTTCACACTCAGTTTAGCACGTATTAGCGCTTCTTCAATTGTAGGCATTGCGCCAATAGAATGAGTTACTTTATTATTTTGTGTAAGCTCAGCTACTACTACCTCATCTTTCACTACCGCTACGGATAGTGGTGCATTTGCTGTATCTATTCCTAACCAAATCATTGTATTAACTCCTCACATAATTGCTCATAGCGCTTTCCTAACGCCGTAATATGAAAAACACGAGCTGTATCGCTTACTCGCTTAATTTCTATCGCTAGGCGCTCCGACGGCAAATCTTCTTCTATTAACTTTGCCCACTCTACTAATGTAACAGCTTCGCCATAAAAAATTTCTTCCCAACCTAAATCCTCATCACTATAAGCTAAACGATACACATCTAAATGGTTAAGTGGTATTCTGCCCACATATTGTTTCATAATAGTAAATGTCGGACTATTAACGACACGCGTAATGCCTAGCCCTTTAGCAAAAGCTTGCGTAAAGGTAGTTTTGCCTACACCTAAATCACCTTCTAACGTAATCGTATCTTGCGCTCTTACTAGTTGTGCTAATTTATGAGCTAATGCATTCGTTTCTTCAAGCGAATGCACTGTAATTTCTACTGTCATCTACTTCACTCTCCAACGTTGCTATCTTTTTTAATGATACACTATTTTCAACAAAAAAAGATGATACGATTACTTCGCATCATCTGCTTCTTTAACTGCCCCGTGTAACTCTACAATACTCTTTTCAGTTACTTTATCATCAATAAATACAATTTCATAGCCACGTGTAATTAATAATTCATCATGCCACAAATACGTTTTATCATTTTGTTTCTCACCAGCGCCACCTGCAATTTTCACTACATCCATATAACGCATACCTTCTGTTATTTTTTCAAATTCTTGATCATTCATAAATCGCTGCCAACGGTAATTATTATTATTTTCGATCGCTAATATTTCATTGCCACAACCGCCAAGAACCGTACTTACGCTAATGAGCATGGCTAACATCATTTGTTTCATAGCCCATCCTCCTCGCCACTTTATACGTTATATACCCTTTTAGCAATGAAAAAAACCTTTAACATTATCGTTAAAGGTTGAAAGTTCTATTTAAATGGCGGTCCCGACCGGGATCGAACCGGCGATCTCCTGCGTGACAGGCAGGCATGTTAACCGCTACACCACGGGACCACTTACTTAAGGACAAGATTTATTATAGCATATCCACAAACAATTGCAATAGCTTTTTAATTTTATCAAGTCTCGGCAAGAATACTCCCACCTCAACGCTTTTGCGTAGGTGGGGGTAGTTCAACACCTTTCATTTCTCGCTTTACACATAAATACCGTATTACAGCGCTTCTTTTTTTCTTTACGCTATACTAAAAAAAGGAGGGGTAGTATGCAATATAATCAATCAACGACAAACGATTACATCTATCAATTTACTAAAAAACTTGAAACATTTAAAACAAATGACAAACTAGGCTACCGAACAGCCGGCTCTGAGGCCGAATATTTAACCGGACAAATGATTGCCGAAGAAATGCGTAATCTTGGCCTTAGCGAAGTAACACAAGATGCCTTCACATTAGACACATGGGACTGTGAACTACCCACCACTTATTGACCTTGCGGTCTAATTGAAGTGGGGGCTTCTCGACTTATCGTTGCTTTTACTAGCCAACGAAAACTGACCGAGCTAACCCTCTTGTTCCAAGAGTTTTTGTTTCTATGCTAATGCCAATAGGCGAATGCCTTCATTT
>NZ_QAFW01000044.1 GCF_003057615.1 Metalysinibacillus jejuensis
TTTACTTGTCTATAGAGCAAGTGTACCATATTTTCAGTCAATTGAGATAGCAAAAGCTACCCCTTGACTGACCTCGCTTTCATCCCATAGCTAAAGCAATGGGCTTTCTCGCTCGGAAAATCTGTAAAAGTCCAGTCAGGATGTTTTGCTTTAAAGTTTTCAATTAATTGATTTCCTTCGACTTTGTTATTTTCTTCTGCTGAAACATCAATGTTACTAACGCCAAAAATACTTCCCATAAGAATACCGAAAGCTAAAAAACATTTTTTCATATTACCATCTGATATTGCATTTTACAGCCGATAATCAACAAACCTAATGCGTGATACATTTGATATTGAACGGCAGTTTCCCAAACGGCTGCATAACGAGGTTCAGCAAACTTATCTTTTAATGCATGCGCACCAAAAGCTCCTAAAATTACACCGATACCAGCGAGTGTTGCACCAATTAATACAAAGAGTGTCATTAAAATCTTCCTTTCTCTTTTGTATTATAAGGCCTTTTTAAGGAAAGTACTCATTTCAGTACTTAATTGATTAAGTTCATCAATAATATCGCTAAAGTCTTGTACAAGATGTGCTTGTTCTGAAGAAGCATCAGAAATTTGCCCCATACTTGTTTTTAAACTTTCAATATTGCGTTTAATGCTCATTAGAGAGTCGTCAATTTGATCAGTGGCACTCGCTGTTTGCGAAGATAGTTTTCGTACTTCTTGAGCTACAATATTAAAACCAGCGCCATGTTGACCAGCTCGTGCGGCTTCAATCGAGGCATTTAAGCCAAGTAAGTTAGTTTGCTGTGAAATATTTTTGATTAATACTGTGATGCCATTTGTGCGCTCTGAGTCAGCTAGAGCATGCTCAGATTGAACTTTAATCTCTTCACTTGTAGCGGATAATTCTTCTGAATGAGAAGCAATAATATGTACACGGTCTTGTAAAGAAGCGATAATACCATGCATTGTTTCCATATAGCCTTTCATTTTCTCTTCTGTTTCTACAGGTAAGCCAATTGCAAGAGCACCTACTACTTTACTATTTTCATAAATAGGGAAGGCAAATGCTTTAATCGGTACGCCATAAACACTTTTATCAATATAAACATCCGCATTTTGCCCGCGGAATGCTGTATAAACATTATTATCGCCAGGGTTTACTTTTTGTCCATTGCGATAACCTGAGTCTACTTTTTGACCGGGTAAATAAAACTCTACTGTATCTTTTTGTTTATCTGCTACAGCGACAATGGCTTCTCCTTTTAACACTTTATGGATATAAGGGCCTGCAATACATAAAACCTCAATTGTTTTACTATCGTTCAATGTTGTCACTCCTTTAGTTAGGTATAGTCGTATTATACCATTTACCACCTATAGAATTAATGAAATATTAAAGAGTGCGTAAAAAAATTAAGTCTTAAGCTATAGATTTTTGTGTATTTGCACCATAACTGCGCGCGCGATAGGTTGAATAATAAAACTTTCGAGGACAAGTACAATCATAAAGTTACGGGGCCATATAGTGAGTGCATGTTGTAGCGTAGTTATATGAAGTCCATTAAAGAGTGTTTCGCCAAGGCAAGTCATAATAAATGACATACCTAAAACAGTGAAGAAAATCCGCAAAACAATTTTAGCGTAAAAACTATCTGAAGGATGGGTAAGTAGTGCAACGACTTTTTCGGCAAGTCGTCCAATAATTACAGGTTCAATAACCATTGCTATTAGCCAAATAATAGGGATAATTTTCCCTATCCTCAGTAAAGTTTGTAAATCGATGCTATTAGTATTTAATAAAGTGCTAATGGTAGACATCGCTATTACAGTAAGCGAACAAATAATCGTCCCGTAAAGAAGGCCTTCTTTAGGGGTGTGAGGTAAACGTATATCCAATAATGATTCACCTCCTTTGTATCTGCCAGTTAGCATAACAAATGGCAGATTGCGCAGGTAAGTGTCGGAAATGTGAACAAAAAAGAACGTAGTATCTTGAAGCGACTACGTTCTTCTGTATTACATAAAATCAGGAGGACTAAAAGCAATAGTGAGAGCGTCTTGTAGCGCAATTATTAAAGCTTTAGCTACGACTCCATTTTCAAACTCAGCAAGTGGAAGCGGCAATTCATCTTCATCCAAAATAAATGTTTTACCATTAGGTAATACGAGAATATCAATAATTTTATCTTCAAATGATAGTATATGACCATCAAATGTTGTCTTGCCGACAATATTGAAATAAGCTGCGATAAAACGATGCTCTTTATCGTACCAGCGATAGACATTATAAGGTCGATCTATCCAATAGGTAGCTCTTGTGTAGTTGCCTGGTGTAATGGTAATGTGATAGCCTTCATCACTCATCGTAAAAGCTTCTTCGATATAATGGATAACATCAATGCGAGACGCTCTATGCTGAAGCAACGTTACTTCTACTTCTACGACCGTGCCATCATAGCGAATTTTGCGTTCAATCAAAGAGTAAAACTCCTTTTCTTATTAGCTTAGCACACCTGCATGGTGCGTAGAAATGAAATTACTGCCTGGACGTTGTTTACATAGCTTTTTTAAAGCTGTTGCTTGCTCTGCAATTGCGTAAGTAGTTGTAAAGCTTTCGTTCACAATACCTGCGATAGATAAAGTGAGTAGCGGGTACTGCTCTTCGATACCGTGCCGATTTTTCGTAGTAACAAAGCCGCGACGAACATCTTCTTCGTGATAAAATTGAGGTACAGCATCATCAAACATTGTAAGCATCATTTGACATAAATCATCAACTTCATGCGAGTTAACGATAGCGATAAAATCGTCGCCACCGATATGTCCGATGAAATGTTCTTTACTGACAGTCGCTTTCATAATCGTCGCTACTAATTTAATAATAAGGTCGCCTTTTTCAAAGCCGTATAAATCATTAAAGGGTTTAAAATTATCCAAATCAAAATACAAAACTGCGTAATCACGTTGATTGTGCAAACACGATTCAAGCTCTCGTTCAATCAATACATTTCCTGGCAGTTCCGTTAAAGGATTGAGATGTTTGGCATTATCAATTTCGATTTGTATAGTCGTTTCCAATAAATCTTTAACGGTGACAATACCTAAATATTGCTGATCTTTAGTAACTGTAATAAAATCATACAATTGATCTACCGTTCGTGCCATGGCACGTTTAGCTACTTCATCAATAGGCGTATTATGTGCTACAGCTAAAAATGAGGTGTTCATAATTTGTTTAATTGGACGTTTGGCATATAGACTATAGCCGTATTGCCCACTCATTTTTGCATGTACTTGGTGGCGCGTGATTACGCCGACTAAGTCGTTGTGGTGGGTAATACAATACCCAGGTAAAGTCGCTTTATCACGCAACATTTTATGTACATCATTAATGGATGTTTTAGGGTGGAGCGTAGGAAGACGTGTACAAATTGATTGGATAGTAACATCAGAAATACGCACGCCAGGCATATTATTACGTTTAGTATTGGCGTTTTTTACGATTGTTAAAAATGCTTCATCTAAAGGTGTAGGGTTAGCGAGTGGTCGTTTAATAAAATAACCTTGACCGTAGTGCACACCTAAGTCAATCAATTTTAAAAGCTCACCTTCCGTTTCAATGCCTTCAGCAATTAGCAACGTATTTGACATACTCGCAAAATCACACATACTTTTAACGAGTGAGTGTTTCGTAGCGTCGCGGTCGATATTACGGATTAACTGCATATCGAGTTTAATAAAGTGAGGTCTCACATCCGAAATCATATTTAATCCTGAGTAGCCGGCGCCCGCATCATCAATGGCAATACGATAAGCTTGAGCTTTATAATTATCAACGGTTTTACGGAAATCTGCGATATTATCAACCGCTTCTTTTTCTGTAATTTCAAAAACGATATTGTCTGCTACATAATCGTAATTTTTTAAGTAAGCTTTCGTAAATCCTGTTTTAAATTTTGGATCTTGCATGATGTTAGGGTTGACGTTTAAAAAAAGCGTGCCAGCAATTTGCAATTCATTTGCAGCTTCTAAAGCTTTAGTACGACATATTTGTTCGAGTTTCCATAATTTATCATGTGTATTTGCTGCTTCAAATAATGCTACAGGACTTTCAAACTTACCTTTAGGACCACGGCTTAATGCTTCGTAGCCAAGTATGGAACCATCGCGTAATGACACGATAGGTTGGAAAACAGGTGTGATCATTTTGTCCTTTAAGATTTGTAAAAAACTAAGTTCTTTCACCTAACGTACCTACTTTCTTTTTGGGTTCTATTGTCTAGTATGCGCCAAAATTGTTAAGGCGTTGTAAGTGTCATGTAAAATTTCACAAAAAAAGAGACTTGCATATGCAAGTCTCTGAATCATACTAAGAAAGTGTGGGGCAAAGGAAAGCTGTCATAATATTGTCCCACACTTCTATGCTACCTGTTCTTACTTTGCAATATCAAGTAATGTGCTTCTATAATAGTTGCTAAGAAAAGGGTAGATAAAAAGTGAGGAGGGGATTAGATGAGACAGCATAGTTTTGCACCGGTCGTTAATGAAGCTACTAAAGTTTTAATTATTGGCTCAATGCCTAGTGTGCAATCATTGAGTAAGCAACAATATTATGGTAACCCTCGCAATCATTTTTGGCCGATTATGGAGGCGTTAACAGCTGAAACTGCACCTGTGGATTATACAGAAAGAATCGCTTGGTTGTTAAAGCATAAAATAGGGCTCTGGGATGCAGTAGCAAGTTGCGAACGCGAGGGGAGTTTAGACGCTAACATTCAGCAAGAAGAACCTAATGATTTTGCAAAGCTTTTCGCACAGTATCCACAAATTACACATATCGTATTTAATGGAACGAAAGCAGAAAGTGTTTTTCGACGTAAAGTCGGTTTGACGTTACTAGATGACCGTAAATATGAGCGATTACCTTCAACTAGCCCAATTCCAGGACGTTATATTAAAACGTTGCCACAAAAAATAGAAGCTTGGCAAATCGTTAAGGAGTGGTTAAATGAATGAAGTAACGACAAAAGAGCAATTGACATTAGCGTTACAACAAGCAGATGTTGTAGTCGTGAGTGGTGCTCTAGCACTACAGTTACGTGTGTTAGTAAATAAAGAAGCTCCACTTAGTTTACCCGTACCTAATGAGACACACCGAATGGCAATAAGTGATGCAGTTAACTATGCCCAAAAATCAGGGTTAACGATGCGTAGTGCTCTACATTTAGTACGCTATGTAGGTGTATCGAATGTTATTCGTGTATTACGTTATTATACTGTCGCCTTAAGAAAGGCAGACGGAACAGAATTAATATTGCGTAAAAAATAATGACTTCACGTTAAAAATAAAAATGGATGCAACGCTTGCACATAATTGCTAGCGTTGCATCCTATTAATCACAAACAGATGGCGTCATTACTAAAGCATTTAAACAGCAGTTTGGTATGACGCCACATGCTTATTTTAAACTATGGGTGACGGGGCAGTAATTATTTAATTTTTCGTTTTAGCTAGCCAGCCGTCATTTGCGTAACGATTGAGAGATTGTGTAACAGCGTCCGCAATTTTTTGTTGGTACGTCGTTTGCAATAGACGTTTTGTTTCTTGTTCATTCGTTAAAAATCCTGTTTCAATAAGTAATGACTTCATCGTAGTACCGCGTAATACAGCTAAATCAGGGCGAGCAACGACGCCCTTGTTTTGAGCTTTGGTAGTCGTAAGTAATTGCTCTAACATTACTTTCGCTAGCTGCTCATTATTTGCCTCGTTATCAGGGTAATATAAAACTTGTATGCCCTCGATATGCGGCTGATTTTCGATAGCATTAGCATGCACGCTAATAAAGAAGTCTGCATTAAGTGCGTTTGCTTGTTCGTAGCGTGATTGTAAACTAATTTCACTATCATCATTTCGCAGCATAATAACTTTATAATTAGCTTTCGCTAAAGAGGCAGCGATTTTTTTAGCGATGCTAAGATTAATTTCTTTTTCGTGTATACCAGAAGAGCTGGTAGTACCAGGGTCGGCTCCACCATGCCCGGCATCAATAACAATAATAAATTTTTCGGGTCGTAAACTAAAGATAATTACTACTAAAGTGAAGATGGTCGCTATAATGAATAACCACTTTTTCCGCATTTGCAGCCCTCCTATTATTCTAGTATACGCTTAGCTACCATAAAAAGTTCTTAAGAAATACTGAATATTCCTTCTAAATAAACATAAGATTCTGAATTTTTATAATGCATTGAAAAGTAAGAGGAGTAGTTATATAATTGCATTTATCGGTATTTTCAGAAAATTAAACGTAGGTGAGGATAATGACAAACATGGTAGACAACTTAAGAAATTTATTATCAAAAGAGCAAGTAAGTGTTAACGAAACAATTTTAGAACAACATAGCCAAGATGAATCCTATCATCAAACAGCTACACCAGACGTTGTAGTGTTCCCCAAGACAACTGAAGAAGTAAGCAAGGTACTGGCATATGCTAACGACAATAAAATTCCAGTCGTACCATTTGGGCGTGGCTCAAGTTTAGAAGGGCATGTGATTCCTTATGATAGAGGGATTACAGTTGATTTTTCTTTAATGGATAAAATTATAGATATTCGTCCTGAAGATTTACTCGTTGTCGTACAACCAGGCGTGACACGTACACAATTAAATGATGCGTTAGCTAAACACGGTCTCTTTTTCTCTGTTGATCCGGGAGCTGATGCTACATTAGGCGGCATGGTTGCAACAAATGCAAGTGGTACAACTGCTGTGCGTTACGGTGTTATGCGAGATCAAGTGCGCGACTTAGAAGTAGTGTTAGCCGATGGTACGGTCATTCATACAGGTAACCTCGCTGCTAAATCAGCATCAGGCTATCATTTGAATGGCTTATTTACGGGTTCTGAAGGAACGCTAGGCTGCTTCACTGAGTTAACACTGCGTGTATATGGTATCCCTGAGTTTGAAACAGCAGCACGTGCAGTATTTGATACAGTCGATGAAGCAGTTGCGGCAGTAACTAGCGTACTTCAAGTAGGCATCCCGATTGCGCGCGTAGAATTAGTGGATGAAGAATCAATTCGACAAGTAAATTTACACAGCGAAACAGACTTTGCTGAGAAGCCAACGCTATTTTTAGAGTTTCATGGTAATGAAGCTGGTTTAAAACAAGATATTGAGTTTACTACTGAACTTATGAATGATAGCGGCTGTAAAGAAATTATTTTTGAAAGTGATACAGCAGCACGCAATTTATTATGGACAGCACGTCATAACTTAGCGTATGCCTATATCCACGCTAATCCTGGTAAAAAAATGATGGTAACAGATGTCTGTGTACCAATTTCAGCGTTAGCTGGTGCGATTCATTACGCGCGTGAGCAAATTACAGCATTTGATTTAACAGGTGGTGTACTAGGTCATGTCGGTGACGGTAATTTCCATGCGATTTTAATGGTAAATATGGATGACGCGGATGAAGTACGTCGTGCAAATGAATTTAATGAAGCACTCGTAATGTATGCGTTAAATAAAAAAGGAACGTGTACGGGAGAGCATGGCGTCGGTGTTGGTAAACAAAAATACCAAGAAATTGAACACGGAGCAGCCTATGTCGTTATGCAACAACTTAAACGTACGTTAGATCCTAATAATATTTTAAATCCAGGTAAGATAGTAAAGGTGGTATAACGTATGAAGTTATTAGCAACCATCAGTAGTTTAGCAGGGAAGTATTTTGCTTTACTCGTAATGCTTATGGCCATCGTAGCTTATTTTGTTCCTGCACCATTCTTACCTTTAGGAGCCTATATTTCAATGTTATTAGGCGTTGTAATGTTTGGTATGGGATTAACTTTAAGTGCCTCTGACTTTAAATTAGTGCTTACACGTCCACTAGCTGTACTAGTGGGTGTAATAGCACAGTTTACAGTAATGCCGCTTACGGCACTTGCTATTGCCTATTTGTTAAAATTGCCTCCAGAGCTTGCAGCGGGTCTTGTATTACTAGGTTCTGTACCTGGAGGGACTGCATCGAATGTCATGGTGTACTTAGCTAAAGGTAACGTACCTTTATCCATTACAATGACATCGGTATCTACATTGTTAGCGCCAATTATGACGCCGCTTTTACTGCTTTTATTTGCAGGACAGTGGATGCCTGTTGATGCAAAATCAATGTTTGTTATGATTATTCAAGTTATTATTGTTCCGATTGTGCTCGGTATTGTAGTGCGTAAATTTGCCCCTACAATCGTCCGTAAAAGCATTGCCATTGTTCCATTGATTTCTGTAGCAGCGATCATTATTATTGTTGGTGCTGTAGTATCAAAAAATCAAGAAACAATTGCAACAGCTGGCCTACTCGTATTCTTTGCGGTATTTTTACATAATACAGCAGGACTCATTATCGGTTATTATGTCGGAAAATTGTGTAAATTAAGCGTGAGTGATCAACGTGCATTGGCTATTGAAGTAGGTATGCAAAATTCGGGACTTGGTGTAGCGCTTGCCTCAGCGCATTTAGGTCCGCTAGCTGCACTACCAAGCACGTTTGGCGCGGTATGGCATAATATTTCTGGCCCTATTATTGCAACAATTTGGTCCAAAAAGAAAGTAGAGTAATGAAGTAAAAAACAGTGCTTCCCACAAAAAATACGTGTGAAGCACTTTAATAAGAAGAGAAAAATTTTTCAGAAAAAGGCATTGACATCTTTTTTTAAATTACGTATGATGTGTTCAGCATAAATAAAGTCTATCTTATTAATAGCCGTTGAGACGAGGGGTCGAAGATACGGTGGCAAACCAACTTAGCAAATGTTAAGGACTGGGGCCCAGCCTGAGCGCAAAGTTTTCCGCTTTGCGAACGATAAGAGGATAAGCAGCTGATTATGACATCGAAGCTTTCCTTTGGTTGTAGGGAGAGCTTTTTTTGTGCGTAAAATAACCTTTTACTTCAAGGAGTGTCGTATTTTGGCTGAAAAAATTTTATTTACATCGGAGTCTGTGGCAGAAGGCCATCCAGACAAAATTGCGGATCAAATTTCTGATGCAGTGTTAGATGCTGCATTGGCACAAGATCCATACTCACGTGTGGCTTGTGAGGTTTTTACAACGACAAATTGTGTCATTGTTGGCGGTGAGATTACAACAAATGCAACGCTAGACATTGAACAAATTGCTCGTCAAACGTTGATTGACATTGGCTATACAAACGAAGCGTATGGCATTGATGGTAAAACGTGTGAGGTACGTGTGCTTGTGCATACACAATCAGCAGATATTGCCCAAGGCGTTGATACTTCAAGTGATACACAGGCGATTGGTGCAGGAGACCAAGGGATTATGTTTGGCTATGCTACGAATGAAACAGAAAACTTAATGCCATTAGCCATTGAATTAGCACATGCTTTAGTGCGCAAAGCTTCTGTTTTACGAAAAAGTGGCGAATTTAAATGGGCGCGTCCTGATATGAAATCGCAAGTAACTGTTGATTATACGACAGAGACGCAAATTGATACTGTACTCATGTCGATTCAACATGATGATGACTTTGATGAACAAGCATTTAAAGCATATGTCAAAAAACATATCATTGATGCTGTCATTTGTGACTACGGTTTTACAACACCAAAGCGTATTTTAATTAATCCGACAGGACGCTTTGTTATTGGTGGACCACATGGTGATGCAGGTTTAACAGGGCGTAAAATTATTGTGGATACGTACGGCGGAGCAGCACGTCACGGGGGCGGAGCTTTTTCAGGCAAAGACTGCACTAAAGTAGATCGCTCTGGTGCATACGCTGCGCGTTTTGTTGCTAAAAATATCGTAGCAGCCAAGCTAGCAGAACGTTGTGAAATCCAACTTTCTTATGCTATCGGTGTAAGTGAGCCAATCAGTATTGCGGTTGATACGTTTGGAACCGGTAAAGTGGAGGAGAGCGTACTGCTACAAGCGATTCGTCAAAATTTTGACTTAACGCCAGCGGGTATTATCGACATGCTTGAATTACGTCAGCCTATGTATAAAGAAACAGCAGCTTATGGTCATTTTGGACGTTCAGATTTAGATTTACCGTGGGAGCGTACATCAAAAGTTAGCGCTCTGCAACAAGCTGTACTTGCAGGTGTAGCACAATGAAACAAAGCATGCCTTCGTTAGCACCGCCAATGGTCTTAACACAAGAAAGCATGCCTTTATTTGAAGCACTACAGCGCTATGGCCGCAGTAACGTTACGCCGTTTGATGTACCAGGACATAAAATGGGCATGTATACGAGTGTAATGCAACAAGCTTTTGGCAATGTTTTGCAGTTTGATGTTAATTCCATGAAAGAATTAGATTTACTCAGCCATCCTCAAGGCGTTATTGCGCAGGCGCAAACGTTAGCGGCGCAAGCATTTGGTGCAGACGAAGCTTTTTTCTTAGTCAATGGTACTACAATTGGTATTTTAGCTATGATTATGGCAACTTGTGCACCAGGGGATGAATTACTCGTACCACGAAACGGTCATAAATCGGTAATGGACGGCATTATTTTAAGTGGTGCGCGCCCCGTATTTATTCAGCCAGAAGTGGATTTGCATTTCGGTATTGCCCACGGCATTTCGGTGGAGAATGTAAAGAAAGCAATCGCGCAACACCCTGATGCTAAGGTGTTACTTGTAACCTACCCTACGTATTTTGGCGCGATGAGTGATTTAACAACAATTTGTGAGTTGGCTCATGCGAATGACATTATTGTCATCGTTGATAGCGCACACGGTGCACACCTTACGTATATGCCACAAGCAAAAGACGCTTTAGCTTGTGGTGCTGATGCAGTAACGGTTAGTATGCATAAAACAGGTGGCTCTTTAACGCAAAGTTCGTTGCTACTAATGCAAACGACACGCTTAACGAAAGAGAGCGTTCAAAAAGTGCTCGGTATGCTACAAACGACGAGCGCGAGCTACTTATTAATGGGATCTTTGGATATGGCAAGATATGAGCTAGCTAATTTCGGTTATGAGCGCTATGAAGCGTTACTACCTGTTATAAAAGCTGCCATTACACAAATCGAAGCAAGCGGCCATTATGAAGTATTAAAAGAGTCGTATGTAACGTCAAATTTTTCTCAAAGCTATGATATGACGAAGCTAGTAGTGCGTGTTAACCATTTAGGGTTAACGGGCTTCGATGTGTATACGATGCTAAAACAACAGTACAATATTCAAATGGAATTAGCGGAAGGATATGTCGTGATGGCTGTTATTACGCCAGCCGATACAAAAGAAAGTATACAGCGCTTAGTAGATGCGCTTTTGCATATTGCAACACATTACGCAAAAGGCATGACGGTATTATCTTTACATGTCACGCCTGATGAAGTAAATGAACTTGTTGTCTGTCCACGAGAAGCGTATTATGCCCCACAAGAGACGATTGCGATCGATGACGCAGAAGGTCGAGTAAGTGCAGATACGTTAATGATTTATCCCCCAGGTATCCCACTGGTAATCCCGGGCGAAAAAATCTCACGCGATGTTATCGCAATGTACCATTACTACAATAAAACAATAGGTAACGTACTTATGGAGGCGGGTAGCGCCCACCATATTACAGTTATAAAGGAGCATGCATAATGGGTTTAGAACTACGTACATTAGGCCGTCACGTGTTAATTGAATTTTATGGTTGTCCAAGTGAAATCATGGAGAACAATGCATTAATTGAACAATATATGCGAGAAGCAGCAGACTACTCAGGCGCTACAATTGTAGAGTCTGTATTCCATCACTTTAATCCATACGGCGTATCAGGCGCAGTCATTATTGAGGAGTCGCATTTAACGATTCATACATGGCCGGAGTACGGCTTTGCTTCTGTGGATGTTTACACTTGCGGTGACTCTGTCAATCCTTGGATGGCAGCAGATTACTTAGCCGAAAAACTAAAAGCAAGTAAAACAGAATCATTCGAAATCCCTCGAGGTATGGCGGATAAAATCCGTCTACATGCTGAACAGGAAATCAAAAATATTCAAGTAAAAGTACAGTTAGAAGGTGCAGTGTAATGAAGTGGTATACAGAAGATTGGAGCGAAGAGTGTAAATTTTCTATTGCGTATGACAAACATTTACACACAGAGCAAACACCGTTTCAAAAAATTGATTTTTACCAAGGTAAGGAGTTTGGTACGTTCTTTACGCTAGATGGGCTAATGATGGTTAACGAAAAAGACGAATTTATTTACCATGATATGATTGTGCATCCTGCGATGGCAACAAATCCGAATATCAAAAATGTACTAATTATTGGTGGTGGTGATGGCGGTACAGCGCGTGAAGTATTACGCTATGGCTTTGTCGAAAATGTTGTAATGGCAGAGATCGATGAACGTGTTTTTCGTTTGAGCCAGCAGTACCTACCTGTTACAGCAGCAGGCGTAGAGGAAGACCCACGCATGACGCTACATTTTGAAGATGGGCTAGCCTATGTAAAAAATGCGGCAGATAAATCTTTTGATTTAATTTTAGTAGACTCTACTGACCCTATCTCAGTAGGTGAGGGTTTATTTACTACAGCCTTTTATGAGGAGTGCCACCGTGTGTTAACAGATGATGGTATTTTGATTAATCAACATGAGTCACCTTACTTTGCAGAGTATGCCGAAAATATGAAGAAAGCACATCACAAAATTAAGGCTATCTTCCCAATTACACATGTTTACCAATACCACATGCCAACGTATCCATCAGGTCACTGGCTCTTTGGCTTTGCTTCAAAGTCATTAAGCCCACTGCAAATTGATGAGCAACAATGGCAAAGCTACGGGTTACAAACAAAGTATTATAATACGGATTTACACCGTGGTGCCTTTGCATTACCGAGCTATGTAAGGGAGAAGTTAGGGCATGAATAATTTAAACTTTATTGGGTGTGACGCTTCATTTGAAGAAGCACAGACAATATTATTTGGTGTACCTTTTGATGGTACAACGAGCTTTCGCCCAGGCACGCGCTTTGCGATGCAAGCGATTAGACCGGATTCTTATGGGCTTGAAACCTACTCGCCTTATTTGGATGCAGATTTAGAAGATGTCATGATTTGTGATGGTGGCGATTTAGAGCTGCCATTTGGTAATACGCAAGCAGTGATGACGCAAATTAAAGATTATTGTACAGATGTGCTAGCGGCTAATAAAATGTTTTATATGGTAGGAGGCGAACATTTAGTAAGCCTACCTGCGATTGAAGCGGCTTACGAAAAGTACCCTGAACTTCATGTGATTCATTTGGACGCGCATACGGATTTGCGTGATGATTATATGGGTGAGCCATTGTCACATGCTTCAGTAATTCGTCGTTGTCATGATTTTTTAGGCGATGGTCGTATTTTTCAATTTGGCATTCGTTCAGGTACGCGTGAGGAGTTTGAGTGGGCGAAGACGCACACACATCTCGAAAAATTTACGTTAACCACTTTAGCCAAAACGATTGAGCAATTGAAGGATAAGCCTGTTTACATTACGATTGATTTAGATGTATTAGACCCTGCTGTTTTTCCTGGTACAGGTACGCCTGAACCAGGTGGCATCAGCTATACAGAGCTGTTAGCAGCAATAAAATTATTTCAACAACTTAATCATATTGTATCTGCAGATGTGGTGGAATTGTCACCACAATATGATGTGTCTGGTGCATCTACAGCCGTAGCCTGCAAAACAATTCGTGAGATGCTGTTAACCATTACAAAATAAAAAGTTTTCAAAAAACGGTTGACTTCTAAAACAGTAGCCTGTAAAGTGATACTCAACTTAAAAAACTAAATAACAACACAATTTCTTATCGAGAGAGATCGAGGGACAGGCCCTATGACATCTCGGCAACAGGTTTTCTTAACACTGTGCCAAATCCTGCAAACGTCTATGTTTGAAAGATGAGAAGAGTGGTTCGGTATATTTTCTGAATCCTTCTTTTTTCCATCTTTTCATAGATGGGAGAAAGAAGGATTTTTTTCTTTCTCCTACTGATATGAGAAGGGAGCAGCTATATGATTACATTTCATAATGTTACTAAAACATTTACTACTAAGAATCGAGAGGTTACAGCTGTTAAGGATGTTAACTTAACAATTGAGCAAGGCGACATCTTCGGCATTATTGGCTTTAGTGGCGCAGGTAAGAGTACATTACTACGCTTAGTCAATTTACTTGAGGAGCCAACGGAGGGCAAGGTCACAATTAATGGGCAAGATATTACAGTGCTAAGTAAAAAACAATTGCGTGAGCAACGCCGAGACATTGGTATGATTTTTCAAAACTTCAATCTCTTTACCTCACGCACTGTGTTTGGCAATATTGCCTACCCACTACAGCTTGCAGGAGTAGCTAAAGGCGAGGTAACACGCCGTGTTAATGAGTTGCTAACCTTTGTTGGTTTAACAGAAAAGGCCAAGCATTACCCAGAGCAATTATCAGGTGGGCAAAAGCAACGTGTAGGTATAGCAAGAGCATTAGCAACGTCACCAAGCATCTTAATTTGTGATGAAGCTACGTCAGCACTTGACCCTAATACTACAGCAGATATTTTACAGCTCATCCAAAAGGTTAACCGTGAGCTAGGTATTACGGTATTGCTTATCACACATGAGATGCAAGTTATCGAAGCCATTTGCAATCGTGTGGCAGTAATGGAAGAAGGACAGGTTATTGAAACAGGAACCGTCTTCGAAACATTTTCAAATCCACAGCATCCTACTACACAGCGTTTCATTCGCGCTACGGAGCAGGATTTACCATCAGCTCATTTGCTGGGGCAGTGGAGTGATACACAATTGTATCGCATTATTTTTAAAGGAGACCGTGCAAGTGATCCATTGCTATCCAAGATTACGCGTAAACATGATGTTGATGTCAATATTATTTACGGCACAGTCAAAGAGTTACAGCAACGCTTCTTCGGCAATTTGATCGTCTCATTTGAAGGTCAGCCAGCTGCAGTAGCCCAAGTCTTACAAGAACTAAAACAAATTGTAGAGGTGAAGGAGGTGCAAGTCGCATGAAGGTAGATTGGCAAACATTTTGGCCTCGCATTGTGGAGGCTACATTTGAAACCCTAACGATGGTATTAACCACATTAGCCTTTAGTACAATCATTGGTACGATTATCGGCTTAACTTTATTTGTGACACGCAAGGGCGGTATTTTAGAAAACAAATGGGTATCCTTTATTTTAAACTTAGGCATTAATATTATTCGTCCGATACCCTTTGTTATTTTGTTAGTGGCCTTAACGCCACTAACTCGCCTCGTAGTTGGTTCAATTATTGGTACAGCAGCAGCGATTTTCCCTATTACGATTGCAGCCTCATTTGTTGTAGCGCGTGTAGTGGAAAATAACCTTATCAGTATTGATCCTGGTGTCATTGAAGCTGCGGAAGCAATGGGCGCTAGTCCGTTTCAAATTATTCGTACGGTGCTCATTCCAGAGGCACTAGGGCCATTAATTTTAGGTTTAACTTTTGTAACAGTGAGCTTAATTGATTTTTCTGCAGTAGCAGGAACAGTAGGTGGCGGTGGCTTAGGGCACGTCGCAATGACCCATGGCTATCAGCGTTTTGATACGAGCGTAATTGTTGTAACAGTTGTTATTTTAATTATTTTAGTACAGCTGTCACAATGGCTAGGTAATAAAATTTCACGAAAAATTTTACGTAGATAAAAGGAGAAGATAACAATGAAAAAACAACTATTAGTAGTAGTAATAGCGGCAGTGGCTCTAGTGCTTGCCGCATGTAATAAAGGGGATGCCGCACCAAAAGCGGAGGATGACAAAAAGGTTGTAATTGGCGTAACAGGTACAGACGGTGAACAGTGGGAAGTATTAAAGAGCCTAGCTAAAGAAGAAGGCATTGATGTAGAGCTAAAAGAGTTTTCGGATTATACATTACCTAACAAAGCATTAGCAGATGGCGATGTAGATTTAAATTCCTTCCAACATATTGCTTTCCTAAGCCAATTTGAACAAGAGCACAAAACAAATTTAACACCAATCGGCTCAACATTTATTGCACCACTTGGTATTTATTCGACTAAAATTACTGATATTTCAGAAATCAAAGATGGTGATAAAATCGCTATTCCGGATGACCCATCAAATCAGGGGCGTGCCTTACGTCTATTAGAGGCAGCAGGTTTACTTACATTAGATGCTAGCGCAGGATTATTTGGTGACACTACACATATTAAAGAAAACCCAAAAAACCTTGAGATTTTACCGATGGTTGCCCAACAAACACCACGTGTACTAGAGGATGTAGCAGTATCACTTATTAATAATGGTGTAGCCGTTCAAGCGGGCTTCCACCCATTAGATGACCCAATTTATATTGAGGATGGCGATAGTGCAGATCCTTACATTAATGTTTTTGCAGCGCGTGAAGCTAATAAAGATAATGAAGTGCTCAATCGAATTGTAGCACTTTATCATGATCCAAAAGTAATCGAAGCAGCAAACAAAGAGCTTGGTGGAGGCGCGATTGTCATTGACCGTACACCACAAGAATTAGCGAAAATTTTAACAGACCTACAGGGAGGTAATTGATATGCCGACAACTTTACAAACGATTGACAGTATAATAGAAGAAAGTCGTGAAAAATGGCTAACAACTAGTCATGCGATTCATGCTAAACCTGAAATTGGGAACGAAGAATATTTTGCTAGCGCAGCTCTAGCTAAGTTATTAACAGAGGCAGGCTTTACAGTAGAAAGCAATGTAGCAGGGCACGAAACAGCCTTTTATGCGAGCTTTGATAGTGGCAAGGAGGGAGCGACGATTGCTTACTTAGCTGAATATGATGCGTTGCCCGTCTTAGGTCATGCTTGCGGACATAATATTATTGGTACAACGAGCGTAGCAGCAGCTATCGCACTAGCAGAACAAACAAAGCGTGTAGGTGGTAAGGTTGTGGTACTTGGTACGCCTGCTGAGGAGGGTGGCCCTAATGGGAGCGCCAAAGGAAGCTTTGTACGTCATGGCTATTTAAAAGATATTGACGTGGCATTAATGATTCATCCCTCAGGTCGTACGGCAACAACAGGCGAATCATTGGCAGTGAATCCGTTAGATTTTCATTTTTATGGACAAGCAGCGCATGCGGCAGCCGCACCAGAACACGGCATTAATGCATTAGATGCGGTCATTCAATTATTTACAGGCATCAATGCACTGCGTCAGCAACTACCAAGTGACGTACGCATCCACGGTATTATTACAAATGGAGGTGAAGCGCCGAACATTATCCCTGCTTATGCTTCGGCTCGCTTTTACCTTCGTGCTTCAACTTGGGCGAAGACGGAGGAGGTAACGGCCAAAGTGCGTGCAATTGCAGAAGGTGCAGCACTTGCAACAGGCGCAACCGTTAAGATTGAGCGCTTCCAAAATGAGGTCAAAGATTTAGTACTTAACGCAACGCTTGATAGCATTTTAGCAGAGGAGTTAAGTGACTTAGGTGAGAAGGTATACACGACAAAAACAGGGCTTGGCTCAACAGATGCAGGCAATATTAGTTATGAAGTGCCTACTGCTCACCCTTATATTAAAATTGGCGATGAAGACTTAATTGCACATACCGATGAGTTTAGAGAAGCAGCGGCTTCAGCAAAAGGTGACGAGGCATTACTTGTCGGTGCAAAAGCGTTAGCAAAGACAGGCTATCGTTTACTGACAAATCCAGCTCTTCTTGCGCAAGCTAACAGTGATTTTGAAGTTGCTAAACATAAAAAGATAAGTTAAAAAAAGAAACATTATCCGCTTAAGGGTAATGTTTCTTTTTGTTGTTAACCGATGACGCCTGTGCCGAGTAAAATGCCAAGGACGAATGACACTACCCATAGCGACCAAACACCAAGGCTAAATTTATGGAATTGGTGCTTCGCTTTATCGTCACCTTTGTTATAAACCCAAATTGCCCAAATTAAGTGAAATGCCATTAATACAAGAGCTAATCCACCTGTAATTTGGTGCATACCGAATGTGCTACCTCCATCTTGTGTAGCAATACGGTTCATAAGTGTCGTGCCGATTGTGTCAAATACAAGACCACCAGCAAAAAATAGTAAATGTTTAAATTGGATTGTACCGCTAAACTTCTCACCGAACACCCCGATGCTATATAAAATAAGGGCTACCACCATAGATGAAGAAGCAAAGATTAAAAGTGTGCTCATGTAAGTTCAACTCCGTTCGTTATTTATAGTTTTACTATCACTAGCGTCGCATTAAAATAATTCAACGCATCATATTAAACTGAATTTTCTGTCATATAATCCAGGCACAAAAAATCCTTTATACTGGTTGGGCGGTAGTAAACCATCCAAATCCAATACAAAGG
>NZ_QAFW01000045.1 GCF_003057615.1 Metalysinibacillus jejuensis
GCACATGTCACAAGTTATAGTAAAAAAATGGATGATTACTACCTCTGTTCAAGTGTCTTTGTTTTTCTTCTGAAGTGAAAAATAAATAAAACAGAAAATTCTGTTAAAATTCATGCGACACTATTGATTTTTATATTATTCGATAAATTTTTCAATGCAAAAGTAGAGGAAAAGGAAGATGGCTTCACTATTGTAGAACGTTTCTTAGACGTATAAAATAAAAATAGCAGCACACTACTACGAACGGGCGATAGCCGCTAACATTCAAACTTTTTGCCACTGGGAAGATTTATAATTGAAAGAGCCACAACCTTTAATAAACAAGGGCTGTGGCTTTACCTTTATTTTTTAAACTGATTAATTAAGGCGTGTAGTTCGTCTGACATTTGGGCTAACGTTTGTGCTGACGCTGTAATTTGTTGCATCGAAGCAAGTTGCTCTTCTGAGGATGCTGCTACTTGTTCCACATGCGATGCATTACGTTCAGCTGTCGCTACAAACTCTTCGGTGGTAGCCGCCACTTCTTCAATCCCCGCTGAAATTTGTTGTGTGGCAGATGATACACCTTCCATGCGTGGCACAATGACTGCCATACTACTTTCGATAGCACGGAATTTAGTAATGGCTGCATCAGATACTGCTAAGCCTTGTTGCACTTCTTCTGTCACTTGCGCCATAATACTCACCGCGTCAGCCGTATCTTTTTTCACATGCTGAATGACGCTAAAAATTTGTTCTACAGATCGTTGTGACCCTTCAGCAAGTTTGCGTACCTCATCTGCGACTACCGCAAAACCTTTACCGTGCTCACCTGCGCGTGCCGCTTCGATTGCCGCATTTAAAGCGAGTAGATTCGTTTGCTCTGCAATGCTCGTAATCACATCGAGCATTTCTCCAATTTCTGTTGAACGTTTTGCTAAAGAAGCAATTTTTTCATTAGAAACCGCTACCGACTCGTAAATAGAAGTCATTTGCTCACGTGTATTTCCTACTGCTGTACCACCTTCTAAAGCCTGAGCAGTAGCATGCTCCGATTGCGTTGTAACGTCGGATGACATCTCGGTAATATGCATAATCGCTGTCGTTAATTGTTGCAAAGCCTCCGCATTGCGTGTCACTTGCATCATTTGTTCTTCTGCACTTGCTGAAATCTCTTGACTGGCGGCCGTTACACGTTCTGTTGCTGCCGCTGTTTCATTAGCATTGTGAGATAGCGTAGAGGATGCCTGTGCAACACCTTCAGCATCTCGTTTTAATGTAGTTACTAATTGACGTAAGTTAAGACGCATCGTTTCAAAAGCTTGCGATAACTCACCAATTTCATCATTTGCTGTTACTTCAATGGGCTGACGTAAATCGCCTGTACTAATGCGCACCGCTTCATCACGTAACATACGTACTGGGCGTAGTAAAGCGTTTAATACAAAATGAATGACAATAAAACCGATAATGAGTGCTACAGTAATAATAATGACAGTTTGTTGTAAAATAGGACGTACCGCTTGATCAATTTCTTTTTGCAAAATGGTACCTGTAATTTTCCAATTCGTTAAAGGATTCGTTTCATAACGTAAAATGCGCGCCTCGCCCTCTTCTTTGTAAGTGAGCGTTCCATCAGGTTGCTCAAACGCACGATTCAGCGTCTCATTATCAACTAACTTGCCTTTTTCTAATGTAGGATGCGTAATAACGACGTGATTAGCTGAAAAAATCGCCGAAAAGCCTTCTCGTCCAATTTGTACAGACTCTGCTAATTGCTGAATAGCATTTAATTTCACAGAAATCGCCACCACACCTTTTTTATCCAGTGTTTGCTGAGCAATCGTTACGACGACATTGCGTGTAAATGCTTCTTCATAAGGAGCAGTAATAATCGCCTTTCCGTTAGCTTCCATAGCTAGCTTATACCAATCACTTTGACGTGGATCATACGTACGCTCTACTTTACGTGTAGGTACATTTAAGTACTCCCCTTTTTCTGTACCGATAAAAATATTGAGCACGTCGTCTTGTTGTTGCTCATACTGTTCAAAAATGCCACGAATATACGCTTGTTGGTTGCTAAATGGACCCGCATTAATTTTATTTACCATCGCTTGAATATTCGTTAACTTTTGTGTTAGTACTTCGTCTACTACGTTATTAATTGCGCCTACGCTTTGTTGTGTACTATGTAGGATTTCAGCGGTTACCGATTTTTTTGCCGTCATATACGATAACACGCCTAAGCTAATCGTTGGTACTAATAAAATTAGCGCAAATACGAGACGCAATTGATTGCGAAAACTGCCTCTTTTCTTCATGCCATATCTCCTTCTCTTGGTGTCAGTAATCTAGGCTATTAGCAATAGCACTTTTTTATTATTACATAACCCTTTACTAAGGTAAATTGTTTATCGTCAAAAACTCATCATTTGCTATGCATTTGTTTGAATAATCAAATAAAAGATGTTTTTTATTGTTATAACTAACATTTTTTATGCTAATAATAAAAAAGAGCTACCCCAAAGGATAACTCTTACAACCATTTTATTAATTCGTCACGGTCAATAACGACAACATCATTCGCTTCGGCTAGTCTTTCTGCTTGCTTTGTTAAATAACTGTTAGTCACCACCCAAGCGCAATCTGCCTTGTAATAAGCTATCGCTGGGATGACCTCCTGTACAGCACGGATGCCTACATTATTTTTATAACGCTTCGCTTGAACGACAATGCGCTCACCGTCTTTTTGCAAAATTAAATCAGCGCCATAAAATAAGCAATGCTGCAAGGGCAAGTAATACAATAAAAAATACGATAAGGCCACGCGTCAACAACCCACCACTTAAACGCTAGAGCGTTTTGAAGTGGGGGCTTGTGTCGCCTATACAGGCGGTAGGTTTACTTCGCAAACCTACTTTACACTTATCCCTACCCAATAGTGCAAACGGTCTTACAGACCTCCTATCTTAGTATGGTGGTATATCAGGACGGTTGACTTCGCCCCTACGGAAAAGGTTATACCTCAACCGTAACTGTATCGGAAATGTATGCAATTCCTTTGCGATACAGATTCATGGCACCAATACGGTCATCATTTGACTGATAAGAACAGTTAACGCACATAAACGTGTGTGTTTTTTTGTTGCGATTTCGCTTAGCTACATGACCGCATTTCGGACACGTTTGACTTGTATCTTTCGGAGAAACCACAATTACCTTATGTCCGTACAGTTGAGCCTTATATTCAAGTAATTGTCTAAATTGATAGAACGCCCACGAAACACTAACATAACGGTTTTTAACATGGATTCTCTCGGTTGCTTGACGCACACCTGTTAAATCCTCTAACACAAATAACGTACCTTTTGGATAACGTTCAACGAGTGCCTTTGTGACTTGATGATTTACATCAAGTACATAACGGTTTTCTCGTTGCCCTATTGCACGAATACGCTTACGTGAGGAAGTTGTTTGACGCTGTTGTAAAGATTTACGTACCGCTTTAAATTGTCCACGTTTATGTTTCACTTTGCGACCATTAAAGAAGGTTGTTTTGCCTTTACTATCATAGCTAGTTGCTAAAAAGTTAATGCCTAAATCAACACCGACAACATTGTTAACATCTTGAATATTAAGTTGCGGTATCTCCTTTGTCATTGGGATATGCAGAAACCATTTATCAAATTTACGTACAAGTTTGGCTGTTCCAAACTTCCACGTACCATCAAAATAGTCATACATGCCTTTCTTTTCATAAGGAAGTTTGATACGTCCATCTAATGTATTCAAACTGAAAAGGCGTTCATTTAAAGAATAATCACGATTCCAAACCAAATCATAGCTAGGGCGCTTATAGTGAATAAGTGACCAATCATGCCCGTTTGATTGTGCGGATTTATAGCTTGCAATTACGGTTTTCATAACGGATTGCGCCATCTGACTTTTCAAACCAAATGTATCTCTAAGTTCTTTATAGAAAAGATTGTTAAGTTGGGCTTGGTTCACGTTCTTTGAGCTAAAAACCTTTTCGGAAAGCCAATTACAAGCCTTTTGATAAGCTCTACTTGTAATTTTTAAACTTTCTTCTTGGTGTTCTGTTACATAGATTTGGATTTTTGCAGTGATTGTCGTCATCCCCTCACCTCCTTCACTAAAGGTATTATATAATATTTTTATGAAATCACCTGTCTTCACGATGACAATGCCAGCTGTAGCAATAGCTATTGCTTTAATTAGCGTTGGGGCTGCTGCGCTTTTTGCTGTTCTTGCCATTATGCTAAGCAGCGGAATAACGCAACTGCTGCCTCCTCCTTACCGTTCGCTTTCACGACATCCCCACTCGCGTTAATAATCCAATGCGGCTCATGCTCACCGTATAATGACTTAGCGCTATTGGCTACCATAAATGAAGCTTGAGAAGATGCCATACGCTTTGTCGCACGCGCCACTAACTCGTTAACATCTGTCGTTGCTTCTAGTTTAAAGCCTACTAAAGTAACAGTAGGTTGCCACGTTTTAATTTGCGCTAAAATTTTTGGTGCTTTTTTAAAGTGAATAATAGGTGGCTCATCGGATGGCATTTTTCCTTGCTCTGTCATTTCATTACCTGATCGATCAAATACTTTATCAACGAGCCAATCACTACCTGCTGCTGCCATAATAACGATGTCTACCCCGTCTTGTTGTACGGCTTGTTTTATTTTTGCCCCTAAATCTTCAATACCTTCAAAACTAATCAGTGTCATTTTTTGTGCATTTATCGGTAATTTAGCAAAATAACCGTGTAAATAAATTACTTGTGCACCTTGCTTAAGCGCTTCTTCTGCTAAATAGCACCCCATAATGCCTTTTGATAAGTTAGTGTGCCCGCGTACGTTATCCCATTTTTCTAACGTACCCCCACTCGTAATAAGCACTTTTTTCCCTTGCATATTCATGCATATCCCTACTTTCTATATTGTTCGTCTATCCAATCACGTAATATGCTAACAAATTTTGTAGCCGCTGGCGAAGGGTTTTTACGCAGGGCGATGCCAATCATACGATAGCTCCCTTGCATTAGTGGTACTACCTTTAGACCATCTGGCAAATAAGTAATCGACATTTGCGGCAAGATCGTAATGCCAATATGGTGCACAATCATGGATAGCACACCCATCTCCTCTGATAATACGAATCGAATATTTGGCTTAACCTCATATTTATCTAACAAGCGAAGAACGTCATTATCGCCCCGATACGAAATTAATACAAAGGGCTCGTCTTGCAACTCATGGATATCTACTTTCGTGCGCGCATAAAAACGACTTTCCTTTGATACGACACAGAGTAAAGGATCTTTACGTAGCGTAATATAGTGAAATTGCTCCGAGTCCATAGCATTTAAAAACCCTGCATCAATCTCGCCATTCGTTAACCAACGCTCAATTTCATAATAGTCTCCTTCACGCAATACAATAGTAATGCCAGGATAATGTTGGTCCATCATTTGAATGAGCCCGGGCATCCAGCTTGAGGAAATACTCGAAATAACCCCGATGCGTAGCGTACCCGTTGTCATGCCGAGTAAGTTCGTCGCCTCCTGTTGGACAAGCTCTTCTGCTTCAAGTACTAACCTCATTTTTCGAAGTATAGCTTCTCCCTCACTTGTTAATGTAAGACCTGCACGATTGCGATGAAATAAGGCGAAACCAAACTCCCGCTCTAAACTCGACACCGCATGACTTACCGCTGACTGCGTCATACCGAGCGCCTCTGCTGCTTTTGTAAAGCTATTTTCGAAAGCTACTTTGTTAACGATTTCATACTTAATTATGCTCACTTATGTCACTTTCTTTCTTACATGAATTTATTTCATACAACTTATTATAAACATTCGTTTTACTAATCACAAGCGACGTCTTATAGTAATATTTATCAAACAACAACTGTTTTAGCACAGCATAGAAAACTAGAGGTGATACCAATGAACAAGCAAGCAAAAGCTAATTTATTAATGTTCGTTGTTACGATGTTCTGGGGGCTTTCTTATACCTTTATGGTAATGGGCGCCGAGACGATGTCAACGTTTAATATTGTAGCACAACGCTGTTTACTTGCTTTCTTTGTAGCGGGAGCTATCTTTTACTCTCGTATGAAAAAAGCAAATCGCAAAATGCTCACATATTCATTTATTCAAGGTATGTTTTTATTGCAATTATTCGCATTTAGCATTATCGGCTTAGAAACGACAACAGCCGCTAACGCCGGCTTTATTTTATCATTGACCGTAGTAATTGTGCCGATTATCTCAAGCTTCCTAGAAAAACAGCTACCTTCACGCGCGGTTAGCTTTGCACTGATTTGTACAATGATTGGTATTATCGTCTTAACAGCGCAAGAATCGTTTACATTCCGCCCTGGTGACGTTTATATGGCTTTAGGCGCTGTAGGCTATTCAATCTATCTTGTATTAAATGGCCGCTTTACGAAAAAAGTTGAAACGATTGCTTACGGGGTATACCAGCTGGGCTTTGCAGGGGCCGTAGCTTTTATTTTATGCCTTATTTTCGAAACACCACAATTGCCACAAACGACGAGCTCTTGGATAGCTATTTTAGGTTTAGGGTTAATTTGTAGCGCTTTTTGTTTTATCGCACAAGCTGTTGTGCAACAGCACACTTCTCCGACACATACGGGGCTTATTTTTTCAGCAGAGCCACTATTTGCAGCACTGTTCGCCATGTTATTCCTTGGCGAGGGGTTAACAACACAGCTTTTAATCGGTGGTAGCTTTATTTTATTCGGTAACTTAATTGCTCAAATGGAACAATTTCATGTATTGCGCTATTTCACAAAGAAAACACCGACTAAACTTTCACATTAATGAATAAAAAAACAGACGCTTACACATAAAACGGTGTAGGCGTTTTTTTATAGAAACTTTAGTAATTTCTATTAGATATCCCTGAAATAAGCACTTTTTTCCTATAAAATTATCACGAAAAGGTTTAACCTTTTAACAATTAAGGTATCTCTTAACTCGCAAGACAAACTGCATTATCCACATTAGGCATCACACTTTGAAGGTATGGAAAATAAGGAGGAGAAATGAACATGAACTATCTATTATTGGATTAAAGCTAGTGAAAAAGAAACTTCTTACGAGTAGCACATACTTACTAGCGGATTACGCTCTATCGATGAATTTTAAAAGAAACAACCTAAAAGTAAGGGTTAACTTTTTAGGCTGTTTCTTTTTAGTTCTTCTTTTTATGTTGGTCATAGCTAATCTTTTCATCGTCAACACTTAGCTCGCCTCTTTGCTCTACTGGCTTATCGGCTACACTCAGTTTAACAACATAGCGATATTCTCCACTAACATCGAGCGGTACAGCACTAATCGATACAACTTGTAACGGGCTATCATATTTTTGCGCAACATCAATTGCTAATTGCAAGTCTTGCTCTTCCGCTAAAGTTGCAGTGATATACGGAGAAACCGCTTCATTAAGTTGCTTGATCGTCGTGTCAGGTGTCACGCTATATTTAGCAGTCAAATAAGCACTAATTACTTCTTTTTCTTTATCTTCCGTACTGCTGCAAGCACTTAAAACAAGAGCGAATAGAAGTAAGGTGCAAGTTTTTTTAAGCATTTACTTCACCCCCTAATGTTTTTAGGTCCTCTACAATGACTTCTACAGGCACATCAATCCCATCATATGATTTAATCGCATGCCCATCCGGTGTTACTAAATAAAAGTACGTCGTATGAATAACTTGATCTGAATTAGGATCATCTTTTACATGAGCACGAAATGAATTGCGCGCATATTGTTCAATATATTGCTGGTTGTAGCCTGTTAAATACTCCCACTTGCTATCATCTACAATATCATAACCTGCTAAATACTCCGTAATGGCTTCTGGTGTATCATTATCAGGGTCAATGCTAAATGCTACAATTTTATAATCATCGACGCCAGCTTTTTGTAACCCTTTTTGCACTTCTGTTAAGTTATACGTCATCGGGGGACAAACCGTATTACAGTTTGTAAAAACAAATGTTGCTAGCCAAGGGCTACCTTTTAAATCTTCTAATGATACTTCTTCACCACGTTGATTTTCATGAGAAAAATCTTGCACTTCAATATCCATATCACCTTTTACTTTATAATTGCTACAGCCTGCTACTAACATCATTAATGCCGCTAGCATAATTAAACGTTTCATGAAGTTGCCTCCTTATGTCACACTACTCCTATTGTAGCATTGCAACAAGGCGCTGACTATTCGTTTGTTTGCTTTTTCACTACACCAAAAAAAGTAGGTGGAATGACGTTTAACTGCTCTTTCATTTCAGCTAGCAAGTTTTGCGTAGCAATCGCTCCACGCGCTGCCGAGCGATGTAACGTTTCGCCGTATACTTCAGAGAAATTGCCATGAGCATAATGTAAGATATTATTGCGCAAATGAATGACGTCTTCCTCAAATGTGTGGAAAGCCTCACTTTTTATGACCGCAACGCTATCTCCCTTTGTCAATTTCCCGAGCAATTCAATTTTACTGCGTACTGTATTTAAAATATGCGGGGGCTCATAATGAGGGCGCCCATATTGCAAATAATTAAAAACATCTTTATATTGATTACCTTTTAACTCTGAAGTTTCTTTTCGCAAATAATAGTTGAGTAAAGCTTCGAATGATGTCGCATAACTAATGATTGCATAGCGTGAATAACGGCGCTTTAGCGGTAAATCCGTTTCATTTTTTGATTTTTCTGCAAAATATAACGCTTCGTAGTACATTTCTGTAGCGAAGTCTTTAGCACTTGATCTTGGCATACTGCTCCCTCCCATCGTTACTCCTATTCCCCATTTTACAAACTCACAATCAAAAAAATCGTAAAGCATACTAAATGCCTTACGATTTCGTTAAATGACCACCTAATTGTTGAATTTTTTTACCGACAGAACATGTATGAATACAAAAATCATGCGCGCCTTTTTTACCGCGCTCTTCACGCAAAGCTTGCTTTACTGGGCAGTCACGACAATACGTATCATGCAGATGATCAATTTGCGCTACAATACTAGTAATCAAAGCCCTTCCTCCTTTTTACGTTTTTCTATTGTAGCATATTGCATGTTATAGTAGAAATGAGGAGGGATAAAATGATTGAATTATTTACAGACGGCGCCTCTGCTGGTAACCCTGGCCTTAGTGGTATCGGTATTTTTTTCCGCGGTGAAGGCTACCATGAGCAAATTAGTGAAGCTATACCGGCGACAAATAATCATATTGCAGAATTTACAGCCTTCGTACGTGGTCTTGAGGAAGTACAAAAGCGTGGCGCCACCTTTGTAGCTGCTAAAAGCGATGCTAAAATTGTCGTTGACGCCATTAATAAAAATTATGTGAAAAACCCCGACTATCGCCCATTTTTAGCACGTGCCTTGGCAATTATCGAAACATTTGATGTCTTTTATATCGAATGGTTGCCTGACCGTCAAAATAAAGCAGCTGACACGTTAGCACGGCGCGCAATTCAGCAACAGTTACGTTAAAGCGTTTCAATTTGGCTCGGCTGTTTAACACGTCGTTTAATCACAAGATAAAGTGCAAGAACGCCGACCATTAATGCTGCTGAGCCCAAATAGACCGCCATATAACCAAGTTTTAAAGCAATGATGCCTAAAACATAGGAACCTAAGGCGATACCTACGTCAAACATCGTAAAATAAGTCGCTGTCGCATAACTGCTCCGCTCTGGCTTTGTCGCTTGAATCGCTAATGCTTGTAAACTCGTATTAAGCGAACCATAACCGATGCCGACAAATGCACCTGCTATTAAGAACAATACTGCACCTTCTACATAAGCAAGCATCACCAATCCAATACCAAAGAAAAAGAAGGCAGGTACAATCACATAAACCGCTCCCTTTTGATCATACAGCCGACCAACATAAGGGCGTGTTAGTAACATCGCTGCTGCAAAAACAGCATAAAACCAACTTGCCGCAGCCATTAAGCCTTTATGTTGCGCGTAGACAGATAAAAAAGATAATACACTTGCATAAGAAAAAGCAACTAAACTTGCAATGAGTGCTACTGGCATCGACGGACGCTCGAATAAATCACCTAAGCGAAATGAAAGCTTAGCATTTGTTGGTTGCTGTAAGTCATCCGTATTAATCGTGAGCGCTAACAATCCTCCCACTAATACGACACTGCTTAAAATCACAAATAACATATTAAAATTACTATATTGGATGACGAGTAGACCGATAAACGGCCCAATGACAACCGCTAAATTCGTAGACATCGTATAGTAGCCAAGCCCCGCCCCTTTGCGTGAAGTAGGTACAATATCTGCAGCAAGCGAACCTGCAGCCGTTGTAATAATACTAAACCAAATTCCATGGAAAAATCGTAACGCCAATAAAAATGGTAATGGCTTAATCCATAAATATAAAACAGAACAAACAAAATAAAAAGCAAGCCCGATAAGTAACAGCTTGCGTTTACCGAATACATCTAATAACTTACCTGAAAACGGTCGTACAACAATCGCAGAGACGAGGAATGCTGTAAGTAATAAACCAGCTTCTTTATCCGTCTGCCCTAAAACGTCTAATGCGTATAAAGGTAGCGTTGTTACGAGCCCATAAAAGACGAAAAACACGGTTAAGTTCATAATAAACAAACTAATAAACCGCTTCGTCCAAATTTTTTCATGTGCCACTGTCATCAACCTTTCATTTTCTCAATCAATTGTTGTAATTGCTGCTGCTCATCTTCACTTAAAGCATTAACAGCCTGTTGTTCAAATTTACTTACTGCTTTTTTAATGTCGGGTAACTTGCTAAGTGCTACCGGTGTTAGTGTAATAATTTTTTCACGGCGATCTTCGCCTTCGACCCGCATTACCCACCCTAATTTTTCAAGACGCGTAACCGTTCTCGTCACAGTTGGCGCCTCAACAGCGAGTGTTTGCCAGATTTGGGTTAACGACCTTGGGCCATTTTTATGCAAGTAGTAAACAATCGACCACTGCGCACTAAATAAACCATAGGGACGTAACACCTCATTTAACATAGCGGTAAGCTGGCGATTGTATTGAAACAGCAACGGAAATAATGGATTCATTTTTTTCACCTCAATTTGTTTACCTAAGTAAATAATAACGGATAAAATTGAAAAAAACAAGCTCACATTCATTGTGAACTTGTTTTTTCGTGCTCCATAATATTAAGTAATGCACCGACAGCCCCTGCAAAGCCGTGGTCGCCTACAAAAATAGGCGTGCGCTTTTTTGTGCGTGTATAATTACCAATCACTTGTTGTAGGTGCTGATTATCACTAAGTGTCGAGCCGATATAAACAATATGTTCAGCTTGGTGGGCTTCGGCATATTGAATACTCATCGTCGTAATGACCTCTCCTACAAGTCCTTGTACCGTTGCTAAAATATCAGCAGGCGGATGCTTCGGATCTTCTGTAATACCCACTTTCCCAAAGTTACTTGCGGTTAAGTTACCATCAATAGGTGTGTCCATACCACGGTAAATATCTTTAACGAGCAAGTCAATTTGTTCACGCTTACCGAGTTGGGCCATTTTTCGAATATCCTCAAATTCTGTCACACCAGTTGTTAAAGCAGAAAGTCCAATAAGTGTTCCGCCGCCAATACCTGTACCGCCAACGCGTATATCGCTATTGCCGCTCATATAATGGACAGACGTTCCTGTACCGATGTTTGTGATAATACTTTCATTGATACAATGTCCTTCTTTTTTGAGTAAATAGCGAACACCTTTAAGCGTCGCTTCAAACTCCACAATATAATGAATGGCTTTTTCATCGCGCAACTCTTCTCGAAGTTGTTCAGTACGCCCTCCCGTAACCCCAATATCTTCTAAACCCGGGTGAGCTTTTAACCATTCTTTTACTGCTGCTAAGTCATTTGACGGAAACGATACATAATGCAACGTCGCTTGCTCATCGAAATAAGCAATCTTCGTTAGCGTTCCCCCTGTATCAATCCCTATCACCTTTGTCATAAAATTACTCCTTTATGTGTGCCTTCACTAAACTGTAACGCTACCTTCTATTTTTTGCAATTGGCGCTTCACAGTTTTAACAAACATTATGTACGAGCGAACGAAAGCGGTATCTTTTCGTACAATTTTTATGCATTATCGGCTTGTAGCACTTCCTCACCATTTACCTTGACGATAATCGTATCATAAGATTTTGATGACTCAATGCGGAAAATATGTTGTTGTTCAACCTCTTTATTTCCACCTTCTGTAATATCCACGACCATTTGGTTATTTTCAACCTGTACTTTACCCGCCACATGATTTGCCGTCGTTACGACTACATAATTACGATGATCTAGTAGCATTAATTGAACCTCTTCATTAGCATCGACTTGCTCTGCTAGTGATGCCGGTACTTTTGTCACCTCTTTAATCGTTGTTTCATATTCACACGCTGCTAACATTACGGTCGCAAGCGCTAACACTAAAAACTTTTTCATACAATATTCCCTCCATTTTTGCAAATAAAAAAAGCTAACATTTTACTGTTAGCTTTCATTAGTAGTTTAGCGTGCAGAATAGCCACCGTCAATAACAAGTTCAGCGCCCGTAATATACGAAGCCTCGTCGCTTGCTAAAAATAGTGCCGCGTTCGCAACTTCCTCTGGCTTACCTAGACGTTGCATTGGCGTTGCACGCACTAGCATAGCCATTTGCTCTTTTGCATCCGTTAGCGCTTGCGTCATCGGTGTTTCGATTGTACCAGGGAAGATGGCATTAACACGAACATTAAAGCCGCCTAACTCGGCTGCAGCTGCGCGGGATGTAGCACGCACGGAGCCTTTAGATGACGTATAAGCGTTCATGCCCATGCCAACAAGTGCTGTGTACGACGAAATATTAACAATCGCGCCTTGTTTTGCTTCCTTCATATAAGGGGCCACATGCTTAATGCCTAAAAATGGACCGAAGCCGTTAATTTTATGCATTAGCTCCCAGTCTTTTGCTGTAATTTGGTCCGCTGTTTTTTCGGAAGAAATCCCAGCGTTATTAATTAAAATATCAATGCGACCAAATTTTTCGATTACTGTATCAATCGCTTGTTTCCAACTTTCATCAGAAGAAACGTCTAATTTAACCGCTGTAATATGCTCACCTTTAATTTTTTCTAGATTAGCTTCATTAATATCTGCCGCAATGACCGTTGCGCCTTCCTCTACAAAACGCTTCACCATCATTTCACCCATACCTGATGCTCCGCCTGTAACAATGGCGATTTTATTTGCTAAACGTCCCATACTAACCACTCCTTTAATCAAATTGTCTTCCCTTCTATTATAACAACGCCCGACCAAAAGTACACAAAATCCCCTCGCAAAAGATTTTGTTTTAACTTTAACGCATAATCAGTTAGGATAAGAGAGAGTGTTACTTTGAACTGGAGGATATGCACGTGATTGATCAAAAAAAATTATATAAAGAAGCGATGAGTGTTTTAAAGGAAACGAGTCGTACATTTTATATTCCTATTACTTTTTTACAAAAAGACGTAAAACATACGGTAGCTGCTGCTTATTTAATGATGCGCGCTATTGATGAAATCGAAGACCACGAAGAAATCGCCAATGCCGACAAACATGCAATGCTAATGGCAACGAGCAAGTTGCTTGCTGCACCAACGTTTGATAACGAGGCATTTATGCAAGTCATTGCAAGCGTTAAGGATATCCTACCTGAGGTAACCCTTCGCCTACACGACTGGATTACATTTTGTCCTGAGGGCTCACGTCGCATTGTGTGTGATGCTACAAGCGAAATGGCTACAGGTATGGCAAAATGGGCTGAGCGTAACTGGCAAGTACATACGCGCGAAGATTTAGATGACTATACGTATTACGTAGCTGGCTTAGTGGGCGTTATGCTCTCAAAAATTTGGGAATGGGGCTACGGCATTAAAACAGATCATGACTTAGCAATTGGCTATGGTCGCGGGCTACAAGCCGTTAATATTTTGCGTAATGAAGAAGAAGATATGGATGAGCGCGGCGTAAGTTTCGTACCTGACGGGTGGTCACGCGATGATTTATTCCGTTATGCAGATGAAAACTTAGCTAAAGGCGACCTTTATATGGAAGACATTTCAAAGCGTACCGTCTTATTATTCTGTCGTCTACCGTTAGCGTTAGCACATCGCACATTAAAAGCATTAAAAGAAGGGCGAGAAAAAATGACGCGTGCTGAGGTCGAAGCAACCGTGAAAGAAATTGAAAACAGCTAAATCGCTTTAATCCTATATTTAAAGACAATGAGCTTTCCTATGCAGAAAACCTTTAATGACACTGCCGCATTTTATGCGGTGGTGTTTTTTTGCGCAAACAGATCAAACCTATCTCAAATTGAGATAGGTTGGATTACTTTTTTTATTACCTTATGATTTTCTCGCCATTAAAATTGCTTGTTCACAAATTTGTCGAAAATTCGTTTCAAACGCTAAATTATTTTCTTTCGTACGCTTTTTTGGTCCTTTTGTGCGTCCACCTGCCCGACGAATTTGCTGACCGATATGGCGTGTATAAAGCAGCTGGTCGATATTATATTCTGTAAACTGCCGCCCGTTTTGATCTATCACGAATCCCCCTTTTGCTAATACCATCGCTGCGAGCCCATAATCTTGCGTCACAACGATATCATTTCGTGTAAGCGCGTTCAGTAGCGCGAAATCAACAGAATCTGGTCCCTTCTCCACCGTGATTGTTTGCACCCCCGGTCTTTCTAACACATGAGATGTATCGCAAAACAAGATGGGTTTAATCGAATAGCTAGATGAGATAGCAAGCGCGATATCTGTTACGGGACAAGCGTCTGCATCGATTAATAATTGTATAGTAGTCATTATTTTCTCCTCTTTTTTATGAATGAATTCGGCTTCTTTATTATTTAAAAATAATTTTTTCGTGAGCGAATTATGCTCACTATTTCACAAAACCAAAAAATTGATTGAAGTATTTTATTGAATAGTGTGAAAAATAACGATACGATATTACCAACAACAAATGCATGGAGGTAATGACAATGACGAAATTACAAACTGAACAATCAGCAGCAAAACAATATATTGAGCATGTATATGCACAGCTCGAACAAATTTACGGTCATGAAACAGAATTTTTACAAGCAGTAGAAGAAATCTTTTTATCCCTAGAGCCGGTTTTCGAGCAACATCCTGAATATATTGAACATAATATTTTACAACGTATCGCTGAGCCAGATCGCGTTGTGTCATTCCGCGTCGCGTGGCAAGATGATAATAATAAAACACAAGTTAACCGTGGCTATCGCGTTCAGTATAACAACGTAATGGGCCCATATAAAGGCGGTATTCGTTTCCACCCATCTGTGAACGAATCAATTATGAAATTTTTAGGATTTGAACAAATCTTTAAAAACGCATTAACAGGTCAACCTATTGGTGGTGGTAAAGGTGGCTCCAACTTTAATCCTAAAGGTAAGTCAGATGCTGAAATTATGCGTTTCTGTCAAGCCTTTATGACTGAATTATACCGCCATATCGGTCCAGATGTCGATGTACCTGCTGGGGACATCGGTGTTGGTGCACGTGAAATTGGCTACTTCTGGGGCCAATATAAACGTCTACAGGGCGCTTATCAACCAGGGGTATTAACAGGTAAACGCCCTGGCTACGGTGGTTCACTCGGTCGTAAAGAGGCTACGGGCTATGGTACAGTTTATTTCGTAGAAGAAATGTTAAAAGATATCGACCAATCCTTCTATAATAAAACAGTAGTCGTTTCAGGCTCAGGTAATGTTGCCATTTACGCTATCGAAAAAGCACGTCACTTAGGCGCAAAAGTTGTCGCATGTTCAGATTCAAGTGGCTACATTTATGACCCAGAAGGCATCAGTCTTCGCACGTTAAAAGAAATCAAAGAAGTGAAAGGTGATCGTATTTCAACTTATGTTAACTATCACCCTCATGCAACATATACAGAAGGCTGTAAAGGCATTTGGACAATTCCATGCCACATTGCCCTACCTTGCGCAACACAAAACGAAATCGATTTGGAATCAGCACAAGTATTAATTGATAATGGTGTAAAAGTAGTCGGTGAAGGTGCTAATATGCCATGCTCAATTGAAGCAATCAACTTATTCCAAAATAATGGCGTATTATTTGGCCCTGCCAAAGCAGCTAACGCTGGTGGTGTAGCAGTATCTGCACTTGAAATGGCACAAAATGCTACAGGTATTTTCTGGTCGTTTGATGATGTAGATGCACAATTACACAAAATCATGAAAGATATTTATGCAAATGCAAAAGGCTGCGCCGAGAAATACGGCTTCCCTGGCAACCTTGTAATTGGCGCTAACATTGCCGGCTTCACAAAAGTAGCCGACGGTATGATCGCTGAAGGCGTTTACTAATAAAAAGTAAAAAACGACGCTTAACCCTGATTCGCTTTGGAACACATGGCAATGAAACGCTCTTTTGTTTCATTTGACATGGGTGAAAAGCAGGAAGGGTTGGCGTTTTTTACTGGATTCAATAAAAAGTAAAAACCACTGTCCAGCCCCGGAGTACTTTGGAGCACCTCGCAACGAAAACGGCTTTTGGTTTTCTGTTGCGATGGGCGAAAAGACCGAGGGGCTAGTGGGCTTTTACTGGATTCAACAAAAAGTAAAAACCACCGTTTAACCTCGACTGTTTTGGAAGGCTTCGCCAAGAAGTACTACTTCTTGAGCGGAGACTGAAAAACGTAAGAGGTTGGTGGGCTTTTACTGGATTCATTAAAAAGTAAAAACCACTGTCCAGCCCCGGAGTACTTTGGAACACATGACGGCTTTTGGCTTTTTCATACTACAACAAAAACAGGAGAATGTGCTAGCTATCGCACATTCTCCTGTTTATTTCGTACTAAAAACCGTTAGTCTGCAAATCGTTCAGCATTATCAACATACATCGCCACATAGCCGCAGCTTGGGCACACATAAACTTGTGGGCTTTCTGCTACACGATTAAATAGCCCATGCCCCTTTTTTTGGATTTTAATACCATAGCCTCCGCCTTCAACGCGGATGGTACACTCCCCAACCATTGTTGTTTCACATTCGTGACACTTTCGTTCCTTCATTAGCCTTCAATCTCCTCTGTTAGCGTAATAAGTTCGTCAATTAAGCTTCCGATAAATGCAATTGTCTCACGCAACGGTTGATCTGTCGAGATATCAACACCTGCCATTTGTGCAAGTTCTTTCGGTGATTTTGTACCACCTGCTTTTAATACGGTTAACCAATCGTCTACTGCAACTTGTCCTTCGTTTTTAATGCGTTGTGACACAGCAGTAGCAATTGTCAAGCCGGCGCTATACGTATATGGATATAAGCCCATATAGTAATGCGGTTGACGCATCCATGTTAAGGCTGCCTCGTCATCAATCTCTACCGCTTCGCCCCAGAACTTTTCAAGCACTTCGCGTTTTAATTTCGTAAGTACGCTAGCATTTACGCTACCGCCCTCATCAATAATAGCATATACCTCGCGCTGATAGGCAGCCTCAAGTAAATGCGTCACGAAGTTATGGTAATACGTACGCGACACAATCGATGCAATGACCCAACGTGTGAACTACCCACCACTTATTGACCTTGCGGTCTAATTGAAGTGGGGGCTTCTCGACTTATCGTTGCTTTTACTAGCCAACGAAAACTGACCGAGCTAACCCTCTTGTTCCAAGAGTTTTTGTTTCTATGCTAATGCCAATAGGCGAATGCCTTCATTT
>NZ_QAFW01000046.1 GCF_003057615.1 Metalysinibacillus jejuensis
TTGTTTTGGTGACTTTATTTTAACAGAAGGTGTTCTTTTTTAACCACAAAAATCAAAGCCCTTGAACTTTTACGCCATGTAAAAGTTCAAGGGCTTTTCATTTATAAGCAGGGTTTTGTCCCAGCCTCTTTTTGGTAGTGTAATATGAACGGTTATGCCTTTATTTAAAGTAGAGGTTAACCATACTTTGCCACCGTGCGCCTCGATAATATCGCGCGCAATTGCTGTACCAAGCCCTGTGCCTGTTGTGTGCGCTGTATTAGTACCTCTATAATAACGTTCGAAAATATGGGTAAGCTCATCTTCTGCAATACCCTTACCATTATCCGTTATTGTTAAGTAAGCTTCATTATCTTTGATAGAAGTTTGTAAGATAATACTGATATTATCATCGTTATGCCTTATCGCGTTATAAATAAAATTGAGTAACGCGCGTTTAATAAAGTGATGATCTATAGTACAGCGTATTTCTTCGAACTGAGTATCAAATTGTAAATCATAGCTCTCAAATCGTGGCTCATTTAATAGTTCAATGAGTAGTTCGCGACTAAAGCTTACGATGTTAGTTGTTTGTAATTGAAGCGGTAGTTGTTGATTACGTAAGCGCATCGTTAAATTTAAATCGTCTAGTAACTCGCCCATGTGCAAAGACTGTTTTTCAATAACTTGTGCATACGTAATCATTTCTGCTAACGTATCGGCTTCTTGCATAATTTCAGCGTAACCGCGAATAGAAGCAAGAGGTGTTTTCATATCATGTGAAATATTACCGATCCATTCTTCACGCATCACTTCTAAACGTAAGCGCTCTTGCTCATGTGCCGCAAGCTCCTCTGATACTGCGTTAAGATTTTGAAATACTTCGCTATACAAGCCTTTTTTAGTAGGCATCGTTGTAAATTTACGATTTTTTAAATATTGTATTTGATTTAAAATTTGTGTTAATGGTTTTGTTAAGCTACGCCCGAAGAAAAAGGCGATAAGAATAGTAATTAAAATATCTACAATTAACATATATAAAGCGTATTGGCTTATTAATTCTAAAATTTGCTTAAAATTAAAAGTAGCTATATAGCGAAACGTATCAGGGTCTTTAATGCCAATAATGTAGCTAATATCTTCTTTAGCATATACATACGATGTAACGTTAGGCAGTTGCTCATATTTATACATAGAAACTAAATCGATAGGTGCATAGTGGCTAGGCAATTCCTCAGGTGCATATACACTTTCAATTACATCACCGTTTGTATTTAAAAATTGCACGTAAGCATCTGCTTGCTGCAGAGCATCTAGCCCTTCTTTTGTCAGCACAGGTAAGCTATCTATTATTTCAAATTGATGTTCAAAATTACGCGCAAAGTGTTCGGGTGTATTTTTGGCGTTGTACGTAAAGTCTTTTTTACTCGTAATAATAGCAGTAGCTAATAAAATAATAACATTAGCAATTAATACAATAATGACGATAATAACGACTGATAATAAAAATCGACCAGTTAAACGCCACTTCATTGTTTAGGTACGACTAATTTATAGCCGAGTCCTTTAACAGTAGTAATAAACTTAGGAGCAGACGGATTCGTCTCGATTTTTTCACGCAGCCGACGAATATGTACCATTACGGTATTATCGCCACCGACGAAGTCCTCGCCCCACACTTTCTCAAATAATGTTTCCTTACTAATAATACGATTAGGTGAGCGTAGAAAAGTAGCGAGCAAGCCTACTTCCTTTGCGGTAAGTTCTAGGAGTTGGCCATTTTGATAAATTTCCGTTTCGTCACGCATTGTAAAAGGTCCAACTTCTACTGCAGTTTGAGGTGTTGTTGTATACTCTGCTCGGCGTAGGTGCGCCTTAACGCGGTAAGCAACCTCCTTTGGACTAAATGGTTTAGAAATATAATCGTCACCGCCAATCGCAAGGCCGACTAATTTATCCACTTCATCCGTTTTAGCTGACATAAATAAAATAGGGATATGTGAGGTTTGTCTAATTGTTTTACAAAGCTCATAGCTTTCACCATCGGGTAACATCACATCGAGCAATGCAATATCGGGGGAAACGTTATAAAACAGTTGCTCGCCTTGTGCGAGTGTAGATGCGATGAAAATTTGTTGCAAACCTTCTTTATTTAAAGTTACACGTAGCAACTCCGCTAAGTCAGCTTCATCTTCTACTAGTAAAATTTTTGGTTCTATCATAAACCTTTCGCTTCCTTTCTACGTCTAATGGGTATAGTTATATAATGAAGTGTAGAAGGGGTGGATGCAAATGAAAAAGCAATTAGCAGTATTAGTGGCAAGTGCGGCATTACTTGCGGCTTGTGGGGATAAAGAAGAGAAGCCAAACGCACAAGAACCAGAGGAGAAAGTAGACACTGAGCAACCAGCAGTAGAAGAGGGGGAACACCAAGTGGATGCAGCATTTGCGATTTATGAAGGTGAAATTGTTAAAATTAACGGAACTTCTCTAGAAGATATGTCATTAGAATTAAAGCAGGTCAATAGTGATGAGCCAATTCATATTAAAGCGCAACCTAAAACATTGTTATTTGAAAATGGTGGGGAGCCCTTAAAGTTTGAAGACTTTAAAGAGGGCGATTGTATTCATGCATATATGGATAGTAAGAAACCAGTTATTATGATTTATCCCCCACAATATACAGCGGATGTCATCACAGTACAAAAAACAGATGAGCCAAACGGTATCGACGTTGCAAAATATAATGATCAGCTTGAAAATGATACAGCTACATTAAAGTTAAATGAAAGTGAAGATACAAAAATTACGGATGAAGCAGGTACCCCTTTAACATGGGAAGATGTTAAAGGCGCAAATGCTATCGTATTTTACGGTGCAACAACGCGCAGTATTCCTGCGCAAACAACACCGGATAAAATTATTGTTTTGAAAGAAGTACTTACAGCAGAATAAACCTAGACCACCATTTTTCATTGAGAAATGGTGGTTTATTTTTTGGTATAGTAAGAATGGGGGGCGAGTAGATGTTACTTCAATATGACTTGAATTTATATGAACAGTATCAAGCTATGCAACAACCTTCAGTCGAACAAGCAATTACGAGCATTGCAATACATACGACACCAACGGATGTTAAAGCAATTATGGGTGCTACGATATTACCGCAACAATTTTTAGTTAGTGAAGAAGAGGCAGCAAATTATATTTTTTCAGAAGCACGCAAACATTGGGGACGCTTGCCTGAAGCACTGCACGACATGTTAGCATCACAATTTATTAAAGTAGAGGTCATCCACGAAGCATTAGATGATTTTTTTTATACAGCGCAAGGTAAGGCGCGTTTTTTAGCTTATTTACGCCAGCATCAAACGATGACGTTATCTCAATTGTTACAACTATTATTTCAACGTACAATCGATTTACCTATGCTATCTTTACAACAAATTCATTTATATCCTGTAGCTAATAAATATATGGTGCATTTCATTTATAAAGAACAAAATATTTTTTGGTACGCATTACTTTATAAAAAAATATACTCTTTATTTATTCATGAGCCGCTCGCAACGATGCCAAAGATTACAGGGATGCTAAAACAGTTAAATTTGGCTAAAAAAATAAGTTATGCACATGTGGATAACTTTACAGCCATCTATAGTGAACAACTTAAGCAGTTGGTTGCTTTTATTGCGACATACAATCCATTATCCAACGCCTTAAAACAATTAGAGCTAGGCGTATTATTTATATTAGCGCAGCATAAAGTGCATAATGGCGAATGGATTATCAAAAAAATTAAGGCGCTACGCTTATGGAATACCAGTGAGCATGTGTTAACTAAAACAGAAAAAGTAGCATTACGTTACGTACTATTACAAGTGCATGCTACACGTAAAGAATTTGGTAAAGTAATTAGTAATGCCCATTATTTATTAACAGATGAGTGTTTAAACAATTATGCTGTTAAAATAATGTTGACGTACGAAGAGGTGTTACCCACTTTCTCGCCCACAACGCATACGCTCATAAAGCGTTATGATAAAAATTATATGGAACAACTGTACTACTATTATTTTGAAGCGCTCGTAGCGTTAAAGAAATATCAAGAGGCATTACATGTACTAAAGCTTGATCCATTAGCGAGTACCACTTTACTTTTTCGCATCATTCATAAAGAAGAGGATAATAAAGCGCTCAATCAATGGCAAAGTTACCAGTTACCACCACTTGACGTTCATATACAACAACAAAGCATGCACTATATTAATCAGATGGTGAAGATTTTTGACAGCACAACATATAAGGGGCTTGCGAGACGCCTCAAGCAACTAAGTGATAAAGTAAAAGAAACTCAAATAAAAAAGGTATGAAATCCCTTCGTGGTTTCATACCTTTTGCGTCGTTATTAAGCTAAAATATGTTCATTTTCTAGCGCTTTAATCTCTTCTATACTGTAGCCAAGCTCTTGTAAAATTTCTTGCGTATGCTCGCCTAACTTAGCACCGATATGTTTATACGTTGCTGGTGAAGAAGAAAACTTTAATGCCGAGGCAATTTGTTTTTGTGTGCCTTGTTCACTCGGTACGTCAACGACCATTTCTCTCGCCTTAATTTGTGGGTGTTCGCACGCTTCGTCAAATGTTAATACAGGCTCTACGCAACCGTGGAAGTCATCATTAAATATCGTTAGCCACTCATCGAATGTTTTCGTTAAAAAGGCATCGTGGATTGCTTCTTTAAAGCGCTTTTGTGTGTAAGAAGAATCATTAAAAGTGCTGTCAATCAACTCAGGTATGTCTAGTGCTTCACAGAGTAATTTGCGGAACTGTGGTTCTAAACTTCCTACTGAGAAGTAACGACCGTCTTTTGTTTTATAATAATCATAAAATGTACCGCCATTTAAAATTTCAGCTTCTGGCTTAGCAACGTGACCACTACCAAAATAAGTAGCACCTGCTAGTAAATTAAGCGAGAATACAGCATCTGTCATACTAACATCGATATATTGACCTTCCCCTGTTTTTTCGCGATGTAGTGCAGCAGCTAATACCCCTATTGCTGCATGCATTGTTCCCCCTGCCATATCGGCAATTTGTACGCCCATTGCTACAGGCTTTTTATTTTGGTGGCGAGAGTAGTCGAGGACTCCCGCTACAGATAAGTAATTATTATCGTGACCCGGGCGGTTGCTAAAGGGTCCTGTTTGGCCATAACCTGTAATTGAACAATAAATAAGCTTTGGGTTAATAGCTGACAATGTAGCATAATCTAAGCCTAGTCTTTTCATTACGCCTGGTCGAAAGCCTTCTATTACGATATCGTAATCCGCAATAAGCTTTTTAATAATATCCGTCGCTTCAGTTGTTTTTAAATTTAATGTTAGCGACCGCTTCGAGCGGTTGACGTGCTGATGAATATAAGATTCACGCTCCTCATCATAAGGAGGCATGATGCGCATAAGATCTACGCGTTTTGAAGATTCAACATGAATAACTTCTGCGCCTAAATCTGCAAAAATCATAGTAGCCATTGGTCCAGGTAATAGTGTCGAGAAATCTAAAATTTTTAAACCGTTTAAAATACCCAATCTCCTCACCCCATCTGTGAAATAATTCTGTATTAATACAGTTTTAAAACAACTTAACAGTAGTATAACAGAGTTTTATGTTAAAAGTATATGTAATTTTTTGAGTTTTCCGCTTCTTTTGTTGTTTACGAAAGTTAGATAGATTATACAGAAAGATTATGCAATAATTATAGGATATATCCAAAAATTAACGTTAAAATAATAGATAAGCTATAGAAAGGGCCAAGCTTAAATGAAGGAAGTAGAAAAAAAGAAAATTAAATTGAAATATTTAATGTCAGGTCTCATGCTAGTAGGGTTTATCGTCATTATTGCATTCGGTTTAATTAGCGGTTACAAAGTAATTAAAGCGTCTCTATTAGAGGAAGCACTGAGCAATAATGAAGTATACGCAAAAAAGTTAGCACATACAGCGGATCAGTTCTTAATAGATTCACAAGATACGTTAGCTTATAGCGCTGATATTATTGAGCAAAATTTAAATAATGACGGTATTTTAAGTGAAGAAGCGCGTCGTTTACAAGAGCAAGCTAACTCATTTAATTCTGCTGTGGTAGTGAACCCAGAGCGTGAAGTGTTAGCTGTCTCGCCTAAGTCAATTAACGTAAAAGACAAAGTATTAGATTCGTCAGGCGCACGTGAAGCAAACCGTGCACAACGCCCTAATATTACAAATCCATATGTGACGATTACTGGCAAGCTCGTAGTGTTTATTTCGCATCCTCTCTTTGATGAGCATAATATTTATCAAGGTCTAGTAGCTGGCACGTTGTATTTACAAGACCAAAATGCTTTCTATGATATTTTAGGTAAACATCCATATGAAGATGAGTCGTCCGTTTATGTTATTGACAAAGAAGGCGAAATTATCTTCCATAAAGATATTGATCGCGTCGGTGAGCAAGTCGATGATGAGATTATTACGCAGCTTCAACAGAGCGATACCGGTGCATTTCGTATGACTGATGAACATAAGAAACGTTATGTAACAGGTTATAGTAAGTTAGAAGCCGCAGATTGGTACGTCATACTGCAACGCCCTCATGAGCTTGTAGAAGCACCAGCGAAATGGGTAGTGCAACGTATCGGTTTGACGACGATGCCATTTTTCGTGTTAATGATTATTATTACATTGTATGCTACGTTACGTATCGTGCGTCCCATTCATTTATTAGCACAATATACGGAAGAAAGCTTAGAAAGTAAAAGTGTTGATAAACTAAAAAATGTGCCGAGTTTTTATGATGAAGCACAGTCGTTAAAACGTTCATTAGTACGCACATTATCCACATTACATAGCCAAGTAGCGTTTTTCCAAAGTCAGGCTGTTTTAGATCCTTTAACAGGGCTAACGAATCGTAGGACGATGGATGATATGCTACAAAACTGGGGCGAAAACAATATTTCTTATGCGGTTATTATGTTAGACCTAGATCACTTCAAGCGTGTGAATGATACGTATGGCCATGCGGTAGGTGACGAAGTTTTACAATATTTAGCCGAAAAAATAAAATTCCATGCACGTACGCAAGATGTATGTTGTCGTTATGGTGGCGAAGAATTTATTATTTTATTACCACATACTACCGTAGAGGAAGCTTTCCATATTGCTGAGAGCTTGCGTGAAGATCTTGCACAAACGGTAAGCCCATGTGGCGATGTTGTGACGATGTCAGCGGGCGTCGCAGAAATTAGTGAAACAGCAGATGCGCCTGAGCGTGTTATCGAACTTGCAGACCGTGCGCTGTACCGGGCAAAAGAGGCCGGTAGAAACCGTACATGTACCTCAAAAGATGAATGTTAGCAAAGTCGAGGTGTGTTACTCACACATCTCGGCTTTTTACTGTAATTTTTATAAAAAAAGCCGATAAAAGGCATAGAAGTATTTGAATTTTAAGGAGGAGTTTCAGTGATTAATAAAAAGGGAGGAAAGCGTGCTTTACGTGCAACGTTAGCTGCAACATTAGCGACAAGCGGTGTAGTTTATACGCTACCTACGCAAGCGGCGCCGTCTCCATTTACTGATGTTTTGTATACGAATACGCACTTTGAAAATATTATGGAAATGTATTCACGTGGTTTTATTTCAGGCTATGCGGATAAAACATTTCGTCCTAATAACTATGTAACACGTGGGCAAGCAGCTAAAATGTTAGCGAATGTCCTCGGATTAGATACGCGTAACGTGCGTAATCCTAACTTTGCGGATGTAAGCTATTATGATGATAATTACGGGGCGATTGCAGCCTTAGTAGAAGCTAATGTGATTGGTGGTTACGCAGACGGTTCGTTTCGACCACATGCTACATTAACGCGTTCGCAAATGGCTAAAATGATTGTTAATGGCTTTAACTTTGAAGTAGCTTCTGCTGTGCAGCCCGTATTTCAAGATGTTACTTCTGCTACAAGCAACGCCGTACATATCCAAACGCTAGTTGACTTAGCCATTACCCGTGGTACGACACCTGTGACGTTTTCACCATATAATAATGTAACACGCGGCCAAATCTCTACATTTTTAATGAAGGCAGAGCGCGCTAATAAGCAAGTAAAGCAATATAAAATTACAGCGATTGAAGGCAATACGATTTATATTAACGGCGTACCTTACCGCGCTAGTGCGCATTTACAAAGTGTATTAAGTAGCCGTAATGCCGCAGTGTTAAAAGATGCGACAATTGAAGCGAAGTTTAGAAATAAAGAAATCATCGATATCTCGAAATTAACGCTTAATGCGAGTGGCGCATCACCTTCACGCATGTTGGTATTAAATGGCGGTTATTCGCAATTAAATGCAGATGTTGTCATTAACGGTAACCACATTGTTTTACGCGACTTAACGATTAAAGGTACGGTGCTACTTAATGAAACTGTACGCCCACCATTAACACAACGTACGTCATTTGTAGGACGTGAAGCGTTAACACAACGTACTTTCCAAGCAGGTATTTACGCGCGTGATAATGTAATCAATTGGGGAAATTCAACAGCGAGTGAAATGAAAGCTGAGAAAAATATCGTATTTGAAAATACAGAAGTCGAGAAAATTATTGTTTCTCAAAATGCGACGAAAATTACGACAGATACAAAACTTAAACATATTGAAGTAATCGGTAACGTAGAACAAATCGAACTGCAAGGGGATGCAAAGTATTTTCATGTGAACAACGATCGTAAGCTAACGATTTTTGGTGAAGGAATGATCAATCACCTACAATATGATAGTTTATATGATTTACAAATTTATATTGACGGTACAGTAAATAAGTTAGTGGTAGATAATAGCTTTGGCTGGATTGATTTAGATGAATACACATACGTTGAGGAAGTTATTTTGCCACCAGGTGAGTCGCCTAATAATATTTTTGATGATTATTTAGAAGACCAAGGAAATATTACAGTCATTGAGGATAGCACCGGGAAACCAGTTGACAAAAATCCGGTAGAAAACCAAAAACCGACAGACCGTACGCCACCAATTATTAAAATTTTAGATATTACACCTGAAGGTACTAGTGCCGTAGTTAATTTCCATACGAATGAAAATGGTATGTATTATTATATTGTCCAAAAGAAATCAGAAGATATGAAAACACCACCAGGTCGTGATTTTATTGAACAAAAACGTGGTAAATACGATGATATGGGCACGGGTTCAATGCGTGTAGGAGAAAATAAGTTTACCGCTACTGGTTTAGCCGAAAAAGAATCGTATGTTGTGTATATTGTAGGAATTGATGGCGCAAAAAATGTGTCGCCTATTATGCAAAAAGAGTTTCAGATGAAGGATGCTACACCGCCAAAAGTTAACAATTTAAAAGCGATACCATTGCGTGGTGGGCAACGTGCAGAAGTTAGTTTTTCACCGAGTGAAGATGGGCAGTATTTCATCTATCATCGTAAGTCTGTCGCAGGACAACCAGCTGCCACATTTGAAGAAATTGAAGCGAATGCACAAATTAAGAAGAGTACGCCAAAAGATAACGGCACGCAACTAATTACCGAAATGATTTCCGGCTTAACGAACGAGACAGATTACGAAGTATATGTTGCGATGATTGACTTATCTGGCAATAAATCCGTTGAACCACAAGCGATGACAACGGTATTAACAACAGAATTGGATAAAATCCCACCATACGTTTTAGGCGGGGATTTACGCCATAAATCAGGTAATATTTATGAAGTTGAAGTGAGTGAGCCGCTTGACCCTGAGTCAGCGACTAAAATTGAGAACTACCGTTTAAAAGGTACAGCGATGGTCAATATTCCGCAGCATGATAAAGACGGTGTGTTACCAATGAAAGTAGAGTACGCAGATAAAGGTAATAAAGGGTTATTAACAATTACAGTGCCTGCTACGACCGCTTTAGTTAATGGCGATAATATCGTACTTGATATTTCACCAAGGGTTAAGGATTTAGCGGATAACGCATTTGAAAATATTGATAACTTACCAGCAGGTATTGAAAAAGCGCGTAATCGTGCAGAGTATATTCATAATGATGCGATTAAACCAACATTAACACTTAATAATATTATCGTTAATAATGATAATACAAAGGCAGAGCTAGAGTTTACGGCAAATAAAGCAGGTACGTACTACTATATGATTATGCCTGAAGGAATTAATTTTGATAAACGGGATATTAAACCGAAAGATTTTTATGCAGAGTTTACGAATGATAAAACTGATAAATTTATCGTAGACCCAAAAACGGGCGAAAAACTTTATTTATCAATGGAGGGTCCAAAGCCTGCGGAACGTGATAAACAAAAGGTTGATATTACCATTCCTAAAGCGAAGCTCGATCCTTTCAAAAGCTATTCGGTCTATATGATTTTACGAGACCGTTCGGGTAACTTAACCGAAATTAAAGAAATCTCATTAGTAGCAGATGCTAAGCCACCACTTGTGACGGTTATTCCAGAAGGGGACAAAAAAGTACGCCCCGACTTTGGCGACATCACGGCAACACTGCGTCTAAATAGTAATGAAAAGGGGCGTGTTCATTATATTTTACGTGAAAAAGGACAAGAGCTTCAAGATGTGACAGCTGCTTATATTCGCACAGCTGGCCGTGCAGCAGATATGCGTGAGGGTATGAATGATATTAAAATTACGGGGATGTTACCGCACCGTCACTATGTACTTTATGTAGCGGTAGAGGATACATTTGGTAATATTACAATGAAAGAGTCGACAGATTTAATTGAAGGAGAAGATAAACCAGATGGTGAGGATATGATTTTTGAGTTCTTCTCAGATGGTACACGCCCGCACTTTATTATTCCTAAAGGTTTTGATCAACCTGTCGTTTTAGCGGATGATGATGGTGTTACATTCCGTGTCACGTTTAATGAATCGATTTATGGCAGTAACGGCTACTTTGATCCAGCTTATCCTGATGCACCGCCGAATTTCTTTGAAATTAAGGGCGCTGAAGGTGCTGAATGGTCCTTCTCTTCACTTATTAAGAAAAATGCTTTAGGACAAAATGAAGTAGATAAAGATGGTAATTTGGTGTTAGCTAAACAACCGTATGACCCGCGTGAGCTGGTAATTAAATTTAAGGCAGCACCAAAAAAAGATTTTTCTGTCATAGTAAATAAAGAAATGGTAGATAATAAATTTGCGAAGTTACCATTTGCGGATGCTAATGAAGCTGTTTATAGATATCAAGATTCTAATTTACGTGTTTCTTATGCAGTATTACAAAATCAAAAGATTGTAGACGATATCGCTACATCTAAAGAGCTCAGTGTATTAGTAGAAGGTAGCCGTAAAGGGGCGTTCTTAAATATTTATTATGTTGTTATCAATGAAGCAGATGAAAGTATTACACCAGACCATGTTAAAAATAATAAAAAGCCGAATAAAGTAAATGAAAAATTTGAAATTCATGGCAAGTCGGAGTTAGGTGATGTGGCAACAGAGCTACAGTTAACAGCGCCTAAGGATCAAGTATTTAAAGAAGGTCAGTTGATTTATATGGTAACAGAAGATGAATACGGTACGTTAATTATGTTAAAACCGACAGCAATTAAAAGTGAAACAAAATAACCAAAAAACCATTCGGAATATAATGATTTCGAATGGTTTTTTAATGCGTAAATGAACCTCTTACGAACAATAGCGTTTTATAAAGTGAGGTGAGAGTGAGATGAAGGAACCGCTAGATTTATTTTTAATGCGTTATGTGAACGAGGTAACTGCTGTGTTAGGTGAGAAAGTATATGGTATGTATGTGTATGGTTCGATTGCGCTTGAAGCATTTGACGAGGCACATAGTGATATTGATATCGTTGTAGTCGTAAAGCATGATATAACAAAGCCGCAAGCCAAGCAACTAGCTAAATTGCATAAGCGCCTAGCGCGTGAGGAGCGCTATGGAAATCGTTTAGACGGTATGTTTATTACACTCGAACAATTAGGTCGGGATGAGGCGTGTTACTATACTTACGAAGGTACTGTAAAGTTTGGTAAGTGGGATACAAATGCCATTACATGGTGGTTATTGAAGCATAAAGGTGTTACCTTGTATGGACCTTTTGCGCAAAGTTTACCGCTTGAGGTAGAGTGGTCGCATGTACAGGCAACGCTTCAATATAATTTACATAGTTACTGGGCGACTAAAACTCGTAAGCCATTTGCTTTTTGGCGTACAGAAGATGTAGTCTTTGCGGTTACTACGATGGCGCGCATTTATGCGTCCTATGTAAAGCAAGAAATTGTTTCTAAAAAAGAAGCGCTCCAGTGGCTAAGTCAGCATGCACGTACGGAGTGGCAACCTTTATTTGTAGAGGTTGAGGACAAGCTTCAAGGTGGAAAACTGCCTTTTGCACGCTGCGCACGTATGCGTTTATGTCGTAATTTTATGAAGCAAGCGCTTAAGGGTGCTACGAATGACCAAAGTTTAATTGTTCTATGAGAGGGAAAACATAAGGTATGAAGGGAGAGGTTACTATGCGTGATAAAAAATATGATAATCCTGATATGGTCAATACCGATAAGGAAAGTTTGTTTGATAAACACGAAGATATGAAAACCGTCGACCCAATTCCAGTAGAAGAACTTAATGAAGAAGTGAAAGATGAAAAAGATAAACGTGGGACGAAACATCGTTCAGGTAGTGAAAAGAAAAACCGATAGAAAGTAGCACAGGCAAATTTTCGCCTGTGCTATTTTTTTAAAAATATTTCGCTAAAGCCATTTTTGTATCGTTCGTTATAATACCTAACGCATCAAAATGTGCTACATAAACATCTAGCATAACGTTATTTTCATTATTGACGTTTTCGGCAAGCTCAATTAGCGCTTCATTAATTAACATTTCATGCCCTGTAGGGTTTTCATAAAGTGTATTCCAGGCACGGACGATTAATGCGAGGTCGTTGCTACGCAGTGCTGCAGGTAATTGTTCATTTGGTACGGGCTCACTAAAAATCGCATAGGGATCGACATACGTAGTCGTAAATAGTTGTGAGAGCCATTCGATTTCACTTTGTGCAATTTTTGTGAGTTCATTGTTGATTTGTAAGTAAATCGCATTGTCTTTTTGTAAAATTGTTCCTTCTTCAAATTGCGCTAATTCAGCGCCTTGAATAACAAAGCTTGTAATAGGAAGTACATATTGATCCGTAATGACGAAGTAGTTAAGGTTAGGGTCAAGCTCTTTAATAAAGTGATGTGCGGTTACATCAGGCAATACTTCATTTGCGATAAGTTCATGATAGGGCATCGGTCTATAATAAAAGTCAGCTTCTATATTTTTGGCTATAAAGGTAACCTCGCCATTGTGCGTAATAAGACGTAAATGAATTTCATCTTCTACTAAGTGAATTTCTTCGTATAAAATCACATCATTGCGCTGTAAGTTACCTTGTTGTAAACAATCATCAATGTGTAAAATGACGCAGGCTTTAGCTGTAAAGCCGCCCTCAGTGTTAATGAAAATATGATTATCAACAATGGCTGTGACAATTGCATCATGTAAGCCACCTTCGATAACTTCAGCTAACTTTGGTTCAAACTTTGCTTTATGTTGTTCGAAGTCCATCATACTGCTTCCTAGTAATGCTTCAAAGCGCGCGTTTTCTTCCATTTGCCAAGCGATAAAATCTTCACGTACTTCTTTAACAAGGGTAGGGCGATTAAGTGAACCGTCTTCCACATAAGGAACAAAGCGTTTTGGCAATACTTGGAGTAAATCTTTTTTAACGGCTTGTAATTCCTCACTATGTATACGATCAGGGTTAACACCGTCTTTACGGTAGTAGGTATAGAGGGCATCCCAATCTTCAGGCAATTGTAAAGCATTCGCATATTGTTGACGCAAATAAGCGTCATAAGTTAAATACCACATCGCGACACGTCCTTTCATTTATTTTAGTATAGCAAACATTGACCATGGAAAAAAATGAACATACTATTAAAGAAGAAGGGAAGTGGGCAAAATGTATCTCGGCATGATTTTTTTTAAGATTGTTGCCCCGATTTTAGTATTGCTGGTGGTAGGTGGCTTACTGCAAAAGAAATTTACATTTAACTTAAAAGCTTTATCCCAGCTTATTACGTACTGTTTTATGCCAGCCGCTGTGTTTATTAATTTGTATAACACTGAAATTAATTTAGCAGTGCTAGGGCAAGTATTTTTATTTATTGTGTTATTTATCGGTGGGCAAATGATTACGGCACGCCTTGTAGCAGGCGCGCTAAAATTACCTAAGCAAGAAGCGGCTGTTTTTAAAAATAGCGTAGTGCTCATTAACTCAGGTAATTACGGCATACCTGTAGCGCAAATGATTTTTGCGAGCCAGCCTATAGGTGTAGCCATTCAAGTTATTTTAGTAATCTTTCAAAATATGACGACCTATACATATGGTTTGTATAACTTAATCTCGTCGACTAAATCAGGCAGCGCTATTATTCGTGATTTTTTAAAGATGCCTATTGTACACGCATTAGTCATTGGTATAGTAATGAATGTATTTCATATAACATTACCGGAGTTTTTAAGCTTGCCTGTCAATTATATTGCAGATGGTTTTGTAGCGGTGGCACTCATTACATTAGGTGCCCAGCTCTCACAACTTGAAATGCGCTCGATTTTTAATAAAACGGTTATCGTTAGTTGCTTTACACGTCTCGTTATAGGACCACTGACAGCCCTACTCGTTATATTTGGCCTCGGTCTAACGGGTGTCGTTGCAAAATCCCTGTTTATTGCCAGTGCTTTTCCGACGTCACGCAACAGCTCAAGCTTAGCGCTAGAGTACGATATCGATGCAGACACGGCAGCACAAACCGTACTGTTCTCGACGATTGTCAGCTGTGTTACAGTAACGATTGTTATTTACTTTGCTGAAGTATTATTTGGCTAAGGTAGCTTTCAAGCGCATTATCTTGTATACTAATAAGCACAACTGAATAAGTAATAACTAGGGGGGTCCGATGAGTCGGGCTGAGAGAGAAACGCGTTGAAGTTTCGTTACCCTTTGGACCTGATCTGGCTCATACCAGCGTAGGGAAGTTAGTAAGCGCGCTTTTTGGCGTGCCTCTAAACATACGACTATGACCAGATTCTTTCTTAGAATCTGGTTTTTTTATGTCCCACGTGTTATGCGAGGTCGGTTCCTTTTACCAACAAACAAAAGGAGCGATTTGAGTAATGACAACAATTAGCGAAAAAAACATGGCCATCATGTCGAGTTTTGATGGCAGTACAAAAGTATATGTAGAAGGTAGCCGTCCTGATATTCAAGTGCCAATGCGTGAGATCGCATTAAGCGCAACGACAGGGCATTTTGGTGAAGAAGAAAATGCACCTGTGCGTGTCTACGATACGAGTGGTCCTTACACGGATAAAAATTACACAGTAGACATCACAAAAGGCTTACCAGCATTACGCCGTAATTGGATCTTAGAGCGCGGTGATGTAGAAGAATATGAAGGTCGTGACATTAAACCTGAAGATAACGGTTACCGTCGTGCAGATGACCCACGTGCCAATGAAAATGTATTCCCAGGCTTAAAGCGTAAACCACTCCGTGCGAAAGCTGGTAAAAATGTTACGCAAATGCATTATGCTAAACAAGGCATTATTACACCAGAAATGGAGTTCATTGCGATTCGTGAAAACGTTGAACCATCATTTGTGCGTGATGAGGTAGCGCGCGGACGTGCCATTATCCCTTCAAACATTAACCACCCTGAGGCAGAGCCAATGATTATTGGTCGTAACTTCCACGTGAAGATTAATGCTAATATTGGTAACTCTGCTGTTACATCTTCTATTGCTGAAGAAGTAGAAAAAATGACGTGGGCAACACGTTGGGGCGCAGATAATATTATGGATTTATCAACGGGTAAAAACATTCATACGACACGCGAGTGGATTATTCGTAACTCAGCAGTTCCTGTAGGGACAGTACCGATTTATCAAGCATTAGAGAAAGTAAACGGTGTAGCCGAAGATTTAACATGGGAAGTATTCCGTGACACACTAATTGAGCAAGCGGAACAAGGTGTAGATTACTTTACAATTCATGCGGGTGTGCGTTTACACTATGTGCCAATGACAGCAAAGCGCGTAACAGGCATTGTCTCTCGTGGTGGCTCAATTATGGCACAGTGGTGCTTATTCCATCACAAAGAAAGCTTCCTTTATACACACTTTGAGGACATTTGTGAAATTATGAAGGCTTATGACGTTGCCTTTTCATTAGGTGATGGCTTACGCCCAGGCTCTATTGCAGACGCTAATGATGAGGCGCAGTTTGCAGAGCTAGAAACATTAGGTGAACTAACAGAAATTGCTTGGAAGCATGACGTACAAGTAATGGTTGAAGGACCAGGTCACGTGCCAATGCATAAAATTAAAGAGAATATGGATAAGCAATTAGAGATGTGTCATGAAGCGCCGTTTTATACATTAGGGCCATTAACGACAGATATTGCGCCAGGTTATGACCATATTACGTCAGCAATTGGTGCTGCTATGATTGGTTGGTTTGGCACAGCGATGCTTTGCTATGTAACGCCTAAAGAGCACCTAGGCTTACCAAACCGTGATGATGTACGTACGGGTGTAATTACGTATAAAATTGCGGCACATGCAGCAGACCTTGCTAAAGGACATCCAGGTGCACAACAGCGTGATGATGCATTATCAAAAGCACGTTTTGAATTCCGCTGGCGTGATCAATTTAATTTATCGCTAGATCCTGAGCGTGCAGCTGAGTATCATGACGAAACGTTACCAGCTGAAGGGGCTAAAACAGCGCACTTCTGTTCAATGTGCGGACCAAAATTCTGTAGTATGCGTATCTCACAAGACATTCGTAATTATGCGAAGGAAAATAAGTTAGATACAGAAGAAGCCATTGAAAAAGGCATGCAGGAAAAAGCAGAAGAATTTAAGCAATCTGGTGGCGGCGTCTACCAATAATAAAAAAGCAATTTCATCTTCGGATGAGGTTGCTTTTTTTATTGACATTCTTTTATGAACATGATAAGTTCTATACAAACAATAAAGTTTCCTCAAAGAAACATTATTGTTATTTGGCAATAAACCTCAAAGGTTACAGTAGCTATGACGAGTTTGTGGTGGACTCGTTCCTAGTATAATACTAAACCTTCTCTTAGCACGGTTCCTCCTACAATACTAGTGCTAAAGCAATTGTGTCATCCCTAAAAACTGCATGTTCATGTGAGCTGTACGAAAGGTAAGCCCCCAATCAAATAACGCATATTAACATCCTGGCACCTCCGGTACGATAAACGTATCAATTTAAGGAGCATTCCTGTTAGAAGAATTTTCGGGGACTTGAAAACAAAAAAGCCCTCTCGTATGATGTTTGAGTGTCAACCGAACAAATTGACTCGCACATCTACAGAGAGGACTTACAATCATGAATTTTCACGCGTGTTGATTAGCCAAAATCACGTAACACTTTTTTGATAAATCATCTGAGCTGATGATAAGATTTCTTCGACGTACGTTCGCCATTTCACCGGAAGCGCATGCCAAAGAAACAGGCGTGTAAAACCTGCGAATGACAAGGAGTCTACGTCTGATTTCAATTGAATGCGGCTGTG
>NZ_QAFW01000047.1 GCF_003057615.1 Metalysinibacillus jejuensis
GAACGTGTAGAAATTCGTATGCCTAAATCAATTATCGAGAAATTAGATAAATACCAAGAAGAAAACGGACTGTCTACAAGAACAGCAACTATTCTCGAATTATTGCGAAAAGGCTTAGAAAAATAACGTTGGCTAAAGCCAACCGAAATTCATCTCCCACCTACTCATTGGTGCTATTCGCACCTTCACATTCCTTGAGGATGGGAGACTTCTTTCGGAAAGCCGTTAAAAAGACAAATGCAGACGGCTCGATTACACCGTTTCAAGCAACAACAGCTGCACTTGCTTCAACGATTGGCGCAGCAAACATTGTCGGCGTACCTGTAGCGATTGCTTTTGGTGGCCCTGGCGCTGTCTTTTGGATGTGGGTTGTAGCGATGATTGGTATGGCTACAAAATACGCAGAGGTTGTACTCGGCGTTAAATACCGCGAAAAAAACGCAGAAGGTGAGTGGGTCGGTGGTCCGATGCACTACATCGAAAAAGGGCTTGGGTGGAAACCAATGGCTATGTTCTTCGCCTTCTTCCTAATGATTGAAATTGGCGCAAGCTCGATGGTACAGTCCAACTCCCTATCTAAAAACGTAGAGGTTGCCTTTAACGTACCGCCTGTCGTAACAGGGCTTGTCATTTGCTTCTTAGTAGCGTTAATGACAATTGGCGGTGTTAAGCGCGTTGGCGCAGTGACCGCAAAATTTATTCCATTTATGGTTGTTTTGTATTTAGGTGCAGCGCTTATCATTTTATTTGCTAACGTAACCGCAATCCCGCAGGCTTTTGCCCTAATCTTTAGCTCTGCATTTGCACCTGCACCTGCTGCTGGTGGCTTTATCGGCGCTGGTGTGGCTATGGCCATTCGCTGGGGCTTAGCACGTGGTTTGTACTCTAATGAAGCAGGTATGGGCACCGCTTCTATCGCTCATGCCGCTGCACAAACGGACCACCCTGCTAAGCAAGGCTTATGGGGTATGTTTGAAGTAACAATCGACACATTAGTCGTGTGTACCATGACAGCACTCATCGTATTAACATCAGGTGTGTGGCAAAATGTCCCTGCTGACGAAGCGAATACGATGGTAGTTGTTGCCCTTGCCGAAGTTATTGGCTCTGGCTTAGCTGGTACATTTATTACGGTATGTTTATTCTTCTTTGTACTATCAACAATTGGTGTAATTGTATTTTACGGGGAAAAACAGGCTGAATATTTATTCGGTTCATTTATCGCAAAAATTGTACGAATTAGCTATTTAGTGGCAATTGTAGTTGGCGCTATTGGCGGTTTACAATTCATCTGGCAGTTCCTTGATATTATGTTGGCACTTGTCGTATTACCTAATATTATTGCTTTAGTGTTATTAAGCGGTGAAGTTAAAACGATTACTCAAGACTACATTACTAAGTTAAAGCAATGAGAAAAATAAAATACGCAGGAAATCAATAGCATGTATTGATTTCCTGCGTATTTTTATTGTTATTTTATAAAGTCTGCATCTAATGCTTGGTAAGCTTGCTGATAGCGCCCACCATCTGCTACTTCACTATGATAAAGTGCTTTTAATGCGTAGTTTTTTTGTAAATCCATATCTCGCATTAATCCTTTTAAACGATCGTGTAATTCTCTATTTTCATTAACGAGTCGTTGCATCTGTGGTCTAAAATATTTCATTTTGACATCCCTTCCTCTACGACACGTTTTACAAACGCCTCTTTATGCTCCGTATAGCCGACAATATTACCATCATACTGCGCAATATACTCTTTCTTTAATGCTTCATACGTGTCACGTAATTCACTAGAACTACGAAGCGCGTCACGAAATGCTAAAAATGCTTGCCACTTCTCACCTTCATATACTACTACGTGCATAATATGCGTTTTTACCGCAAACGTCGTATCAACAAAGCGTGCCAAAATTAATTCTTGCTCACGCTTTACGCGTAGTTGATAAAAGCCGATTTTTTTACAAGCTTCAAAAAATTGAGGTGCAAGCGTCAAACTATCTACGCCTACCATACAATCAATAATCGGTTTTGCCTCAATCGTTGGAATCGCTGTACTGCCAATATGTGCAATACGATTCAGTGGTATACCTGTTGCCTCGTGCAATTGCTGTTGTACATCTAAAAATGCTTGATGCCAATCGTTGTCATACGGTACAACTCGGATTTCATCACCTTTTAACCCTAACTCCAAAATCATCACCTCTACTCTAGTATAGCGTGACTTGGATTATTTGTGTATATCTCGCAATGCGCGTTGTATATCGGACTTTAAGCGTTTTAGCGTTCCTGACAGTTCATCCACTTCCGTCTGTAATGTCTTTAGTTGCTTTATATATTTTTTGCGCTTAGCTGTCGATACAGTTTCATGTAAGCTTATCATAATGAACACCTCACCTCTCCTGTTGTACTACCCTTTGCAATTAACTGTAAAATAATTACTTATCTTTATGCAGTACATACATCTTCTATTATCACTCACGAAAGACCTATTCACAATAGTTGATTTAATTCATTCGTATTGCTACAAAAAAACAAATGGTTCTTTTATACCAAATCGCTTCCGCAGTCTTATTCACATTTATTTGTTCTTTGTCACTGTACATTTTTATTTGAATTTACGTACAACCCTACACATGTAAAGTTATTATGTTTTTCTCATGCGTACAGTAAAAATTTTCTTACTCAGGCGTACAGCTTTCTTACTTCGCCAAAAAATTATGTCAATTCACCAAAAAGCACGCGCAAATGTAAAATAATGCGGTATACTAGAGTAGTAAACAAAATTCATGATGAGGTGTAATAATGAACCGAGAAACAACGTATAACTTCAACGCAGGTCCTTCTGCATTACCAACTGTCGTATTAGAACGTGCGCAACAACAATTACTTAACTTTGAAGAAAGTGGCATGTCAATCATGGAGATGAGCCACCGCGGTAAAGTGTACGAAGCTGTTCATAACGCAGCGATCGAGCGCATGCGCAAACTATACAATATCCCTTCTGATTACGAAGTATTATTTTTACAAGGCGGCGCCAGCTTACAGTTCTCAATGATTCCTATGAACTTTTTAGCTGAAGGTGAAAAAGCCGGCTATATTATGACAGGCTCATGGTCTGAAAAAGCAATTAAAGAAGCTAAAATGGTAGGTGCAACTTATGAAGTAGCTTCTACAAAAGATAATCACTACAAAAATATTCCAACTACTTTTAACGTAGAAGAAGGCACACGCTATGTGCACATGACATCAAACAATACTATTTTCGGCACACAGTTTAAAACAACACCTGACATTAACGTGCCATTAATCGCAGACATGTCAAGCGATATTATGTCTAAACCTATTGATGTTACTAAATTCGCTATGATTTATGCAGGGGCTCAAAAGAACTTAGGTCCATCTGGTGTTACTGTAGCTATTATTCGCAAAGACTTCTTAGCGACTGCTAAAACAGAAAACCCAACCGTATTACAATACGCAACACATGTTAAAAACAATTCACTTTACCACACACCGCCAACTTTCGGTATTTATATGCTTGGTGAAGTATTAAAGTGGATTGAAGAACAAGGCGGCTTAGAAGCTGTAAATCAACAAAATGAAATGAAAGCAGCATTAATTTATGATGTTATTGACGGTAGCGAAGGCTTCTATACGGGTCATGCAGATAAAGATAGCCGCTCTCTAATGAACATCACATTCCGCGTAGCTGATGAAGCGCTTGAGCAACAATTCCTTACTGAAGCAGCTGAAGCTGGCTTTGTTGGATTAAACGGTCACCGTTCGGTAGGCGGATGCCGTGCATCAGCTTACAACGCTGTACCAGTAGCAGCTTGCCAAGCATTAGCTGACTTTATGAAAGCATTTATGGCAAAGCATAAATAATCGTTTGCATTATAAAAACGCTTGTACTCAACAAATGTTGGTTACAAGCGTTTTTTTGTTAATTTATTTGCAATGTCGCCAGCGGATGTAAAATGTTTGCATCTACCGCTTCTGCTGCGTCTACAAGCGAAAGCTGCGCTACAGCCAGTGTACGCGGCGCTAAAGTTCGCAACTTTTGCATGACGAGCGCATCATGCGCCTCTTTTTGACCATTTAACAATAGTTCATAAGCATTTTCGATCATGATAATTTCATAATTGATTGCGCGCCCGGCTTTATGTAAACGCGCAATAGTGCCTGAAATAGTATCTGTATTTGTAAATACTAACGTTTGCATACCACTGCGCTCCGCTAATGCCGCAAAAAATGGCGCATCAATTTTCACTATATTTTTTGGCATGGGCTCGCCCTCAATTTGAGCAATATAGTCCGTACATGTGACGTAAACATAATCAGCTTGTGTACTTAATGCTTCAAGCGTTGCTAAAATTTCAGCTTTCCGTATACGAGGCTTCACTACATGATAAATATCACTGAAAAGCGTATCCATATACACTTGATTCGTGTGGTGGGCGTGTAAACAAGCAATTTTCACAGCATTCGCCTCATATAACAGCTTTTACCGCTTTTACCGCCTCTTCTATTGAAGATACGATAACACCATTTTGTTTAATTAGCCCAATAACAAATAAATTGCGGTAGACAAATTGATTTTCTGTAGGATCTTGTTGGAGAATCGCTAATTTTTCAGGATGCGTTGTACCTTGCTGACGTACATCAGTAAAAACACCGATAATCGGACGATTAAATGTTGAAAATACTCCGATTTCTGCCGCTACACCTGCATCGATTTCTACGCCGTCTAGCACGGCTACTAATACATCACTCGCTGTTAATGCTTCAAGATCCGCCGATGCAATGGCCTCGCTCGCTGCAAAAGCCGACTTATCATTAATTGCCGGATTTTCTTGCGGCACATATAAGACGAGCTCAGGCAATGCCTCTCGTAATTGACGCGCTAATGCTTCATTAACATAACGGTCACCTAATGAAAATAACCCATTCGCTAAATATGCTTTCATTGTCTTCACCTCATGCAAATAGTATACCATTTATGCTTCTACAGGCATACGTACTTGCTGTAAATAATGCGCTAAGCTTCCTTCATACATCAGTTTGGCATACGCTAGCTCAGTTAAACAAGCAGGTGTCATAAACGCCGGGTTTTCGTGAACTTCTAGTCCACCTCTTTTAAGTACAGTAGCAACAAACTGTGAACAAAAATAGGCGTGATCTCGCTTCACTTCACGATGTAACATCACACCGAATAAACCGATAAAATTATATTTGTAGCGCGTGCGATTAGCATGCATATTGCGCACTTTTTCTTTCATTTTACGATACTGATACGGAGATACCGCAATGCGATAAATGCGACAACGCGCATTTTCAAAGAGACCTGTTTCTGCGCATTCCCGCAAAAAACCTCCACTTAACGGATTATGTAATTGTAAACGGCCAAAGCTGTACATCTCAAATAAACTTGCATCAAAGGCGATAGATGCATGGTTCATTTGTTGTTGCGTATAAAGGCCGATAGCACGTGACAATAATGTTTTGGTTTCAGTTAAAATAATATAAATCATCTTTTTCATCGTCTTCACCTACACTTTTTTCCTCTCTCGTATGTACGTGATTCACTACTAAGAGGTTTCATTCATTTTAGTATAGGGTGTAAACCTTACAAAGTTCTTTATACATTCTTAATTTTTCCTTAACATTTTAAGCAAAAAAAAAGCGATGCATGAGTTTGCCTGTACTCATACATCGCTTTTACGTTCATTTACGACGCTCACCTTTTTTATTATCACGTGGTTGAAACCACTCATCGTACGTATAATTTGTTACCATTTTGTTCACCCCCACACTGCAATATACCCCTACTCGTAATGTTAAAACCTCTATTTTTCATGCAAAGCATGCCACTTTTACTTGTTACTCATCATACAACTACTATATTATATTCACTCTAAACTTTTTACAATGAGTATATAGAACTATTATAAATATCATATTTTTAAAACTTTAGACTAAATACAGGGTATAAAACGAAATATTCTGTCTTTTTATACAAATACCCCCCTATTCGGTTACTATTCTACTACAACAAAAAAACTGACCCTTTATGGATCAGCCTTCTGGATGGCGATAACGATTTGTTAAGCCGCGTAAATAATTGCGCGCAAAACTATCACCACACTCTTTATAATTACGGTGTGTAGGGTTACGTAATAATGCGCCTAGTTCACCTTTTGAAACATTAATACCGCCATCATGTAAAATCTCAATGACATCTTCAGTCGTCAATACTAAAGCAATCTTAGTTTTCTTTAGCAACATATTGTTTGGCGCTTCTTTACCTGTCGCTTCTGGCACGGGCTTCCCTGGCTGTGCACCGCGTTTAAATGTAATAAAACCATTTAAAAAAGCTTCTAACGTCTTATTATTACAAGCGATAAATTGTGCCGGAACTTCCTCGTCCTCATACACTTTAATTAACATATTTTGTACTTCGTCTTTCGTTACTGTACTACCACCTAATTTAAAAATGGTAACCATATCACTGTCTTTGATATCAAAGGCATAGCGTAAACGAATTAGTATATCATTGTTTGTCATTTCGTAACCTCCTAAATGTTTAGTATAACAAAAAACTCGAGGGGTTTCTCCTCGAGTTTTAGCTTATTGTGCGTAATGCTGTTTTTTAGGCAGTACGTTATAAAGAATGATGCCAATCACTAAACCAACTAAAGCCGGCACTACCCAAGCTAATTGATGCTCATATAGCGGTAATACTGAGACAATATCAGTGTACCAACCAAATGAGCGAGTCTCAGAATACAGTGCGTCGTGCAGTGCGACAAATGCTGTTGGCAATAAAGTTAAAGTATAAACTAAGCTTGATTCATTGAAATAATGATCAATAAATGACACAAGCATTAATACAATTGCTAATGGATACATAAAGAATAATACAGGTACGGTTACTTCAATCAGCTTTGTTAAACCAATATTTGATAACATAGCGCTAATAAACGTAAATGTATAAATTAATCCTTTATACGAAAGCTTAGGGAATACGCGGTTAAAGAACTCCGCATTCGCTACAATTAAGCCCACAGCTGTTGTTAAACAAGCTAAAATGATAGTAGCAGCGAGTAATACTTTACCAAAGTCGCCAAATAGTACAGCGGTTGCCTGACGAATAATTTGACCACCGTTATCAAGGTAACCAATTTCCGCCACACTTGTTGCCCCAATATAACCAAGTGAAATATAAACAAAGGCTAAACCAATTGCTGCTACAACAGCTGAGAAGATCATTGTTGTAATCTGGCGTTTAGGCTCCATAATGCCACGTGATTTTAGCGTTTGTAAAATAACAATCGCAAATACAAGTGCTGATAATACGTCAATTGTAATATATCCCTGAATAAAGCCTTCAGTTAACGGATTGTCAATGTATTTACCTTGTGCCGCACCAGGTGCGCCCATCGGTGTTACTAAACTTTTAATAAATAAGATTAAAATGATTAACAATAAGATTGGCGTTAACACTTTACCAATGCGGTCAACCATTTTAGTAGGATTAAGTGCTAAATAAAGTACAATTGCAAAGAACACTAGTGATGTTAAAAAAAGCGGTACCCAGCTTTCTAGTACACTCGCTGGTAAATATTCTAAAAAGGGCACTACACCAATTTCATAAGATACGGTAGCAACACGCGGCGTCGCAAATAATGGCCCAATCGTTAAATAAATTACAGACGTAAAAATTAAACCATACATTGGATGTACACGGCTCGATAGCGTATATAAATCGCCTCCTGCACGCGCTGCTGCGATAATCGCAATTAGGGGTAAACCTACACCCGTAATTAAGAAACCGATCATGGCAAGTGTAATATGGTCTCCCGCCTGTTGCCCGAGTAACGGCGGCCCGATGATGTTACCTGCACCTAAAAATAGGGCAAATAAAAATAAACCTACTGCGATGTTCTCCTTACTAAACTGCCAAAAATTATTCATTGTAAAACTCCTTACACTCTACTTGAATTTTCAGAATATTGAAACACTTAGGCGCAACTTTATTATCGTAGCGATAATAAGCAACCACCTTAGTTGTCAGATAATTCCGAATGAAAAGTTTGTTCAAAATACTCATGTTTAGTACAATACACGCTAATGTATCCGTTGTCAAACAAAGATTCGACATAATCGAATATTATTCGCGTATTAACGAGTTTTTATTATACATAAATAACAAAAAGATGCCCTAAGTAACATAGGGCACCCTCGTAATTAACGCTCCATCATCTGTTTCCAAACTGAACCTTGCGCCTCTTCCCCGCCTTCAATGCGGGCAATTGCCATCTCAACTTGTAACTTAACTTCAAACTCTTTATCATCTAGTGCCGCGCGCAGTGCAGGTAATGCCTGCTCAGTACCTGTCTCAAACAAGAACATGGCTGCTCGCCAGCGCACTAATTTATTTTTATCTTGCAGCGCTTCCATCATGCTTGGCTCAAAAGCCGCAAAGCCAAGGTCACTCACACAGTCACCAGCTGTACGTCTTACAGCTGCACTTTTATCATGTAGTGCTTTTATAATATGAGGGACAACCGCTTCGTCTTCTACCATGCCTAGGTAAACTGTTGCAAGGCGACGTACACTCATTTTTTCGTCTTGCAAGGCTACTGCAAGTGTTGGTAAATCGGCTACAGTGGGATCACTCATCGTATCTAGCATTACAAAACGCTCCTCTGAACTCGCTTTCGTAAATGTTTCAAAATCAAGAGGCATTTTACGCGTTGGTAGTGGCTCTTGCTTAGCCAGTGCTGCCTGCTGCAATGCTGTTAATTTATCATCTGTCATTGTTAAATCAAGTTCTTTCGCAACTTCTTGTGCAACTTGTAATAAATCGCCGTAACGGACCCCATAATTGAGCCATTTACGTAAGAAAATATAGTTTTCGTCGTCTTCATCAGCAATAGTTGCCTCAAATGCTTGCACAAAACGTTCAGGCATCGCTACGCGTTTTTCTTCGTCTTGAGAAAAAGCTTTAACTTGCAGTGGAATATTTTTGTACGTTTGTACATGCACATACACTTCCCCAAACGTATCGCTTACATGCTTCGTGACATCTTCTGTTGCTTCACCAAAAACCGCACGTACATCTTTTAATACCGCTTCCCACGTAAATTTAGCATTGCGCTCAATCGCAAAAAAGTCGGCTACACGAAATACACCTTTAATGCCTTCGACTTGTAAAAGTGCGGCAATTTCGTCCGTTGCTTCTGCCGCATTTGTTTTTGTAAAATTATATGTCTCACCAAATGGTAATTCGTGATCGACTACAATTTTCATAGAATTAGGACTTGGTGTAGGCTCTATTTTAATGATTTTCATCTTACTCTCTCCTTATCCATTCACAATTTCTTCTAAATAACTCCAGCGCTCAATTAAATATTCATAACGCTCATTTAGTGCCGTTTGCTCTTCGGTTAACTGTTGTAACAACGTAAAGTTAGTACCTGCTGTAGCCATTTCGGCATCAATTTCTTCTAGGCGTGTTTCTGCCGCTTCAATATCTGCGCTAATGGTTTCCCACTCTTTTTGTTCTTTAAAGGTTAACTTTTTGCGCTCTTGCTTTGGTTTTTCTTGTACTACCACGGGAGCTTTTTCGACCTTTGGCGCTGCGGTTTGCTGGGCTAAAAATTCCGAGTACAACATTTGGTGCTCTACCACCTCGCCACCTTCGACATGCCAAAGTTTTTTGGCAATACGATCAAGGAAGAAGCGGTCATGGGAGATGGTAATAATAACGCCTGGGAAATGCTCAATAAAATCTTCTAGCACGCCGAGTGTCTCAATATCTAAATCATTCGTTGGCTCATCAAGTAGTAAAACGTTAGGTTGCTCCATTAATAAGCGTAGTAAATACAAACGCTTGCGCTCTCCGCCTGATAGCTTGCCAATAATTGTGCCATGCACATGTGCTGGGAATAAAAAGCGCTCTAGCATTTGTGCCGCCGAATAACGAATACCACTTGCGTCAGTAATATCATTAGACGCCTCGCGAATATACTCAATCATCCGTTCATTTTCGTTCATTGGTGGTAGCGTTTGTTTAAAGTGCGCGCGCTTTACCGTTGAGCCTACAATGACTTCGCCACCGTCTGAGTCTAGCTCTCCTGCTAACATTTTAAGGAGTGTCGATTTACCAGCGCCATTTGCGCCGACGATACCAATGCGATCGCCTTGACTTAATAAAAAGGAAAAATCACGAATAATGACATGGCCATCAAAAGCTTTTTTAACGTGTTCACCTTCTAATACTTTGCGTCCTAAGCGTGTAGTCGCTAAATTCATATCTAAATCTTCATCGTCAGGCTGACGCACTAAATTGTCTTTAATATCATCAAAGCGTTGCAATCTTGCTTTTTGTTTTGTTGAACGCGCTTTAGCCCCGCGGCGCACCCATTTTAATTCGGAGCGGTAGCGGTTTTGTAGCTTTTGTTGACTTGAGGCTTCCATTTCAATACGTAGCGCACGTGCCTCTAAATAATCACCGTAGTTACCTGTGTGACGGTATAATGTTTGGTCAGCTAACTCATAAATATGCGTTGCCACCTCATCCAAAAAGTAACGATCATGGGTAATAAAGATGACGGCACCTTTTAAGCGCGTGACCATCTCTTGTAGCCATGCCGTAGACTCTGCGTCTAAATGGTTGGTTGGCTCATCTAATAAATATAAATCTGCTGGTTCAATTAATACTTTCGCAAGGGCTACACGCTTTTGCTGACCGCCTGATAGTTCTGTGACAGGTTTATCAAACGTCGTAATACCAAGCTTTGTTAATGAAGATTTGGCAAGCGCGTTAACATCCCATGCCCCTTCTGTATCCATGCGTTGCTGTAAACGGAATAAATCCGTCTGCAATGCCTCAGACGTTGGGTTGGCGGTTAGCTTAACAAGCGCATCCTCGTAATCACGGTTGAGCGCTAGTACAGGTGAGTCACTCGCAAATACAGCTTGCAGTACGGTTTCGCCCTCATTAAAGGTTGGCTCTTGAGGTAAGTAAGCAATACGGTACTTATTTGGATGGTCAAAAGTTACGTCATCTGCATCCAAATCACCCGCAATAATCGACAGTAACGTAGATTTACCTGTGCCGTTAATGCCAATAAGACCAGCACGCTCGCCTTCATAAATCGTAAAATCAATATTTTTAAATAGCGTTTTATCGCCCACTGTTTTTGTTAGGTTTTGTACAATTAAATGGCTCATGCTTTACCGTCTCTTTCCATTTGTAGTTGCTGTAAAAATTGTTCCATAAAGGCGTGACGACTAGCTACTAGTTCTTGCCCTTTTGGTGTTGTCATTAAATCTTTTAGCTTTAATAATTTTTCGTAGAAGTGTGTAACACTTGCGCTGTTACGCGAGCGGTACTCGGCTTCTGTCATGTTTTCTCTTACTTCTTCTGTAGTGTCGTATAACTTGCGACCTTTAGCACCACCAAAAGCAAAGGTACGCGCAATACCCACTGCCCCAATGGCATCTAAACGGTCGGCATCACGTACGATTTTTGCCTCTAGCATTGTCGTTGCAATTTCGTTACCACCATTAAAAGAAACCGCTTCGATAATATGGCGCAACTTCGCCTCGCGCTCCGCATCTAACACAAGCATGGCAATTAAGCGATCTTCCGCCTCCTTAGAGTCAGTATATTTTTTATCACTCACATCATGCAATAATACCGCATAACGAATTAACTCCGCATCTGCCGCTGGCTCTGTTTGTAAAATCGCCTCTGCATTTTGCATAACGCGTTCAATATGATCAAAATCATGGCTTGCATCAAAGGCCGCATACGTTGCCTTTACTTGTTGTAAAAAATCCTTCATTATTATTACCACCTCTTTAGTATGGCTTTATTCTATCATTTTTCAAACACTTACGAAACAATGCAAACTTTTCAATTGACAGATAATTTTGAATATACTATAATTTGATCAAGAGTTAGCAGAAAGTTGCAACTCTTAGTGTGAGTCACTAGCAAAAGTTGTATTTGAGTGATGGCTAAATCGCTAGGCACACAACCTTAACTACCCCTTTTACGTATAAAGGTTACGACACCATCCCTTTTGTTACAAAACGCATGGTGCTACTGCCTGCATACTGACTGTTACCTGTTATAAGAAACCAAAATCCCAATTTTGTAGTACAGTGTTTGCTCAAAAGAAAGTAGGAAGATTGTTTTGCAACTTTTCAATTCCCCACTCAAATACACAAAATAGGCACCGTCTTTCGAGTGATGAAAGCGGTGCTTATTTTTGTTTTCACTTAATAACTGATAGACATTCTCAACAAAAGTGTGATACAACTTGTAAGGGAGGCGAGATTTATGACAGAAAAAACTTTTAGTGCGCCACTCTCGCTTGTCATTATACTTGGTTCACTGACAGCATTTGGCGCACTCTCTATGGATATGTACTTACCTGCACTGCCTATCGTGGCAACAGACTTACATACAACAACATCTCTAGCGCAACTTAGCCTAACAGCCTGCCTCATCGGTATGGCATCTGGGCAATTAATTTTTGGTCCACTAAGCGATAGGGTCGGGCGTCGTAAGCCCTTATTCTTTACCTTACTTATTTTTGCGGGAGCCTCTGTCCTTTGTGCGATGGCCACTTCAATTTGGATGCTTATCGCTATGCGCTTTATTCAAGGGGCATCAGGCGCTGCTGGAGCTGTCATTGCTCGTGCAGCAGCACGCGACATGTATAGTGGTAAAGATTTAACGAAATTTATTGCACTGCTATCATTAGTTAACGGGGCAGCACCGATTTTAGCACCTATCGTGGGCGGTTTTATTTTACAATTTACCACATGGCATACGGTGTTTTATATTTTAGCAGGCATCGGTATTGCTGTGTTTATGGGCGTTGTCTTTTTTCTAGAAGAAACACTTCCTATTGAAAAACGAAGCATGGGTGGCCCGCTTCAAACGATTAAAACCTTTGGTGTGCTCATTAAGGACAGTTATTTTATGCGCCTTGCCTTTGCACAAGCGCTAGGTATGAGCGCGATGTTTGCTTATATTGCAGGCTCACCTTTCGTTTTACAAAATGTGTATGGGTTATCAGAACTCGGCTTTGCTTTATGCTTTGCGACAAACGGTATTGGCATTATTATTGCCGCACAACTTACAGGTCGCCTATCCGAGCGTATCCCTGAACTCAAACTACTTGGATACGGTGTCGTGTTAGCACTAACAGGCGCACTTATTTTGACGCTTGCTGTCGTACTCCACCTGCACATTGCCTTTGTATTACTTGGCTTATTTGGTGTTGTGTCATCAGTTGGTATGGTAGGCACCTCCACTTTTTCACTAGCTATGCAAGAACAAGGAAGCAATGCAGGGAGTGCATCTGCACTACTTGGTCTATTACCTTTTGTAGGTGGCGGACTAGCCTCACCACTTGTCGGTATTATGGGCGAAGCTAACGCAATGCCTATGGCTTTTGTTATTTTAGCTTGTACAGCACTAGCTGCACTAAATTATATGACCTTGCGCCGTGCGTAAGACAAAATAAAAATGCGAGGTGCTTTTCAGCGCCCCGCATTTTTTAGTTCATCATTAAAAGTCGCCACCCGCATCAAAGCTATCACTACTGCTAACATCATCACTAGCGGTTGCGGTCATAACAGCTGTCGCCATAATAGCCGTTGTAGCAATCGTAAAGTCATTAGATGAAAAGCCATTTTGTACAGCGTAATCACCAATATGTTGACAAGCCGATTGCCAGTCTTTCATAGAGATGTGAGTCGTTGATACAAATTGCGCTAGCTCCACCATAAAATCTCGCGCTTCTACTTCACCCGTTAAGCGCTTTTGGCAGAGCTCGGCAAGTGAATCCGCATACTGTGCATCATAAGAAGCGAGTAATAACGCACCAACGAAACAGTTAGTATCTTGTTCTGTCGTTGCGACTTTTTTACGGTATAATTCCATTTCTGCGCGCAATGTATCATGCGGCTTACTTTTCACAAATGTTGTAAAGGCAAACGTTTCTTTACTCCCTTGAGAAAAGACTAAAACGATAATCGCAAGTACCACCATCACAATGGTCACAAACATCATTAAAATAAACCTTTTGCCTTACCGTCAGCTGTAACGCCCATATTTAACGCTGCTGGTTGTTTAGGTAAACCTGGCATCGTTAAAATATCACCTGTTAAACATACTAAAAAACCAGCGCCTAATTTCGGGATAATGTCACGAATCGTAATCGTAAAGCCTTCTGGACGACCGAGTAATTTTGGTTGATCAGATAATGAATATTGTGTTTTAGCCATGCAAATCGGTAAGATGTCCCAACCAAATTTTTCGATTTGCGCCATTTGTTTTTTAGCGCTGTCTGTAAATTGTACATCTGCACCACCGTACACTTTTTGCACAATCGTACGTGTTTTTTCTTCGATTGAAGCCATTACGTCATATAGCACGTGGAAGTCATTATCTTGCTCAAGCACCTCAAGTACTTGTTTAGCAAGCGCTATGCCACCCTCGCCACCTTGTTCCCAAACATTGGTCAGCGCTACACGAATACCTTCTGCCTTACACCAACTTACAACAGCATCAAGTTCAGCTGTTGTATCTGTAATAAAACGATTTAATGCAATAATAGGCTCTACACCAAATTGACGCGTAATGTCTACGTGTTTCGCTAAATTGGCCATACCTGCTTGTAATGCGCTAACATTTTCCTGTGCTAAAGCATCCTTCGCGACCCCACCATGCATTTTTAACGCACGAATCGTAGCTACAATAACCGTAGCACTCGGCTTAAATTTTGCCAGACGTGCTTTAATATTCATAAACTTCTCCGCGCCTAAATCCGAGCCAAAGCCCGCTTCCGTCACAACGATATCAGCCAACTTACGTGCCGTTTGCGTGGCCATAATCGAGTTACAGCCATGCGCAATATTAGCAAAAGGCCCGCCATGAATAAGTGCAGGTGTACCTTCTAATGTTTGTACTAAGTTTGGTTTAAATGCTTCTTTTAATAATAGCGTTAATGCACCTTCTACTTGCAAGTCACGTACAAAAATCGGCTCGCGTGCATACGTATAGCCAATCACAATGCTCGCTAAGCGCTCTTGTAAATCTTCAATGCTTGTTGCTAAGCAAAATACCGCCATAATTTCTGAGGCTACCGTAATATCAAAGCCATCTTCACGTGGCATGCCTTGCACTGGCCCACCTAAACCAACAACAATATTACGTAGCGCACGATCATTTAAGTCCATTACACGCTTCCAAATAATACGTCTTGGGTCAATGTTAAGTGCATTGCCCTGATGGATATGGTTATCAATAATTGCTGCTAGTGCATTATTAGCGGTTGAAATCGCATGTAAATCCCCTGTGAAATGTAAATTGATATCTTCCATCGGCACAACTTGGGCGTGACCGCCGCCTGCTGCTCCGCCCTTAATGCCCATTACAGGACCAAGTGATGGCTCACGTAATGCAACCATGACATTTTGATTTAATTTATGTAAAGCGTCTGCAAGTCCTACAGTTACCGTTGATTTACCTTCACCTGCTGGCGTTGGACTAATCGCTGTAACTAAAATTACCTTTGCATCCTCGCCGACAGCTGTGATTTGGTTAGGGTCAATTTTCGCCTTATATTTACCATATTGTTCGAGCGCATCAATGGGTATGCCCGCTTTCTCAGCAATTTGCGTAATTGGTTGAAGCTCGGCTTGCATGGCAATCTCTAAATCCGTTGCTGGTTTTGAATGTGTTGTCATAGATGAAACCTTCCTTCTTGTATAATATATTCATTATAGAATATTCATACATTTTTCGCTATTACTTTACGTAGGTGCATGCTATACTTTGAGGTGTTAGCATGTTTGACTAACAACTTGATAAAAGGGGGACTTTATATGTACCAAGGCGTTGTAAAATGGTTTAATAGTGACAAAGGTTATGGTTTTATCGAAGGTAGTAACGGCGATGATGTTTTTGTTCACTTCACAGCTATTCAAGCAGATGGTTTTCGCGTTTTAGAGGAAGGCGATCGTGTTACCTACGACGTCGTAGAAGGTAATAGAGGTCCACAAGCTACAAATGTGGTAAAAAACTAACGCACAGTTTCGTGCGTTTTTTATTGAAAGGATGACGAGGGTGAAAAAAATTACGATGTTGCTCGTATTGCTAACTATACTACTTGCAGCTTGCTCATCAAATACACATACGTTTCGCGCCGTTGAACAAGACTGGAAAATCAACTTAACGGCTAAGCAAAGCGCTAGCGCTACTAAGACGTACATATTCGAACTAAAATACGAGGGTGAACACCTCGATGATATGAAAGAAAAAATGATTCGTTACACAATCACTACGCCTCAAGGTACATTTGATTACGAACAGCCGCTGTCTGTTGTTGGTACCATTAAGCAAAGCGACTTCTTTAGCTGTGACGATTGTGCAATTTTACAAGAAGACGACACTATTACTGTTAATTTATATTATGATGACGCCGATCACCTTTTTACGCTAAAAGCAAAATAATAAGACTCATAGCCAATAACGATGTTGGTTATGAGTTTTTTTACTATGTACAATTACCTAAATTAAATATATTATGGAAATAGAGGTGAAATTTGGCTCATCACCATAAGTTGGGGTTGACTTACTAATAAGACCTTAATTTTCCAATAGTGTATAGAATAAAAGCGAAAACTCGTGTATCGTAATTGTTGATGAGACAAACCACGATAGGAGTTTTCGCT
>NZ_QAFW01000048.1 GCF_003057615.1 Metalysinibacillus jejuensis
GGATCTAGATAAACTGGCACAATTGTCGGTTGATTCGTTGGCATAAAAAAGCACCTCCTTAAATTGATACGTTTATCGTACCGGAGGTGCCAGGGTGTTTATATGCGTTATTTGATTGGGGGCTTACTGTGCGTCTTTGCGTCTGGCTCTGTAATCACAGTTACTTTGAACTGCTTTATTTCAATTAAATTTTCTTGTCTGCATTTCGGACAATAGAGGGGGAATTTTTTTAATTCAGTATCTTCCCTTATCTTTAATCGTGTTTTATTTCCACATACAGGACACAATATCCACTTGTAGTTTATAATAACTATCTCCTCCTTTACACTTTAATTCAAATCTTTATTAAAAAATATTTCATCTTATTTAACAAGAAACCATATTTATATAACAACATAAAATACACTAAGTTATTTTATTGAACATATATCGTACTTTATCTATCCGACTATTTGGACGACGGGGCTGGCAAACAGGTTCACCGGTAGTAACATGGTACCCTTTTAACTCTGTTAAACAAACACTACGTCCATTTGTAAAGAAAGTTAAATCACTACGATATTCTTGAATACACCGAGCAGGGATTTCTCCACTAAGAATGACCTCATTATTTTTCAATTGAGTGTCTACGATGTTCGCACAATATTTAGGAGCATCGTTGTATGCTCGTGAAAGATATTCCTGTGGCGCATAAATTTTAAAACTAAGATATGGCTCTAACAATTCTGTTCCAGCTTTTTTTAAGACTTGTTCCAATACAATAGGAGCAAGCATCCGAAAATCTGCTGGGGTACTAACAGGGCTATAGTATAAGCCATACTTAAAACAGATTTTACAGTCCGTCACATTCCAACCATACAATCCTTGTTCACAGCCATAGCGTATCCCCTCCATAACTGCATTTTGAAACGATTGATTTAAGTATCCAAGAGAAACCGAGCTCTCATACTGCATTCCACTTCCCAACGGAAGCGGTGATACAGATAAACCAATGGAAGCCCAGAAAGGATTTGGCGGCACTTCGATGTGAATGGTATATTCTGCATTTTTTAACGGTCTCTCCATATAAATGACTGTAGGCTCTTTTAGTTCTATCTCCACATGATACTTTTCTTGCAACAGTGCACTAATCACTTCCATTTGTACTTTCCCTAAGAAAGAAAGTATAATTTCATGTGTCGTAGAATCCACGTAATATCGTAGAAGCGGATCACTATCTGAGATTTCCAAAAGGGCATCAAGCAACATTTCTCTCTGTTCAGGTTTACTCGGTTCAACAGTTGTTTGTAGTAGAGGGTGCGGATTTTCAATCTTTTTTCTCTGTGGCAATAGTTTTGTATCTCCAAGAACACTATTTAACTTCAAAAACTCATTTTGCAAAATAACAATTTCTCCAGAATAAGCTCTATCAATCTTACATAATTCACCATTTATTGAAGTATACATTTCTGTAACTTTTATTTTTTCTTTTTCTGATACTCTAACCGAATCTCGTAAATGTAGTACTCCACTATAAAGGCGTATATATGCAAGACGTTGTCTTTTTTTTGTATATTCAATTTTGAAAACATTTCCGCAAAGTTCAGACGGACCTCGATGTGTTGATGAATAAAATTTATTAGTAATAACTTCTATAAGGTTATCAATCCCTATATTACTTTTTGCACTTCCATGATAAAGAGGGAACAGAGAACAATTCTGAAATCTTATGCTTTCCTCTTGTTCGAGTTCCAATGCTTCTAATGATTTACCGGACATATATTTCTCTAAAAGGTCATCGTTTCCCTCTATTACCGTATCCCATTGTTCAGATTCGGTAAAGTTCGTCACACACATATTAGGATACAGTTCTACCTTCTGTTTGATTACAATTTCGGCAGAAAGTTTCTCTTTAATATCCTGATAAACCGTTGATAAATCAATTCCATTTTGGTCAATCTTATTGATAAAAAAGATTGTGGGAATCCCCATTTTCCTAAGTGCATGAAATAATATACGAGTTTGTGCTTGTACGCCATCTTTTGCAGAAATCAGTAGAATTGCCCCATCTAAAACTGATAATGAACGATATACTTCTGCTAAGAAATCCATATGTCCTGGCGTGTCTATGATGTTCACCTTCGTATTTTCCCACTGAAAAGAGGTTATTCCTGTCTGAATTGTAATTCCTCTCTGACGTTCTAAAAGCGTATTATCCGTCCTCGTTGTACCTTTGTCCACGCTTCCTAATTCTGTAATCGCTCCACTGTTATATAATAAGCTTTCTGTTAAGGTAGTTTTTCCCGCATCAACATGAGCTAAAACTCCAATATTAATAATTTTCATGTGATTTTCCTCCATTCAAAAGCCCAAAAGGGCATAAAAATCCCAGTGATAAATACTCTTATCACTGGGATTTTTATGCATAACCATAGGCATACAAAGCATACAGATATTCTCCGGATACTTTAGAATCACATGATAAAGGTATTCTTAAACTGGGTACAAAAAACTAAGCCCTCCTAAAAAAGGACATCCAATTATTTGTTCCCACTATCAAATTGACAGTTTATTTAAGAATACCTTGCCGCATATTTATTAACTCCTTTTAAATAGATACTTAAATAATAGCACGTAAGAGCATATTTGTAAAGGAATCTCCAATTTTTTATCAAAGAGAGTACGTGATTACAAAATAGCTGTAATAATGTACCAATATTTGTTATTCTATAATCTTCCAATTACTCCCGTTCTTTTCAAGTACCAAATCAAATTGAGATACCTGCGTTGCTTTGGTCTGCTGGTCGATATACTCCACTGTCAGCGATACCGTGACTTGATTATCCTTACGATTGTGAATAGGATTTACCAGTTCTTGAAAGATGTACTCTTTTCCGATTGGTTTTAATATCCCGTCATTCACATAGTAGGAAAGTTCACTGGCTGTCGCTGTAGGATAGAGCTTGAAGAACGTCGTTAAAAACTCATTGATTTCATTGGTTGTAATGGAATCAACCGTCCCCTCACTTTCAATGGCTTTTGGTTTATAACTTGATTTCTTAGGTATGTTGGTAATGGTCGGATTCTTAACCAGTACCATATTTCCAGAACCATCTACATAGACACTCACTATATAAGCAGAGTGGACGGTCTTTGTATTTTCTCCCTCTGTAATGAGCTGGTCTACACTGTAGGTTACATTAAACTCATTGTCGCCAGTTGGCTCTACCGTCCATATCTGAAATCCTCTTACAGAAGACGATACAGGAATATCTTTGCGTACTGTATCAACATTGAGAGCTTGAAGTTCATCTGTCAGATAGCCTTTTAGACTTTCCATTCGATTATCAATGGACTTATCGGATTGCTCCCATGAATAGTAGACTTTCGCAAAGTTCTCTACAAAATTTTCTACATGATGAGTATCAACGTATTCCTTTTCTATGATAGTTGTTTCGTGAATAGTATGAGTATCTATAGCTGTAAAGTGCTTGAATATCGCAAAGCTGAAACTAAGCCCTAAAAGTACCCACAAGGCAATCACAACCTTTTTATGAGGATTGACCTTATAGACACGAGGTTTCTTTTCCTTTGGTATCTGTTTTTCTTTATTCTGATTTTTTCTAAATTTCATCATTAAATCTTCCTTTCTCATTGTTTGATTCGTCCTGCTCCCACTAAATGCTGTTGCCAGTAGGGGCTTGTTAAGTCGGCATAACCGATTGGGTCGCCTGCATGAAACATACGGTTATTGCCAAGGTATATCCCAACATGAGTAATATAAGAGCCAGCGTTATAGGTAGAATGAAAGAAAACCAAATCGCCAGCTTGTGCTTCCGATAGTGGGATATGCTGGGTCACATCATATTGCTGTTGTGCGGTTCGTGGTAAGTTAATTCCAGCTTTTCCATACGTCCATTGTGTCAGTCCGCTACAATCAAAAGAAGTAGTCGGGGAAGCTCCACCGTAAACGTATCGCCAGCCCTCATATTTCAGTGCTTCGTCCATGATGGCTTGTACCGTATCATCATCAAACTCTGTTGTGACAAGATACTGCGTTACCAGTTGCACATAAAACATATTGCCATAGTTGTATCGCCAGCCCCCATTGATAGGTATGGCTATGGGATTGGGGTAAGACACTTTTTCGCCACCTGAATACTCTTTTGAGAAACTTTGAGCCAGTTCAAAGGTATATTTATTTCCACGATTAGCCACATACCCTAAGAAACCACCACCATAATTGTAGGACTGGATAACCGATTCTAAATCTACACTGAGCCTTTCGCTACTGGCTAATAATTCACTGAAATACTTCACACCTTGCTTAATGGATTCTTCTGTACTCAATGAATTAGGTGGAAGACCGAGGGATTCCGAGGACTGCATAACATCTTCCGCAGTACCGCCCGATTCCACCTGTATAATCGCAAGAAGTATGTTGACATATTCTTCAACGCCATATTCTTTGGCATATTTTTCTACCATAGGCTTATGAGCCAGCACTTCTGCGGAAACATTCACACCTCCATAATGAATATTGGAAATTCCGCTGTCCTGTTCATCTGAAAATAAAATGGCAACAAACAGAAGCAGTGAGAAGACCATCAAGAATAATCCAGAACCACCAATCACTAAAGTTTTCAACTTCATGGTTTCTTACCGACTTTCTTAATGGTGGCGGTTTTGATTGGTGGTCTACTTCTTGTATTTTGTAGTGGTACTCTTTGAACAGTAGACGGACGTTCTTTTGTGATTGGACGTTGTGAAGTTCTATCTGCTGTAGTGGTTGAAGTTGCTGGCTTTTGAACGGTTTTTTCTTGAACGGTATTGCCTTGGCGTTCCACTTTTGGACTTGAAAAATCGGACTTAACTGCTGGACGCTCTTGTTTGGCTTGTTGAGATTCCTTATATGAAGTCTGAATATTAGACTGTTTTGAGGTCTGTTCATCATGATATTGTTCTTGTCTTGTAGTCGGTCTTTCATGAACAGAAGAAGCAGGCTGTTTTTTCTGTTTGACCTGTTCCATTTCAGAGCGACGCTTCGCAATGGTTTTTCGCCTTTGTTCCTGCTGTTCCTTGCGTCCACTGGCTCTGTCCGCTTTGGTTTGAGAAATACTACTGGTTAAATCACGGACATTCTCTTTTACTTTGGATTTTCCTTGATATACTGCATATCTTGCATTGGTCGGCAAATCTTTAACCTGTTCTTTCAAACCACTAGCAGTGTCTACCATTCTGTCTTTGGTATCAGCTACTGTACCGATGGTTTGACCGATACGTTTTCCAAGTGTTGATTTTTCCTTTCCGTCTGGTCGGGAGTGATCTGCTTGTGTCCTTGCAGAACTCCCCGAACCCGACTGTCCTTTTTTACCTGTAACAATGGCAGACCCAGCCCCTTCTTTTTGGGGTATGGTATTATTTTGACAGGTGAAGAATATGAAAGTAGTTATTGATATTGGCAATACCAACATAAAAATGGCAGCGTACTCTGCTACAACTATAGTAGGACAATGGCGTATGCAAACTGATTTACGTCGTACAGAAGATGAATATGCGGTGATGACACGCGCTTTTTTTGCTAGTGCAAACATTTCCGTAAATGATATTAAAGGTGTTATTATATGCTCAGTGGTTCCTCCGATGTTATTTACCATTCAAAAATTATGTGAGGCACTTTTTCATGTTAAACCGCTTGTTGTTGGACCAGGCGTAAAAACAGGTCTTAATATTAAGTACGAAAATCCGAGAGAAGTAGGGTCAGACCGCATTGTAAACGCAGTTGCAGCTCTAGATGTTTATAAGGGAACGCCGTTAGTAATTATTGATTTTGGTACAGCAACGACGTATTGTTATTTAAATGAACGTGGTGACTATTTAGGCGGGGTGATTACACCGGGTATTACAATTGCGACAGAAGCATTGTATACGCAGGCAGCTAGACTTCCCCGTATTGAATTAAAGCGTCCGCGCTCAATTGTAGGGAAAACAACAATTGAAGCGATGCAAGCGGGTGTATATTACGGTATTATTAGCCAAGTAGAAGGTATTGTGTCACGCTTAGCTGCACAAGGAGAAAACCCACCCTTAGTAATAGCTACTGGTGGCTTAGCACCTTTATTGGCACATGATATGCCGATTATTGATATTGTAGACGAAACACTAACGCTAAAAGGCTTAGTATTAATTTATGAACGTAACCAGAAATGAGGCTAATATAATGAGTGATTATTTAGTAAGAGCAGTAGCATTTGAAGGGAAAGTACGTGCTTTCGCTGTGCGTACAACAGATACAGTAGGAGAAGCACAACGTCGACATGGTATGTGGCCAGTCGTTTCAGCAGCATTAGGTCGTTCAATGACCGCGGGTGTAATGATGGGCGCGATGTTAAAGGGCGAAGAAAAAATTACGATTAAAATTGAAGGTGATGGTCCAATTGGGCCTATGGTGATTGATAGTAATGCCAAAGGTGAAGTCCGCGGATTTGTAACAAATCCTCACGTACATTTTGATTTAAATGAGCAAGGTAAATTAGATGTGCGTGCAGGGGTAGGTACACAAGGCGCATTAACGGTAGTAAAGGACCTAGGGTTACGTGATATGTTTAGTGGCCAAACCGAAATTGTCTCAGGTGAAATTGCTGAGGACTTTACGTATTACTTTGCGATGTCAGAACAAGTGCCGTCTTCAGTAGGACTTGGCGTGCTTGTGAATCCAGATAATACAATTTTAGCAGCAGGTGGTTTTATTATTCAGTTGATGCCGGGTTGTGATGATGAAGTTATCGATCGCATCGAGCAACAGCTAAGTTCAATCGAGCCTGTATCTAAAATGATTGAAAAAGGTTTAACACCAGAAGAAATTTTACAAACGGTGTTAGGCGAAAATAACGTTACAATTTTAAATGAAATGCCAGTGACATTTACTTGTCAATGTTCTAAAGAGCGTTTTGGCGATGCAATTGCTGGTTTAGGGAAAAATGAAATTCAAGCGATGATTGATGAAGATGGTGGCGCAGAAGCCCAATGCCATTTCTGTTTGGAAACGTATGATTTCACTAAAGAAGAGTTAGAGGACATTATGCATGGCGCGTAAGCCTCTCTCGCAATTACGTGTAAAAGCAAAACCAGCACTCGTTATCTTTAGTGTGTTGCTATTAGGTAATATTTTATGGTTTATCGCTTGGCTAATACCAAATGGCAGTAAAGATGGCGGCAAAGAAGTGGTAGCTACGATTGATAAAACAGAAATTACACGTCAAGACTGGATGCTGGAGATGGAGCAACATTATGGTCGCAATACGTTACGCGATATGGTGAACGATGTTGTGATGAAAAAAGCAGCCAAGAAATTTAAAATAGACGTTAAGCCTGCAGAAGTAGATTTAGAGCTCGCATTAATGCGTTCAACGCCAGAAGAGTTTAGCAATATTTTAAAAAACATGTCCATTGAACAGTTACGTAATAAAGTATATACCGACATTATGCTTAATAAAGTACTCACTAAAGATATTATTATTGACGATAAAGAGGTAGAAGCATATTACGAAGATAATAAAGCGCTTTATGAAGTACCAACGAGTTACCGTACAAATTTAATTGTAGTAGACTCAAAAAATAAAGCAGAAGCAGCGTTGAAAGAATTGCAAAGTGGATCTGATTTTTCTGTGTTAGCACGTGAGTTATCTATCGATACTAACTCAGCTAACTTAGGTGGAGATATCGGTTTTGTAACTGTAACACAAAAAGGCTTCGATCAAAATTTAGCAAATGCATTAGATGGTATTAAAGAAGGCAATATAAGCCAAGCTATTAAAATGGAAGACGGCAACTATGGTATTTTAAAAGTTATTGAAGTTATTCCAGGGCAATCATTTACCTTTAAAGAAATGAAAGAGCATGTGAGAGTAGAGCTTGCTTTAGAGCAGTTAACACAATCTGTAGCGCCAGAGTCATTTTGGGATGAGTTTAACGTCTCATGGTTCTATGGTGAAACTAATTAATAAGGAGAAACATTATTTTCATAAGTGAAAGTAATGTTTCTTTTTTTATAGGTTGACAGTAAACGGCAATATTGATATTATTGAAAATAATAAAACCAATTGATATACTATGAATTAAAAGGGAGATAGAACAATGACGAAATTATATAATTCAGTAGCAGATTTAGTTGGCCATACACCTATCGTAAAATTACAACATGCAACGGCTGAAAATGAAGGCAATGTTTATGTGAAATTAGAATACTTTAACCCAGGTAGCTCAGTAAAAGACCGCTTAGCATTAGCGATGATTGAAGCGGCAGAAAAAGATGGTACATTACAACCCGGTGGTACAATCATCGAGCCTACGAGTGGTAATACAGGTATTGGTTTAGCAATGATTGCAGCAGCTAAAGGTTATAATGCTATTTTAGTAATGCCTGAAACGATGAGCTTAGAACGTCGTAATTTACTGCGTGCTTATGGCGCAGACTTAGTATTAACACCAGGGCCTGCAGGGATGAAAGGGGCCATTGAAAAAGCGGAAGAGCTATCAAAAGAGCACGGTTATTTCTTGCCACAGCAATTTACAAACCCAGCGAACGCAGAGGTGCATCGCCATACAACGGGTCCAGAAATTGTGGAAGCTTTTGACGGCTTAACATTAGATGCATTTGTGGCAGGTATCGGCACAGGTGGTACAATTACTGGTGCAGGTGAAGTTTTAAAAGAAAAATATCCGAATATCGAAATTATTGCGGTAGAACCAAAAGATTCACCAGTCTTATCTGGTGGCCAACCAGGCCCACATAAAATTCAAGGTATTGGTGCAGGCTTTGTACCTAAAGTATTGAATACAGCAGTGTACACTTCGGTTTTCCCAGTAGAAAATGAAACGGCTTTTGAAGTAGCACGTGAAACAGCGAAGGCTGAAGGTATTTTATGCGGTATTTCTTCAGGCGCAGCCATTCATGCGGCAATTGAAACAGCGAAGCGTTTAGGCAAAGGCTCAAATGTTTTAGCAATTGTACCTTCAAATGGTGAACGTTACTTATCAACACCTCTTTATCAATTTGATTAATAAAAACAATAGCAGCTGCGGCTGCTTTTTTTTATGCACAGAAAGTGACAGTAGCGCCTTGACGCGTTAAGATGAAGTAGATTTGAATTTAGGGGGATTTTGTAATTGAAACAACTACACGCAACAGCATTTCAGATGACAGAAGATGCGTTTTTTTATAGTTATAAACAACAGAGTGAACGCTATACAGCTCATCTTTTTTTAGAGAGTGGTAGAGAAGGTGCGATGCATATCGCTGGGCTTAATCCATTGGCTACAATTCGTGCAACAGCTCAAGGTATACATATTAGTTGGCGCGATGGAACGACAGAGACGAGAGAAGGCGAATCGCTAGCATTAGTTGAGGCATTAGTGGACACCTACCGTGTAGAAAAACGAAGTGACTTGCCTTTATTCCAAGGAGGGGCTATTGGCTTTATTTCATATGACTACGCTCGTCAAATTGAAAAATTACCAGTTCAAACGACGAATGATTTACAAACGCCTACACTTTATTTTTATTTATTTGATGAGTGGGCGGTATATGATAAAGCGACGCAACAAGCTTATATTATGGCCCTTCACGAGCTTAGTGATCAGCAACAGCGTTGGCAACAAGCCGCAATTCAAGGGCTACAACAACGCCGCTTCACCGAAGAAGCAGCGCGTGAAGTAATACTGAATGATGATGAACTTGAAGTTTCATTTACGAAAGAAGATTTTGCACAAGCTGTACGCAAAGTACAAGACTATATTGCGGCAGGCGATGTGTTTCAAGTTAACTTATCGGTACGTCAGTCTCGCCCGTTACATGTTGCACCTATCATAATGTATGAGGCATTGCGCGCGCTAAACCCATCACCATATATGGCGTTTATTCAAGCATCAGATTTCGCGGTAGTATCGGGCTCACCAGAATTGTTAATTGAACGTAATGACCAAATTGTAGAGACGCGACCTATTGGTGGGACACGACCGCGCGGTGCTACTGCGGCAGAAGATGAAAAATATGAACAACAGTTGCGTAGCGATGTAAAAGAGTGTGCAGAACATGTTATGTTAGTAGATTTGGAGCGTAATGATATTGGTCGCATTGCAAAGTATGGCACAGTAGAAGTAAATGAACTGATGGTGATTGAGCGTTATTCGCACGTCATGCATTTAGTATCAAATGTTCGTGCGCAAGTAGCAGAAAATAAAACAAATACGGACGTGTTACGCGCAATGTTCCCTGGTGGAACGATAACAGGCGCGCCTAAAATACGAACGATGGAAATTATCGAAGAACTTGAACCTGTACAGCGAGGGTTGTATACCGGCTCGATTGGTTGGTTAGGTTTTACAGGTGATATGGTGTTTAATATTGTAATACGTACAGCTTACATTAAAGAGAATATGGCTCATATTCAAGCGGGGGCAGGTTTAGTAATAGACTCTAATCCTGAGAGTGAATATGTCGAGTCATTAAATAAAGCGAAGGCCATGTGGCAAGCAAAAGCATTAGCGGAGGAACAACGATGATTTTAATGATAGATAATTATGATTCATTTACGTTTAATTTAGTGCAGTACTTTGGAGAATTGGGCGCCGAAGTTCTCGTTAAGCGCAACGATGAAATTACGCTTGAAGAGATTGAGCAACTAGCACCTGCTATGATTGTAATTTCACCAGGACCTTGTACGCCAAATGAAGCTGGCGTTAGCATGCAAGTAATTGAATATTTTGCAGGTAAGATTCCGTTGTTTGGTGTTTGCTTAGGTCATCAAGCGATTGCACAAGTATTTGGTGGTGATGTGGTACGCGCAACACGTTTAATGCATGGTAAAACCTCAGCCATTACGCATAGTAATGCAGGGGTTCATCAAGATGTACCATCGCCATTTAATGTAACACGTTATCATTCACTTATCGTAGAGCCCTCAACGCTACCCGACTGCCTAGAAGTAACTGCAACAACTGCAGAAGGTGAAATTATGGGGTTGCGTCACAAAGTGCATGCGATCGAAGGCGTACAGTACCATCCGGAATCGATTATGACAGAACACGGTAAACAGTTGATCCAAAACTTTATAACGGCCTATGTGGAGGGGTAAAAATGTACTGTTTTATGAACGGGGAGTATGTGCGGGCAGAGGCCCTTCGTATTTCACCATTTGATCATGGTTTCCTATACGGTTTAGGTTTTTTTGAAACATTTCGCACCTACAAAGGACAGCCGCTATTTTTAGATTTACATTATGCACGTTTAAAGCAGGCACTTCAGCATTATCGCATTACGATGCCTTATACGTTAGAAGAAATGACAGCCATTATTAAAAGATTAGTGGGATTAGCTGATGGAGTGGATTGTTATTTTCGTTTAAACATATCGGCAGGGGCTCATGATGTAGGGCTTAAACCGACAGCCTATACACAACCTACTGTGATTGTCTTTACTAAACCGCTCGTTGTAGCACCTGCGCATACGGAAAAAACAGCGCGCTTTCTACAAACTGTTCGCAATATGCCAGAACAACCGCTTCGTTATAAGTCTCATCATTACGGTAATAATGTTTTAGCACGTTTAGAGATGCCATCGCTTGCGACAGAGGAAGGCATTTTTGTTAATGAACAGGGGCATATTGTTGAAGGCATCACATCGAATGTTTTTTGGGTTAAAGATGGCTTATTGTATACACCTTCATTAGCTACCGGGGCCTTAGGGGGAATTACACGTCAGCTTGTAATGACATTAATGCCAACGATAGAAGGAGAGTTTACAAAGCAAGTGCTAGAGCAAGCAGATGAATGCTTCATTACCAATGCGGTACAAGAGCTTGTGCCGATTTCATCTGTCAACACCACATATTTTTTAGGCGCTCGTGGTGCTGTGTACCAACAACTTTATGCAGGTTATCAACAACTATTGGAGGAACATTTATGTTAGAGAAATATCGTACGCCGTTAACGATTAATGGTATTACGCTTGATTATACAAAAGAGACTTTTATTATGGGGATTTTAAATGTTACGCCTGATTCTTTTTCCGATGGCGGCAAATATACTTCTGTAGCAGCTGCAGTGCAACAAGCCAAAAAAATGGTAGCTGAAGGTGCTAAAATTATTGATGTAGGCGGAGAGTCTACACGCCAAGGTCATGTGCAAATAACAGAGCAAGAAGAGATTGCGCGTGTAGTGCCGGTAATTCAAGCACTGGTGCAGGAGGTGCAAGCCATTATTTCGATAGATACGTATAAATCTGCTGTCGCTGAAGCTGCTGTTCAAGCAGGTGCGCATATGATTAATGATGTTTGGGGCGCTAAGGCAGATCCACGTATTGCACAAGTAGCGGCACAATACAATGTACCGATTATTTTAATGCATAATCGCGAGCAAGCCGATTATAAGTATTTATGGCCAGAAGCTCACCAAGATTTACAACAAAGTTTAGCAATAGCACATGCGGCGGGGGTACCTGACGAACATATTATTTTAGATCCAGGTATCGGTATCGGTTTCGGTAAAACAACGGCGCACAATATTCAAATGATGCAGCATTTGCCAGATTTAGTAGCGATGGGTTACCCTGTACTGCTAGCTACTTCACGTAAATCGATGATTGGAGCAATTTTAGACTTACCAACAGCTGAGCGTTTAGAAGGAACGATGGCGACTGTAGTGTACGGTATTGACAAAGGCTGTCATATGATGCGTTTACATGATATTGAGCCTATGCGACGTGCCATAAAAGTTGCGGATGTATTAGTAGGAAAACAACAGATAGAGGTGCAGTAACGATGGATTATATTAATATTAAAGATATGCAGTTTTATGGTTATCATGGTGTGTTAGCTGCTGAGACAGCTATTGGGCAACGTTTTCGCGTATCTGTAAAGTTAGCGTTAGACTTACAGCCAGCAGGGCTAACGGATGATTTAGCAAAAACGGTTAACTATGCAGAGGTATATGCTTTGTGTAAAGAAATCGTAGAGGGTGAGCCCTTTCAATTAATCGAAGCATTAGCAGAAGGCTTAGCAGCCCATATTTTAGCTGATTTTCCGTTAGTAAAAGGGGTAGAAATCGAATTGATTAAACCTGATCCTCCTATTGCCGGACATTATAAAGAAGTTTCGGTACAAATTACACGAGGCGAGATGCGATGAATGATGTATACTTATCTATTGGCACAAACATTGGTGAGCGTGAAGATAACCTGCGCCGAGCTGTGCGTTTATTAGCGGAGCAAGTAACGGTTGAGACTGTATCGGCTGTTTATGAAACAGCTGCAGTTGGTTTTACAGATCAAGCTGACTTTTTAAATATTGCGGTACATGTTAAAACAGCGCTATCACCGCTAGCTATGTTAGATGTATGCCAAGCAATTGAAAATGAACTAGGTCGTGTGCGAACTGTGCGCTGGGGACCACGCGTCATTGACCTTGACATTTTGCTGTACAATAACGAAAATATGAACACAGAAAGATTAATTTTGCCGCACCCTCGTATGTATGAGCGTGCGTTTGTATTAATCCCACTGTTTGATGTTGTAGCCACGCAGTCTGAGCAATTAACGAAGGCGCGTGACATTGTTATGCAGATGGATGCCAACACTGAGGGCGTTCGTCATGTGATGCAGCAGCAAAGTATCCCGTCATGGCTTAAATAAATTGTAGTACGTTAAGGAGGAACTGAAATGGAACAAAAACCGTTTCAAATTGCCGATATCGTTATGGATAATCGCGTCGTACTAGCCCCAATGGCTGGTATTTGTAACTCAGCCTTTCGCTTAACTGTTAAGGAGTTTGGTGCAGGGCTTGTGTACGCCGAGATGATTAGCGATAAAGGTATCGTTTATAAAAACGAAAAAACACTAGGCATGCTTTATATTGATGAGCGTGAAAACCCACTATCTTTACAAATCTTTGGTGGGGATAAAGAGACATTAGTCGAAGCGGCAAAGTATGTGGATAAAAATACGACAGCCGATATTATTGATATTAATATGGGTTGCCCTGTTAATAAAATTATTAAATGTGAAGCTGGCGCCCGCTTACTACTTGACCCTAATAAAATTTACGAAATGGTTGCAGCTGTAGTAGATGCTGTTGATAAACCTGTTAGTGTTAAAATGCGTATTGGTTGGGATGATGAGCATGTGTATGCAATTGAAAATGCACTAGCAGCAGAACGCGCTGGTGTTTCAGCTTTAGCAATGCATGGTCGTACGCGTGTACAAATGTATGAAGGTAAGGCCAATTGGGATATTTTACGCGATGTAAAAAAGGAGCTTAAAATCCCATTCATCGGTAATGGTGATGTCGAAACACCGCAAGATGCAAAACGTTTACTAGACCACACAGGTGCAGATGCTGTAATGATTGGACGTGCAGCGCTAGGTAACCCATGGATGATGTACCGTACGGTTAAATATTTAGAGACGGGCGAGTTAATGCCAGAGCCAAGCGTGCGCGAAAAAATTGATGTATGTTTACTGCACTTTGAGCGCCTAATGCAATTGAAGGGTGAAACAGTAGCTGTACGCGAAATGCGCAAGCACGCTTCATGGTATTTAAAAGGTGTACGCGGTAACGGTAAGGCACGTAATGCCATTAACCAAACCGAAACAGCAGCAGAACTACGTGGTTTACTTAACTCATTAGTAGATGAGTATGAAATGCGCGAACAACAAATTATTATGTAAAATGCGGAGTTACTTCTATATAGAAGTAGCTCTTTTTTGTGACGTAATAATAAAAACGTGAACGCTACCCAAAAATTGTGTACAATGAGTACATTATGGACTGCTTGGAGCGGACAAAATAAGAGGAGTGAATTTCGTGTCAAACAATGAAGAATTAAATGATCAGCTACTGGTGAGACGTCAAAAGATGACGACAATTCGCGAAAATGGTTTAGACCCATTTGGCGGACGCTTTGAACGTACCCATTCATCAGAGCAAGTGCGTGAACAATTTGCGGATCAAACAAAAGAACAATTAGAAGAAAACCTACAAGAAGTTATTATCGCAGGTCGTATTATGACGAAGCGTGGTAAAGGTAAAGCAGGATTTGCACATATTCAAGATTTAGCAGGTCAAATTCAAATTTATGTACGTAAAGATGCAGTGGGCGACGATGCCTACGAATTATTCAAACAAGCTGACCTTGGCGACATCGTTGGTGTACGTGGGAATGTCTTCCGTACAAATGTAGGTGAGCTATCTGTTAAAGCAACAGAGTTTACGTTCCTAACTAAAGCATTACGTCCAATGCCTGAGAAGTTCCATGGTTTACAAGATATTGAGCAACGTTACCGTCAACGTTATTTAGATTTAATGACAAATGAGGATAGCAAAGCAACATTTATCCAACGCTCTCAAATCATTCGTTCAATGCGTCGTTATTTAGACAACGCAGGCTTCTTAGAAGTAGAAACACCAATGTTACACACAATTGCAGGTGGCGCAGCGGCCCGTCCGTTTATTACGCACCATAATGCATTAGATATGGAATTATATATGCGTATCGCAATTGAGCTACACTTAAAGCGTTTAATTGTAGGTGGCTTAGAAAAAGTATACGAAATCGGACGTGTTTTCCGTAACGAGGGTGTATCAACACGACATAACCCTGAGTTCACGATGATTGAGTTATATGAAGCATATGCAGATTATGAAGATATTATGAGCCTAACAGAAAACTTAATCGCGCACGTTGCACAAGATGTACTTGGTACAACGGATGTAACATATGGTGAAGATGTTATTCATTTAGGTGTTGGCTGGAAACGTCAACATATGGTTGATGCTGTTAAAGAAGCAACTGGCGTTGATTTCTGGACGCCAATGACAGTTGAAGAAGCAAAAGCTTTAGCAAAAGAGCATAATGTAGAGCTAGCACCATCACATACAGGTGTTGGTCATGTCATTAATGAATTCTTCGAACAAAAAGTAGAAGAAACATTAGTACAGCCTACATTTATCTATGGTCATCCTGTAGAGATTTCACCATTAGCTAAGAAAAACCCAGAAGACGAGCGCTTTACAGATCGCTTTGAGTTATTTATCGTACGTCGTGAGCATGCAAATGCATTCACAGAGTTAAATGACCCAATCGACCAACGCGAACGTTTCATGGCACAGCTTGCTGAAAAAGAAGCGGGTAATGATGAAGCGCATGATATGGATGAAGACTTTGTAGAAGCATTAGAGTACGGTATGCCGCCAACAGGTGGTTTAGGTATTGGTATTGACCGTTTAATTATGTTACTTACTAATTCACCATCAATCCGTGATGTATTATTATTCCCTACAATGCGTCATACAACTAAGTAATACCTTAGAAAACAAGGGGTTATTACGCCCCTTGTTTTTTATTTAATATTATTTAAACAAAACTATTGCAATCAACCAAAATACATGGTAAATTATTAATTGTCTTTACGACACAGCGATTAAATAACTTGTTAAACTAAGTGTTGACATAACGTTTACCGATGTGTTAAGATAAAAAAGTTGTTTCTTCAAAAAACTTTTACAAATAAAAGGTTGACAACTAAAGTTGTTTACTGATATAATATAAGAGTTGTTGAAAAATAATATGAACCTTGAAAACTGAACAAGCAAAACGTTAATCAATAAATCGTTTCATTAAATTGAAACAAAATTTTGGACATCAAAATTGATGCCAGCAACATGAGCTTAATCGCTCTCTTATGGAGAGTTTG
>NZ_QAFW01000049.1 GCF_003057615.1 Metalysinibacillus jejuensis
TGATAATGGCAAAGAGGTCACACCCGTTCCCATACCGAACACGGAAGTTAAGCTCTTTAGCGTCGATGGTAGTTGGGGTTAGCCCCTGCGAGAGTAGAACATCGCTAGGCAATAGAAAAAACGAGTAACTCTTAGGAGTTGCTCGTTTTTTTGTTTTGAAAACCCATCATAAAGTTGAGAAGACAACCTCAACTTTATGATGGATAATTTTATTAATGTTGTGCACGTAATTCTACGCGACGAATTTTTCCGGATGTCGTTTTAGGTAGCTCATCTAAGAAGACTATGCTACGAGGGTATTTGTAAGGGGCTGTTAGCTCTTTTACATGCTCTTGTAGGTCTTTAGCTAAGTTATCAGAAGCTTTAAAGCCTTCACGTAATACGACGAAAGCTTTAACGATATTTCCTCGAATTTCATCAGGTGCTGCAACTACTGCACACTCTTGAACAGAGGCGTGTTTATTTAAAGCATCTTCTACTTCAAATGGGCCAATTGTATATCCTGAAGAAATAATAATATCATCTCCACGCCCTTCAAACCAAAAGTAGCCGTCTTCATCACGGTAAGCTTGATCTCCTGTAATATACCAATCACCTCTAAAAGCTGCTTGTGTGCGTTCAGGGTCGCGATAGTATTCTTTAAATAATGCTGGTGTTGAACGATGTACAGCGATATCACCAACTTGACCAACAGCTGTTTCATTGCCCTCACTATCGATAATACATACGCGGTTACCAGGCGTTGGAACTCCCATAGAGCCTGGACGTAATTCAGTATCTTCTAATGTGCCTACTAATAATGTATTTTCTGTTTGTCCGTAACCATCGCGCACTTTTAAATTAAAGAGCTTTTGGAAAGTTTCGATGACTGGGCGATTAAGTGGCTCACCAGCTGAAACAGCGCTACGTAATTGAGATAAGTTATAAGAACTTAAATTTTCTACTTTTGCCATAATGCGATATTCTGTCGGCGTGCAGCATAACACATTAATTTTTTCGTCTTGTAGTAGTTGTAAATATTTAGTTACGTCAAAGCCACCGTGATAAACGAATGCTGTAGCACCTAACATAATAGTCGATAAGAAGGGGCTCCAAATCCATTTCTGCCAACCAGGCGCTGCTGTCGCCCATACTAAATCACCCTCTCGTACACAAAGCCAGCTCGTTGCTGCTGTGCGTACATGGGCATAGCCCCAGCTATGTGAATGTACGGCTGCCTTAGGGTTACCAGTCGTACCCGAAGTGTAGGCTAAGAAAGCCATATCACTGCTTTTAGTAGGCGCTGCTTCAAACTGTGTAGATTGACTGAGTGCTTGCTCATTAAGAGACAGCCAGTTGTCTTTAGCAGTACCAATGACCAATTTAATATTCATTGCATCTATGCTGCTGTCGATTTTATCCACTTCATCTGTGAAGAGATGATAAGAAACAATTCCGCTCGCACTTGCATGCTCCATTCGATATTGTAAATCTTTAGCGCGCAACATCTCAGAACATGAAATAGGTACGATACCAGCCTTTAGAGCACCTAGGAAAATATAATAGGCTTCAGGTAAACGTGGAATAATTACAAGCATACGATCGCCAGCTTTTAAGCCAGCTTGTGTTAACGCATTGGCATATTGATTCATTTTTTCTACTAATTGTTTATATGAAATGTTTTGTCTTTCTCCTGTATCATTTAGCCAACGGATTGCATCACGCGTGTCGAGGTGCGCAAATTTTTCAACTTCTTGCGTAATATTATATTGCTCCGGCGCGGTTAAATTAATTTCTGTCATTTAAAAACCCCCTAAGATATAGTAATTGTAGTGTCGCTCCTTAAGGATTATCATGATAAATTATTACCCCTTTATGAATCACCTATTAAATTTAGAAAATTCCAACACTATAGATTTGCGTTAATTGTATCAGTACCGTAAAAACTAAGTCAAGATAAAATGAACGTTAAGCAGAAATATTTGTTCATTTCGCAAAACTATTTTAAATATACTATTTCGATGTAATAATAAAAAAGAAGATTAAAATTTCAAAATGAAAAATTATCGAGAAAAATTGAATAAAAGGTTGAAAATTTAAAATGGCTTGTTATAATAATATTTGTGCTTAAGATACTACATTGTTCCGAAGTAGCTCAGTGGTAGAGCAATCGGCTGTTAACCGATCGGTCGTAGGTTCGAGTCCTACCTTCGGAGCCATTTTTTTTGCTTATTTTATTAAAAAAAGTCTTGCAAAAAAAAAATTACTGCGTTATAATAAATCTTGTCTTGTTTGAGAGGCCCCTTGGTCAAGCGGTTAAGACACCGCCCTTTCACGGCGGTAACACGGGTTCGAATCCCGTAGGGGTCACCATTTTAATTAGCCTATACTATGAGCGTAGCATTATGGAGAATTAGCTCAGCTGGGAGAGCATCTGCCTTACAAGCAGAGGGTCGGCGGTTCGAGCCCGTCATTCTCCACCATTAACTCATAGTAGCCCGGAGAGGTAGCGAAGTGGCTAAACGCGGCGGACTGTAAATCCGCTCCTTAGGGTTCGGCGGTTCGAATCCGCCCCTCTCCACCAGTTTTATAAAATGAATGGGGTATAGCCAAGTGGTAAGGCAGCGGATTTTGATTCCGTCATTCCCTAGGTTCGAATCCTAGTACCCCAGCCATTTTTTTATTTTATAAAGAGCCATTAGCTCAGTTGGTAGAGCACCTGACTTTTAATCAGGGGGTCGCAGGTTCGAATCCTGCATGGCTCACTATTAAAGAACTTCGTCATTATGGACGAAGTTCTTTTTTTATTCGTTATTATATAAAGAAAGTGTAAGGATGCCTCTTTCGTTAATAAAATTTGATATAATCGCGGGAAAAATGAAACTTTACTGTCACGTGACCGTATCATATAGTAGACAGTGCTAAGTTGGAGAGGAAGACACGAATGGATGCGTTATTGAATAAACGAATAAAACAAGTGCTTAAAGGCGATCAAAACGCATTTGCTGATATCGTGAGCCTCTATCAGAGTAGACTGTATCAAGTATGCTATCGCATGCTCGGTAATAAGCAAGAGGCAGAGGATATTACGCAAGAAGCGTTTGTACGGGCCTATATTAACTTGCATACTTTTGATCAAAAGAGAAAGTTTTCAACATGGTTATATCGCATAGCTACGAATTTATGTATTGACCGCATTCGAAAAAAGAAGCCAGACTATTACTTAGATGCTGAAGTAGCTGGTACTGAAGGGTTGAATATGTATTCGCAGATTGCCACAAATGAACCATTACCAGTTGAACAAGTGGAGGAGATGGAGCTACAGGAGCGCGTGCATTATGAAATTAGTCGCTTACCTGAAAAGTATCGAATGATCATAGTTCTGAAATATATAGAAGAGTTATCTTTACAAGAAATTAGTGAAATTGTAGATATGCCAATTGGTACTGTGAAAACAAGACTTCACCGTGGTCGTGAGGCGTTGCGTAAGCAGTTGAAGAATTTGTAGAGGGGGAGCGTCATGGGTACTTGTCCTGAGTATATTGTAGAACATATGCACAATTATTTAGACGGAGACATTAGCCGTGAGCATGAGCAAGAGCTAAAGAAGCACTTGCAAGAATGCAGTGCTTGCCAACAACATATGCATGAGTTAAGTGACACGATTGCTTTTGTTAAAAGTGCAGCGCAAGTTGAAACGCCTAAAAATTTAGAGGCGATGATCATGGCTCAGTTACCAAAGCCAAAAACGCGCTTTGGTGTACAAAAATGGTTGCGTCAACACCCATTTTTAATAGCAGCAGCTGTTTTTTGTTTGTTTATGAGTGCGGCTTTATTTAGCCATTTTAATGACGATCAACAGTTTTCTGTAACGAAGCAACCTAACTTGGTGGTGGATGGGCAGACAGTTATTGTGCCCAAAGGCGAAGTTGTAAAAGGTGATATTGTCGTGCGTAATGGTGATATTGTAGTAGAAGGCGAAGTAGACGGAAACATTACGGTTATTAATGGTCGTTATATGGCTTCGACAGCAATGGTAAGCGGTCAAATTGACGAAATTAATGAATCATTTGAATGGTTATGGTATAAGGTGAAAACATTAGTAAATGATGTGTTTACACTAGATACAACAATAGATGATGAATAGAAGCAAAGTCGAATATTCCTCGACTTTGCTTTTTTATTCGTGCGTAAGAATGTGCTATAATGACGTTTGTACGGATTCGTGAGAAAAGTGGGGGATGCCACATGCAATTATTTGAAAACTTCACAGAATTAGCACCGCTAGGAATCGTCGTAAATATTATTGATATCGCCTTAGTGTGGTACGTTCTTTATAAAGTGTTAACGCTTATTAAAGGAACTAAAGCTGTACAATTATTAAAAGGAATTTTCGTTATTGTAATTGCACGCATAGGCACATGGTTTTTTGGCCTAGAAACATTAGAGTGGCTATTAAAACAAGTTATCAATTTTGGTTTTTTAACAATTATTATTATTTTCCAACCAGAGATACGTCGAGCTTTAGAACAACTAGGGCGAGGGAAGCTATTCCAGCGTTCTGCTAGTCAAGAAGAAGAGGAACAAGCACGCTTAATAGAAGCAATGAAAAAGTCGGTAAGCTATATGGCGAAACGACGTATTGGAGCGTTAATCTCCATTGAAAAAGAGACAGGTTTAAATGAGTATATCGAAACGGGTATTAATACAGATGCAGATATTACGTCTGAGCTGCTGATTAATATATTTATCCCTAATACACCACTACATGATGGGGCCGTTATTATTCAGCGCAAAAAAATTATGGCAGCGGCGTGCTACTTACCGTTATCTGAAAACCCCTTCATCTCTAAAGAGCTAGGGACACGCCACCGTGCAGCACTTGGTTTAAGTGAAGTTACGGATGCGATTACGATTGTAGTATCTGAGGAAACAGGTGGTATTAGCATTGCGACAAACGGTAATTTAAATCGCAATTTAACGATTGAACAATTTGAAGAGCTGTTGCGTTTATTATGGTTTGGCCCTAAAGCTGAGACTACTACTTCTTCTAAGTGGTCAATAAGGGGGAATCGTAATGGATAAAATGATAGATAGCCCATGGGTGCTACGTATTACATCATTAGCACTTGCGATTTTATTATTTTTTTCGGTGCGTTCAGAAATTAATTCTAACGAACGATTAACCGTTAATGAACAAGAAGATGTGATTCGTGATGTTCCGGTAGAAGTTTACTACGATAAGGACAATGTGATTGTCGCAGGAATTCCTTCAGTTGTAGATGTTCGGATTAAAGGACCAACACAAGATGTATTAAAAGTAAAAGCTTCGAGGGACTTTAAAGTATTTATGGATTTAAATCGCTTATTAATTGGTGAACATACTGTCAAACTACAATATGAAAATATTTCACGCAAATTAGACGTAGAGCTAGATCCAGGCACGGCAGACATTGTAATTGAGGAACGTGTGACGAAAGAGTTTAAAGTAGAAGCTGAGATGAACCGCCAAACAATTGCGGAAGGCTATGTATTAAAAGGTTTAACAGTAGAGCCGGCAAATGTGTTTATTACAGGAGCAAAAAGCGCGATTGATAGTATTAGCTATGTGAAAGCTACAGTCGCAGGAGATGCTAGTAAGGAAAACTTTACACAGGATGCAGATGTACGCGTACTTGACAAAGAACTTAATAAATTAGATGTAGAAGTGAACCCTAAAACAGTGAATGTGGCGATAGAAATTAGTGAATATAGTAGAGATATCCCGATTAATTTAATTCAAAAGGGTAAAGTAAAGGCAGATCTTCAATTAGATGAAATAAAAGCAGAACAACGTTTTATTACTGTATATGGGGCGAAGTCGATTGTTGATGCGATTACGACAATTGATGTGAGTGTAGACGTCTCAAAATTTATAGAGTCGAAAACCTATACAGTACCCGTAGCGAAACCTGAGGGGGTTTCGAAATTAGGGACAGAAGCCATTAAGGTAAAAGTACAGATTTCTAAAGCGGAACAAACCGAATAATAAATGTAAGAAGAAGTCGATACTGAAGGAGAGAAAATACAATGGGTAAATATTTTGGAACAGATGGTGTTCGTGGCGTGGCTAATACTGAGCTAACACCTGAACTAGCGTTTAAATTAGGGCGTGCAGGCGGGTATATGTTAACCAAGCATGCTGAGGGACGCGCAAAAGTGATGATTGGTCGCGATACACGCATCTCTGGCGAAATGTTAGAGGGTGCACTTGTAGCAGGCCTCTTATCCATCGGTGTAGAAGTAATGCGTCTTGGTGTCATTAGTACACCAGGAGTAGCATACTTAACACGTATTATGAATGCAGAAGCGGGTATTATGATTTCAGCATCTCATAACCCTGTAGCTGATAACGGTATTAAATTTTTCGGAGCAGATGGTTTTAAGCTAACTGACGAACAAGAACAAGAGATGGAAGCTTTATTAGAAAAAGAAATCGATGACTTACCACGCCCAACAGGTGCCGAATTAGGTGCTGTAACGGATTATTTCGAAGGTGGACAAAAATATTTACACTATTTAAAGCAATCTGTAGATGTAGAGTTTATGAATATTCATGTCGCGCTAGATTGTGCACATGGTGCAACATCAGGCTTAGCGGCACATTTATTTGCAGATTTAGAAGCTGATATTTCGACAATGGGCACTTCACCTAATGGCCTAAATATTAATGAGGGCGTTGGCTCTACACATCCTGAGAAGCTAGCAGAGTTTGTACAAGAGCGCGGCGCGGATGTAGGTTTAGCGTTTGATGGTGATGGTGACCGTATTATTGCAGTTGACGAAAACGGCGCAATTGTTGACGGCGACCAAATTATGTTTATCGTAGGTAAGCATTTAAATGATAAAGGTATGTTAAAGAAACACACAGTAGTTTCGACAGTAATGAGCAATATGGGCTTTTATAAAGCAGTTGAGGCAAACGGTATGACTAGCGTTCAAACAGGCGTAGGTGACCGTTATGTAGTAGAAGAAATGCGTAAAAATAATTACAACTTTGGCGGCGAGCAATCAGGTCATATTGTATTTTTAGATTACAATACAACAGGTGATGGTTTACTTACAGGCATTCAGCTTGTAGCAATTATGAAAGAAACAGGTAAAAAGTTATCTGAGCTTGCAGCGGAAATGACAATCTTCCCGCAACGTCTAGTAAATGTACGTGTAACAGATAAACATGCGGTAACAGATAATGCTAAAGTAGCTGCTGTTATTAGCGAGGTTGAAGCGCGTATGGCTGGCGATGGTCGTGTATTAGTACGTGCATCAGGTACAGAGCCTCTAGTGCGTGTTATGGTCGAAGCGGCAACAGAAACAGACTGCGAAAACTATGTAAACGAAATCGCTGACGTAGTACGTTCAGAGATGGGCTTAGCTGAATAACCAGGACTAGCATCGAGACATTTTATGTTTCGATGCTTTTTTGTGGGGTAAAGTAAGTACTGTAGTCACAAAACAAAGGAGTGCTAATTATTATGGCAAAGATCGCAACAGTAGTAACTAACATGGTTGAGGACGTTGAGTATACGAGCCCGAAAGAAGCACTAGAAAAAGCAGGACATGAGCTTGTCACTATCGACGTTAAAGCAGGTACAGTAGAAGGTAAGCATGGTGAAAAAATCGTTATTGATAAAGGTATTGATGACGTAGATGCAAAAGGTTTTGATGCATTATTTATCCCAGGTGGCTTTTCACCAGACATTTTACGCGCGGATGACCGTGTAGTAGCATTTGTTAAAACGTTTATGGATGATATGAAGCCAGTCTTCGCAATTTGTCATGGACCACAGTTATTAATCACTGCACGTACATTAGATGGACGAGATGCAACGGGTTATAAATCGATTCAAGTTGATTTAGAAAATGCCGGTGCTAAGTTCCATGATGAAGAAGTATTTGTTTGTCAAAATCAATTAGTTACTAGCCGAACACCAGACGATTTACCAGCGTTTAACCGCGAAATCGTTAAGTTATTAGGCTAATTTACAGTGAAGCGGCTTATGCGCACGCATAGGCCGCTTTTTTTATTGACGTAGCTTATCGGATTTTGTATGATATGCTAGTCAAAATACAAGGAGGACATAATATAGGAAAACAATTATAGCGCCAGTACTAAGGAAATAAGTAACCTTAGTAGACGAGGAAGAGGTTTATCGAATCATTCGGCGGATGCCTCTCGGTTAAGCAATCGTTAGCGCACTGTAAAGCGACTAGGTGACTAGGCGTACAGGTCAGTGACGCATGCATATAATATAACGAAATTGAGGGATTATTATGTGTGGAATTGTTGGATATGCAGGAAGTGTAGATGCTAAGGAAATTTTAGTAAAAGGTCTCGAAAAATTAGAGTATCGCGGGTACGACTCAGCAGGTATTGCCGTTCATAATGATGAAGGCATTACGCTATTTAAAGAGAAGGGCCGCATTGCTGATTTACGAGAAGCGATTAATTGGGATGTAGAGGCAACGATTGGCATTGGGCATACACGTTGGGCAACACATGGTGTACCTAACCGCTTAAATGCACATCCTCACCAAAGTGCATCAGGTCGTTTTACGATTGTGCATAACGGTGTAATCGAAAACTATCACCTGTTACAAGCCACTTATTTAAAAGGTATTCAATTACAATCGGATACAGATACAGAAGTTATTGTACAGTTGATTGATTTATTTGTATCGGAGGGTCTTTCAACAGAGGATGCCTTCCGTAAAACATTAAGCCTGCTACATGGCTCATATGCTGTAGCACTATTAGATGATGAGGATACTGAAACTATTTTTGTAGCGAAAAATAAAAGCCCACTCCTTGTAGGGTTAGGTGACGGCTTTAATGTCATTGCATCTGACGCGATGGCAATGCTACAAGTAACAGATCAATACATGGAGCTACATGATAAAGAGGTCGTTATTGTAACGAAAGACGCGATTACAATTACAACACTCGAAGGTACGGTGCTAGCGCGTGAGCCTTATACAGTAGAGCTTGATATGAGTGACATCGAAAAAGGGGCATACCCTCACTATATGCTAAAAGAAATGGATGAGCAGCCTAGCGTTATTCGTAAAATTACGAAAGCCTATGAAAACGAAGCGGGCGAGCTTGTAATTGACCCAGCAATTAAAGAGGCGTTGCAACAAGCAGACCGTCTGTATATTATTGCAGCAGGTACAAGTTATCACGCTGGTTTAGTAGGTAAACAATACTTCGAAAAAATTGCTAAAAAACCTGTTGAGGTGCATATTTCAAGTGAATTTGGTTACAATATGCCGCTGCTATCAGAGAAGCCGTTATTTATTTTTATTACACAATCAGGCGAAACAGCCGACAGCCGCCAAGTACTAGTGAAAGTTAAGGAGCTAGGGCATAAGGCATTAACAATTACAAACGTCCAAGGTTCTACGCTATCGCGTGAAGCGGATTATACATTATTACTACACGCAGGTCCTGAGATTGCTGTTGCTTCGACAAAGGCCTATGTCGCGCAAATTGCTGTGCTTGCTATCGCAGCTTATGCCATTAAGCAAGCTATTGATTTTGAGTTAAAAAAAGAGTTAGCGATTGCAGCCAACGCGATTCAAGTGATGGTCGATGCCAAACACGACATCGAAACGATTGCGCTTGATTACTTAACGATTGCACGCAATGCTTTCTTTATTGGACGCAATATGGATTATTACGTAGCAATGGAAGGCGCGCTCAAACTAAAAGAGATTTCGTACATTCAAGCTGAGGGCTTTGCAGGTGGCGAGCTTAAGCATGGTACCATTGCTTTAATTGAAGAAGGCACACCAGTGTTTGCCTTAGTTACACAAGAAGCGGTAGCTTTAAACATTCGTGGTAATGTTAAAGAGGTTGCTGCGCGTGGCGCTAATGCGTGCATTATTGCGATGGAGGGGCTTGCCGAGGAAGGCGACCAGCTTGTTATACCGCATGTACATGAGCTTTTAACACCGCTTGTAGCTGTAGTACCACTACAACTTATTAGTTATTACGCCGCATTACACCGTCGCTGTGACGTGGATAAACCACGTAATCTTGCGAAAAGCGTAACAGTAGAATAAAAATAGAAAGCCATCCATCGCCTTTGTAGTTTTGAAATAAAGTCGTACCGTTTATAAAAAAGATATACCGTTTGAAATAAAGTTCTACCTATTTTAAAAAAGTTGCACCGTTTCACCCTTTTAGATTATATTTGTCTAAAGGGGTGTTTTTTTATGTCAAAACGAACAAAAACATCTAAAATTGAAAAGTGGATTTTGGAAGCAAGTTTTAAACGACGAGGGTTTAGTAAGAGCAGAAAATAATCTAGAATTGTATGAACAGATTCCTAATCAACATGTTCCCTCTGAATATATTTATAGAGAACTCAATCAAATGTATAAAATATTGAGTAAATTAATAAATGAACATTTCCTTTATAAAGAAAGCATAGGAGTGATAGACTCCATTGTAGAAATAAAAAGAGCAAGAATAGAGAACTATTTTATCTTGGATACTAAGGATAAATTTTACATATTTAGACCTTCTTTATTGAGATATACTGATGATAAATGGTATTTAAATACCGGTGAAGTAGATAAAAAAGCTTTAGAACGTGAAGGTATTTCATTAAGTAAGAGTAAAAAGAATATTCTAGAGAGTTTATTTGAGCAAGTGAATCCTAAAAATAAAATGTATGAAGTAATAGATTCAGAGAACGATATCCTTTTACAAACTAAGTTTTAATCAATCTTTTTTATAAAATTAGAATCTTTTTAAAAGTAAACTCACTAACTTTGATTAATCTTTTTTCAAAGTTGGTGGGTTTCTTCTATGCTATGATAGAACAGTTAAGATATTACATTAACTTACATATGTAAAACGCTATTAGGGGTGATATTATGTCAAGTATATTGGTTTTAGAAGATGATGTAAATGTAAATCGAGGAATAACATTTTCTTTGGAAAAATCTGGAAATATTGTTTTTTCTGCTGAAACAATACAAGCTGCAAAAAGTGTAGCTGTTGTTAATAAAATTGATCTCGTTATTTGTGATATAAATCTTCCGGACGGAAATGGGCTTGATTTTATAAAGTGGATGAGGCAGCAAAATAAGACATATATTATTTGTCTTACTGCATTAGACCAAGAGATAAGTCAGGTAATGGGGTATGAAGCGGGTGCTGATGATTATATCACGAAACCTTTCAGCCTATCCGTACTGCTTCTAAAAATTGAAGCCTATTTCAATCGTATCAAAAGCAGTAATGAAGAAAATGAAATAATATCAAGGGACATTCGAGTGCTTCCAAGAGAGATGAAAGTTCTGGTCAAAGGCAAGGAAGTGGTATTGACGAAGAACGAATGGAAGATGCTTACTTTATTTTTGAAATATCCAAAGCAGGTTCTTTCTAAAAAGCAGATATTAGAAAATATATTTGATATTGATGGAGAATTTGTAGATGAGAATACAGTTGCTGTGAATGTGCGGAGGCTTCGTGAAAAAATTGAAGAAGATCCAGCAAAGCCAGTGTATTTGAAAAACATACGGGGACTTGGTTATGTATGGAATCAGGAAGTGGGTTAATCTGGTGGCAAGAGGAAAACGAAAGAAACAACAAATCCTACAGCTAATAAGCATAGTCATGTTTGCATATATTTTTAGCAACTGTTTGACAACATGGGTATATTACCAGAATTACAATAACAGCATGAACATCTTGGCAGAGATCGCTACTAAATCTGGGCAAGATGGAGTTGATATTGTGATAGATATTCTAAAAGATAACAATTTAGATTCGATAGAACAAGGAAAACAGTTGCTGGAGAAGTATGGTTATTTGAAGAATGTTGAGAATGTTTTATATCAACAGTTCTTACAGAACATAGCGGTAACAGCGGGTGGCACATTCTTTTTGTTTGTCATACTTTTTTCTTTGTTATGGCTTTGGCAAAGAATGATCCTACAAAAGGATAAAGCCAGATTTTTGCAAATAGAAAACACACTTGTGAATTTTCGAGAAAACAATTATGAAGTAATACTGGAACTAGATGATGACGATGAAGATGAGCAGGAAAAAATCAAATATCAATTGGATGTACTTGGACATTATATGAAGTTGCTGAAAGAAGAAGCGCGATTGGAAAAGGAAGGAACGAAAGAGCTGGTTTCTGATATATCGCATCAATTAAAAACCCCCGTCGCAGCATTAGATGCCTGTTTTAGTGTATTGCTTCGAGATAATCTAAGTGAAGAAGAACAAAAAGAGTTTCGAATAAGGTGTAGAAATGCATTAGACGGTTTGGAAGTACTGCTGCAATCATTATTGCAGATTTCAAAAATGGAAGTAGGATTAATTCAAATTGATAAAAAAAAGCTTCCTCTTTTAGAAACAATAATTACTGCTGTGAATCGTGTCTATCCGAATGCAATAAAGAAGGACATTGAGTTAGTTTTTGACTTTGATGAAGCATTAGAAAACTATGAGATTATGCAAGACAAAAAATGGTTGAGTGAAGCACTTATCAACATTTTGGATAATGCTATTAAGTACAGCCCGACTCATTCCGAAATAGCGATTCGATTACAAAAAAGAACTGGGATTGTACGTATTGAGATGAACTGGGATTGTACGTATTGAGATTGAAGACCAAGGGATTGGTATACCGAAGGAAGAATATCATAAGGTATTTCAACGCTTTTTCAGAGGCTCCCTGCCAGAAGTAAAAGAAGAAAGTGGTTCTGGGATTGGATTATTTCTTTCAAGAGAAATTATCGAGCAACATCATGGGACGATAACAGTGTCCTCTAATTTCGACATGGAAGTTGGATTTAATCATAGACATGGCAGTAAGTTTGTTATTCAACTGCTAGAGAAAAAGTAGAAGTCTTACGAAACCGTAAGACTTCTATTTTTTTTGAAAGTGAAATGAAAGATTCACTTGATAAGATAGGAGCAAAATTAGAACATGGAGGACTGTTAAATGAGTGTCATATTAGAAACAAATCAACTTAGTAAGTTTTATGGAACAAATAAAAATCAAGTGAAGGCAGTAAATAATGTAAGCATTAAGATTAATCGGGGGGAATTTGTTGCCATTGTAGGTAAATCTGGCTCTGGCAAAAGCACACTACTCCATATGCTTGGGGGACTTGATATGCCAACGGAAGGCAAAGTTCTATTATCGGGAAACGATATGTATCAGATGAGCGAGGATCAACTGGCAATTTTTCGTAGAAGAAAAATCGGCTTTATTTTTCAAGCATATAATTTGGTTTCAGCCATCAATGTTTGGGAAAATATCGTGTTACCTTTAGGGCTGGATGGAAAAAAAGTCGATGAAGTATATGCAAATGACATCATTACCACACTAGGTATTGAGAATCGGATCCATAACCTCCCGAATACATTATCTGGTGGACAGCAGCAGCGAGTCGCAATCGCAAGAGCCTTAATCACAAAACCAGAAATACTTTTTGCAGATGAACCAACCGGTAATCTTGATTCAAAAACAAGCGACGAAGTAATTGGCCTGCTAAAAATGACGGCAAAAAAATATGGTCAGACCATCGTGATGATTACACATGATGATGAAATTGCACAGGTAGCAGACCGTATCTTAATCATTGAAGATGGACAAGTGGTGGATTTCCGATGAATACAATTACTAAAATCGCATTCAACAATAACAAGCGGAATAAAACGAGAAGTATCCTTATCATATTTGCTATTTGTTTAACGACAATGCTACTTACTATTATCAGCACTATTGGAAATGGCGTTATTAACCTACAAAAAGAAAATGCAGCGGACAGATATGGAAGAAATTATGGACTGTTCTTATCTGTAGATGATACGCAGTTAAAGGAAATCGAACGACGAGCTGAAATAGATACGGTTGGGCTGATGTCTACAGCAGGTATCTTAAAAGGGAATGAGAAAGGCGCATTTGTTAGTGCAGACGAGCATGTCCGAGAAATGCTACCTTACAATCAAGAATATTTACTTTCGGAAGGATCCTATCCAAAGGGTCCACAGGATATTGCTGCAAGTAAAGCTTTCTTTAAGTCGCAGGGCTATGAGCATGTGAAAATTGGAGATAGTATTCGTCTTGAATATCGTTCTGGAATGAACGAGGAATATAGTAAGCAAGATTTTGTAGTTAGTGGCATTCTATTTGATCGAGAGGCATATAAAGCTAAGTCTTCCTATATAGTATTCACTTCTTCCGCTTTTTATGATAGTCAATTTGTAGAAGACGAGCGAGCATACAATGTCTATTTTACATTGAATGATTCTGTCCATGTTTCTATGAATAACATTGATTCAGTGCTTACGAACATTGCAGATTCTTCCGGAATTGATAGCAAAAACCTGATTGTAAATGATTATTTCTTGTCTTGGACACTAGAGCCGAGCTATGAAATGATTGCGGTATGTGGCATTCTAATCTTAGGGATTGTGCTGTTTTCGGTTGTTGTTATCTATAATATTTTTCAAGTGGGTATCGCTCAAAAGATACAGGAATACGGAAAAATCAAAGCCTTAGGTGCAACAAAAAAGCAGATGAAACAGTTGATTTTTCGAGAAGGTATGATTCTTTCAGTGCCTTCAATACCTATTGGATGGGTACTTGGATTTTTTATGGCAAAAGTAAGCTTTGGTTGGTTAATCGAACAAGGGAATATGGCATCTATTGGAATACCAAATAGTCAGGTACCATTATTTTCAGCCAAATTGATGCTAGTTAGTATTCTGATTTCATTGCTAACAGTGATATTAGCACTTCGAAAGCCGATGAAAATTGTTTTTAAAATATCTCCTATTGAAGCAACACGATATTTGGAAAACTCAACAAAAAAGAACCATGGAATGCGGAAAGGCCAAAAAAATATATCTGTATTCTCTTTGGCAATAGCAAATGTAGTTGGTAATAAGAAAAGAACAATCGGAACGATTCTTACAATGGGTCTTTCTTGTGTATTATTTGTGATTATCGCAAACTTTGTAGGAAATATCGATACGGAATACGAAGCAAGAAAAGGCATGAATCACGGGCAATTTGAATTGAAGCTTGATTATTCTTATGAGTGGGATGAAGCTTATCCAGAAAATAATCTGGATTCGATTCTTAAAAAGAATCCATTGAATGACACACTTATTGCAGAAATTGAGCGTATACCAGGCGTTAATAAAGTGCTAACGAGAGAAATTGCTGTTGCAAAAATAAATGGTTCAAAGCAGGTCGTCTCGATTGTGAATAAAGAAGATTTTGAAAAGATGCGATATGAAGGCGACCTTGGCCCAATGGATTATAACGAGGCTGTAAGAAATGGAGATGTTTTCTTCGGTTGGTCTATGTGGATGGCGTCAGATGGCTATTCATTGAATAATCCGATGACTTTTGAATTAGATAATGGGACAGAAGAATTTACTTATAAAGGAAATATTGCTGGTGCATTTACAAATGCGGATACCTATCTTGTCATCCCAGAGGAGGTCTATCAAGCGATGCAGCCAGAAGGGGTATCCTATGGCTATATCTGGATTGATACGGACGAAGGCGATGTAGCTTCGGTGGAGCAAAATGTAAGAAACCTAATTGCAGATACATCTTATGTCAAGTTTAAAACTTACCATGATGAATTGCATACAGCTGAATTCGCAAGTACCATGATGAAGTTGGGAAGTTATTTATTTATGGCAATTGCAGGCTTGATTGGATTTATGAATCTTGCCAATACAATGATTATAAATATCATAACAAAAAGACAAGAATATGGCGTATTGCAAGCTGTTGGAATGACGAACAAGCAATTAAATATTAGCTTGCAGCTACAAGGCTTGATTTTCACACTAGGAACAATATTCGTCTCTCTTGTTGTAGGATTACCGATTGGATATCTACTCTTTTCTTATGCGAAGGTGAATGGCGTATTTGGAATGAATGTTTACCATATTCCATTTATACCTATTCTGGCGATGATTTTGGTGGTTAGTTTCTTGCAGATTGTACTATCTTTTGTTTTAAGTCATAATCTGAAAAAAGCAACTTTGGTTGAAAGAATCCGTTATCAAGGTTAATAGATGTAATTTTCAAATAGGAATTAAAGAAAAATTCATTATAAGCAAATTTAGCCGACATACTAATATGTTCCCGAAAATGGGAAGATTGATAAAAAGACCCTCGATTTGTTCCTACGAACGTTCGAGGGCATTTAATATACATGCAATTTACTCGTGCCATGTTTAAGTTGCTATAAAGCTAACATTAAAATAAGAGCGAAATATAAAAAATGGCACGTCTGTTGATTAACTAAATTTTCCTATAAAAAACTAATAAAAAAGAGAGATTCCATGTAAAATGTAAGTTACCACACCAACATTTACGAGGAGGAATCTCTCATGGCTAAGAATACCACGATTT
>NZ_QAFW01000004.1 GCF_003057615.1 Metalysinibacillus jejuensis
ATCAAGTGAAACGGGGACAATCGTTAATTTATCTTTAGACATAGAGATGGCACCTCCTTAAAATTGATACCTTTATGGTACCGGAGGTGCCTGAATGAATATATGCGTTATTTGATTACGGGCTTACGCTAAACCCTACTAATTTATCTTTATCATAGGCCCCTACGATAATACCGCCGTGTTTAATTGCTGTTAACGTTTGATGCGTTGGTAGCGGTGTAGTTTTCCAAACCGCTACTTCTAATTGTTGCACTTGTGCCATCTCTTCTATTGTTGTGAGTTCTTTAATTTCGATCAACTCAAATCACTTCTTCCTTTACATGCTGTAAGGCGTTGACTAACGCTGTCGTAATAATGTCTACACCGACGGATAGCTGTTCTGTGTTAAAGGTCATGTGAGGGTGATGTAACCCTGGTGTTACGCCACAGCCTAGCCCTAGCATTGTCGTTTGTAAGTGCGGACGGTGGTAGGCATAAAAATGAAAATCTTCACCACCAGGGGTAATGACAGGTGGAGCACAACTCGCACCTTCTGTTGCTTCAATCGCTGTTGCTAAGATGTTTTTTGCTACTTCATCTACCGTTGCTGCAACAATATGAGCCGATACCGTTGTTGTAATTTTTGCCTCGTATAATAAACTTACCGCTTCGATTGCTTTAGCGAGCCCTTTAGAAGCTGCTGCCATCGTATCATTTGTTTGCGCACGCATATCAATACTAAATGTTGCACTTCCTGGAATAATATTAGTTGAAGTGCCACCTGCTTGAATTTGTGTCATCTTAATCGAATACGACTCGTTAGGGCTTACCCAAATATTTTTGATAGCATCAATAAGTGCTGCCGCTACTTCTATCGTATTAATTCCTTGTTCTGGGCGAGCACCATGCGCCTCTACGCCTGTAATAGTACCGGTAATAAGTTTAGCCGCCCCGTGGTATAAAGCAGGTGCATGCCACCCATCCTCTAACTCAACAAGTGGACGAACATGAGCACCAAATAAAAATTGGAGTGAATCTACAAGCCCTTTCTCTACAAAAGCTTTAGCGCCACCTGCTTTTTCTTCAGCAGGTTGAAATAAAATTCGTATGGCACCTGGTAACTTATAGCGTTGTAACGCAAAAGCTACACCGAGTGCCATTGTCATATGGCCATCATGCCCACAAGAATGATTTGCTTTAAACTCTCCGTCTACCTCTTGCCATAGGGAATCAATATCTGTCCTGAAACCTACACGTGGTGTCCCTTGACCAATATCCACATACAAACCTGTTATATCATCAAATGTTATCGGATTAAGACCAGCAGCGCGCAATTGTTCTGCCAAATAGGCTGTAGTATTTACTTCTTGCCAACTTGGCTCAGGGTGATTGTGTAAATGAGTAAATATTTCAAAAAGACGTTGTTCCATGTTTTCAACTCCATCGATCTGCTAAAAAGCTATTTTGAAATTCATCAAATTTTTGTCTTTGGCTATTATAATACGTCGCATCATGCGCCATCATGCCTACGACAAGTGTATTCATAAATGAAATTAAAATTGGCATTAAGTCAATTGGTGAGAGCTCCATTTGCTGTAACACAAAAGCTGCATTTGCATACTCATGAATAGGCGCCACACTAGAATCGGTAATGGCCATAACATAAGCGCCTTGCTCTTGGAAAGATTTAGCTAGCGAAATTGATTCACTCGCATAGCGGTGAAGTGACACCACAAGAACAACTGAACGTGAAGTGACTTGCTGCATTAGTCTAATTAAGCTACTTGCCTCTGTAGTCACAAGCTGTACGTTAGGTCGCAAAATATTGAGTGTAAACTGTAACCACTGAACAGCAAAACTTGAAGCACCAGAACCAATTAAATAAATGGTATCTGCCTCATGCAGTTGCTTCGTAAAGCCATTAAATTGTTCAGGCTCAATATTTTCTGCTACATAAATAATTTGATGACTAATTTGACCCATCACTATTTCTGCTAGCTGTTGCTCTTCAAAGAGAGATTGTTTTGAAGCCACATAGTATCGTAAGGAACTATCCGAATTTTGTTCAAAAACAAGCATACCTATTTCTTTTTGCAATTGTGCAAAACCTGCTAACCCTATCGCATAACAAAAGCGAATGACGGTTGTTTCACTTGTTCCTGCCCGCTTACCAATATCACTTGCTGAATGGCTGCTTGAATACGCTAAATTGTCCCGGATAAAACGTGCCACTTTTTGTTGACCTTTCGAAAGCATAGGAAAGTAGTCTTCTATTCTTTTCGTAATACGATATGTCGCCAAAAGAAGCTCTCCCTTCATTTTTATATTTTATGAAGCGTAAACTTCATGTTGTGTATTGTAATTTACCACAACTATTAACTAATTTCAATGAATTTTCTGAAATTTATAATTACTTTGTGAAAAGGGAGGCTAACTCATCAAAAAAAGGATATTGTACAAGAGTTAAACTCTCATGCAATATCCCTTTTCTATTCAATCATTGATATAACTGCAGTTGCAGTTATAGTATGTATGGAGGCGGCGGGAGTCGAACCCGCGTCCAAAGACTCCGTTACTCCAACGTCTACGCGTGTAGTTTACCTATTTGCATTTCACGTAGCATTATGCCGATAAACTGGCGTCCTGTACGCTAACTTGGAAGTCTCTTGACACTAGCTCAAGTTGCACTAGCGACCGTATCCCACTAAAGTTGAGCCCTACGTTATACACATGGGCGATGTATAGGTAGAGCGCTTAAGAGCTTACGCTGCGAAAGCTAAGTTTTGTTGTTTGCCAGTTATTATATAACTTCCGTTGATGACGAAGACGAGACCTCCGACGCGCAGTTAGAGCCCGAACCATCCCTGTCGAATCCGTAACGCCCCCTTGTTTGCCTCAAACAAGTGAGGGTCTAGCTAAACGGCTAGTACGGTAACAACTTTTTATACTGACTTTCATTAGTATAAAATAATTTTGGGCAGCTTGCAAGCAAATGCCTTATTACATTTGGTTTTTTGCTTTGAATGCGCGCTCCATTTCGCGTTTTGCTTCCTTCTTACGTAGGTCATCACGCTTGTCGTAGTTTTTCTTACCTTTACCAACGCCAATTAATAGCTTAGCAAAGCCATCTTTAATATACATTTTTAACGGCACAATCGTATAGCCATCTTGTTTAATGCGACCAATCAATTGTGCAATTTGTTTTTTGTGCAATAGTAATTTACGTGAGCGCAGCGGGTCATGGTTAAAGCGGTTACCCTGATCGTACGGGCTAATATGCATATTTGAAATCCATGCCTCATTGTTGCGAATGCGGACGAATGAATCCTTAAGTTGCACCTTACCTGCACGAATGGCTTTAATCTCTGTACCATGTAGCACTAAGCCCGCTTCGTATGTTTCTTCGATAAAATAATCATGCCCTGCCTTTTTATTTTGCGCTAATACCTTACCTTCTCCTTTTGCCATATCCCTCTACTCCTCACTTACGCAGGCGGCCAAAGCCGCCCACTCGTTATTTACGTCGTCGGCTACGCTTGTTCTTTTTAGCGATAGCCTCATAAAATTTTGGTTTATCTTTATCACCTACGCGTTTACCACGTGGGTCACGCTCTTGTTTATCTCTTGGCTTGTCACCTGTTGCGCGACGGCTCTTACTACGCTTTGCAGGTTTATCATCTGTTCGGCGTTTTGGCTTATCCTCGTCACTACGACGGCGATTGCTACGCTTACGTTCACTGCCACCTGTTCGACGCTTGCCACGCTCGGCTTGAATAACGCGCGGTGCAACTTTACGCGTACGTTTAAAGGTTGGCGCAACACCATCTGTTACGATTTCAAAATCAATCGCCGACTCTTCGATGTTTACATTAGTCACAATAACTTTTACTTCGTCTCCTATGCGGAATTGGCGGTTGGTACGCTCACCAATCATAATCATTTGACGATCGTTGAAGTTGTAATAATCATCATGCATATTGCTAATGTGTACGAGACCTTCTACAGTATTCGGCAGTTCAATAAACATACCGAAATTCGTAATAGATGAAATAATACCGACAAACTCTTCGCCAATCTTATCAGCCATAAATTGCGCTTTTTTCAGTGCATCTGTATCACGCTCTGCCTCTACAGCCCGGCGCTCACGCCCTGATGTATGATCAGCAATTTCGTCCATCATCTCTCCCCATTTTTTAATCGTTTCACGCGATGTATCGCCGTTGATTAAATACGTGCGAATTAAACGGTGTACAATTAAATCAGGATAGCGTCGAATTGGTGACGTAAAATGCGTATAAAAATCAGTAGATAGACCGAAGTGACCTAATGACTCTGGATAATATTTCGCCTGTTGCATAGAGCGTAACATCATCGTTGAAATAACTGGCTCCTCTGGCAAGCCTTCAATTTCTTTAATAATTTTTTGCATTGCTTTGGGATGTACACTATTGCCCGTACCTTTAATTAATAAACCAAAGTTTGTGACAAACTCAAAGAAGCGCTGCAATTTTTCTGGTTTTGGGTCTTCGTGAATACGGTATAAAAACGGCACATTCATCCAATGGAAATGCTCGGCTACAGTTTCGTTAGCTGCTAACATAAACTCCTCAATTAAACGTTCGGCAACCGTACGTTCACGAATGACGATGTCTGTTGGCCAGCCGTCTGCATCCACTAACACTTGAGATTCTTTAAAATCAAAATCAATCGCACCACGGTCTGCACGCTTATTGCGTAAAATTTGTGCGAGCTCTGCCATATGCGTAAACATCGGCACAAGTGGCGCATAGCGTGTTAATAGCTCCTCATCCTTCTCTTCAAGAATTTTATAAACATCTGTATACGTCATACGCTCTGTCGTATTAATAACACCTTCAAAAATTTCGTGCGATACCACTTTACCATTGCCATCAATAATCATTTCACATGACATTGTTAAGCGGTCAACGTTTGGATTTAATGAACAAATCCCATTTGATAGACGGTGTGGCAACATCGGAATGACACGGTCTGTTAAGTAGACGCTCGTTGCACGGTCATAAGCTTCTTCATTGAGTGCGCTACCTTCTTGTACATAGTGACTAACATCGGCAATATGCACACCTAATTTATACGTACCGTCTTCATTCTTTGTAACAGTAACGGCATCATCTAAGTCTTTAGCATCCGCTCCGTCAATCGTCACGATCGTTTGGTCACGTAAGTCGCGACGACCTTCATATTCCTTCGGTTGTACAGTTTCAGGAATAGCGTTCGCTTCGTTCATCACTTCTTGTGGGAAGTCGATCGTAATACCATATTTATAAATAATCGATAAAATATCGACACCTGGATCATTTTTATGACCTAAAATCTTTGTAATATAGCCCGATACAGAACGCTCATCTGTTGCCCATTCTCTAACTTCTACCACAACTTTATGACCGTCCATTGCACCTAGGGTATCACCTTTAGCTACAAAAATATCAAACGGTAATTTTTTATCGTCTAAAATTACGAAACCGAAGCCGCGATTATCTTGAAACGTACCAACGAAGCTCGTTTGTGTGCGTTCTACAACTTTTAAAATCGTACCTTCTTGGCGGTCACCAAATGACTGACTCGCCAGTTGAACGAGTACAATATCACCATTAATTGCTCCGTTAATTTCAGTAGGCGGAATAAAAATATCTTGCATACCTTCTTTTTCAGGCACGACGAAACCAAATCCTTTAGCGTGGCCGATAAAGCGCCCTCTAAGTTGATTCATTTGCTCTGGTAGCCCGTACGCATTGTCAGCTGAACGTACAATTTTACCCATAGCTTCCATACGTACGAGTGTTTTTACTAACTCTTTAAATTCAGCTGCTTCAATCATGCCGAGCTCATCTTCAAATTGTTGCACTTTTAACGGTTTATAACCCTCACGCTTCATAATCGTTAAAATGCGCTGTGTTAAATCTTGTGTTGTCATACATTTCCCTCCTTTTATCTCATTACACTTGCCATGGCAAGCTTTCTAAAAATGTATATATGTCTTCATGTACTTGCTCTTTTTCTTTATCTAATGTAATAACATGCCCAGATTCATCGTACCATTTTAGCTGTTTTTCGTCTGAAGATACGCCCTCATAAATGACCTTTGCTGACTGTGGATCAATCACTTCGTCATGCGTCGCTTGAATGACGAGAAGTGGTGCATACACCATATCTAATTCACTTCTTACTTCCGTTACTAATTTACGTAATTCAGCTAACGAAGGCATGCCTTGTGCTTTAATAGCGGCTAGCTCTTTTTCGATTATATTTTCAGCTTTGCCTTCTAGTTTTTTATAGTTTTCGGCATAGCGTAGTACACCCTCAAACATCTTATCCGTTGTACGCATCGTCATCGGCGCACACATGACAACAGCGCCAAGTACAGGTTGTACCGTTGATAATTTTAACGTAAACACACCACCAAGTGATAGACCGACAACGGCAATTTGTTCATACCCGTCTTGCTGTAAAGTTTGATAAGCGCCCTCCACATCTTGCCACCAATCTGTAGGTGCTGTGTGTACTAATTGCTCTGGTGCTACACCGTGCCCCTTATAATGAGGGGCAATAGAGGTATACCCTTTTTTCTCTAAAAAGCGACCTACTTGACGCACATCTGCTGAGTAGCCTGTAAAACCATGCAATAATAACACCGCACGTTTACCTGCTTGGAAATAAAATGGCTCCATTACTAATCTTTTCATAAATTAACCATCCCCTTAAAAAAAACGCCTAACCACAACTTATGGTTAGGCGTAAGTATGCTTAAACTTTAGAAATCGCTAATGCTAAAACAAAAAATAGAACTGCTAAAACAATTGTCGCACGGTGAAGGACTAAGTCCATCCCGCGAGCTTTTTGCTTACCGAATAATTGCTCCGCTCCACCTGAGATAGCGCCTGATAACCCTGCACTCTTCCCTGATTGTAATAAAACAAGCGTAATTAAGCTTAATGAAACTACCATAAGTAATACTAAAAGAACTGTATGCAAACTACTGCACCTCCCGATAATGAAACTTCACAATACAACACATTATAACAAATTACAATGTTTGTTACAATGCTAGCGACAAAAAAGCGGTGATTGCTAACCAACCACCGCTCTTAAAAAATTATTTTTTAATGTTGTAGAAAGACTGTAAACCTTCGTACTTCGCTGTTTGGTGAAGTTGATCCTCGATGCGAAGTAACTGGTTGTATTTTGCAACGCGGTCTGTACGAGATGGTGCGCCCGTTTTAATTTGACCAGCGTTTGTTGCTACTGCGATATCAGCAATTGTAACGTCTTCTGATTCACCTGAACGGTGAGAGATAACTGCTGTATAACCTGCGCGTTTTGCCATTTCGATTGCATCAAATGTTTCTGTTAATGTACCGATTTGGTTTACTTTGATTAGGATTGAGTTACCAACGCCTTGTTCAATACCAGCTGCAAGTTTTTTCGTGTTTGTTACGAATAAATCGTCGCCCACTAATTGTACTTTGTCACCAATACGCTCTGTTAATAGTTTGTGACCATCCCAGTCGTTTTCGTCTAAACCATCTTCAATAGAGATGATTGGGTATTTTTCGCAAAGCTCTGCATACCATTCAACCATTTCAGCTGATGTTTTTACAACGCCTTCGCCTGCTAAGTTATAAACGCCCTTTTCTTTGTCGTAAAACTCAGAAGAAGCTGCGTCCATTGCTAAGCGAACTTCTTCGCCTGGTTTGTAGCCTGCTTTTTCAATAGCTTCGATAATTGTAGCAAGTGCTTCTTCGTTAGAAGAAAGGTTTGGTGCGAAACCGCCCTCGTCACCTACAGCTGTGTTAAGCCCTTTATCTTGTAATACTTTTTTCAAGCTGTGGAAAATTTCTGCGCCCATGCGTAATGCATGACGGAAAGATTCTGCGCCAACAGGCATAATCATAAATTCTTGAATATCAACGTTGTTATCAGCATGCTCACCGCCGTTAACGATGTTCATCATTGGTACTGGTAATTGCTTAGCGTTTACACCACCAAGGTATTGGTAAAGTGGAAGATCTAAGTAATCTGCTGCTGCGTGTGCAACTGCCATAGATACACCAAGAATTGCGTTAGCACCTAATTTACCTTTGTTTTCTGTACCATCAAGTTCGATTAATGCATTGTCAATGACAACTTGGTCAAGTACTGAGTATTGACCTTCTAATTCTTGAGCGATTACTGTGTTAACGTTTTCTACTGCTTTTAAAACACCTTTACCTAAGTAGCGTGATTTGTCGCCGTCACGTAGTTCAACCGCTTCATACTCACCTGTAGATGCGCCAGATGGCACGATAGCACGGCCAAAAGCACCTGATTCTGTAAATACTTCTACTTCTACTGTTGGGTTACCACGTGAGTCCATAACCTCGCGTGCATTCACTTGTGTAATAAATGGCATGATTAATTCTCCTCTTTTTCGATTAATGACGTACCTGTCATCTCTGTTGGTTGTGATACTTGTAATAAGTCTAACATGGTTGGGGCTAAATCGGCTAAAATGCCACCGTTTCGTAACACAATATTTTCCTTCGTTACGATAACAGGCACAGGGTTTGTTGTGTGCGCCGTCATTGGTTGACCTTCAATCGTTACAACTTCATCTGAGTTACCGTGGTCAGCTGTAATAATAGCTGCGCCGCCTTTAGCAAGCAGGGCATCTACTACACGCCCCAAGCACTCATCTACTGCTTCAATTGCTTTAATTGTTGGCTCTAACATGCCGCTATGCCCTACCATATCAGGGTTAGCAAAGTTTAAAATAATCGCGTCAAAGGCATCTGCTTCAATTTTTTCGACTAAAGCATCTGTTACCTCATAAGCGCTCATCTCTGGTTTTAAATCGTATGTTGCTACTTTAGGAGAAGCGATTAAAATACGCTCCTCACCTGCAAAAGTAGCTTCACGTCCGCCACTCATAAAGAATGTGACATGTGGGTATTTTTCGGTTTCGGCAATGCGCAGTTGACGCAGCTTATTATCCGCTAATACTTCACCAATTGTATTTTTTAAATCTGTATTGGCATACGCCACATTCGCCTTTACGATATCGCTATAATGCATAAATGTCACAAACTCTAAGTTTTGTGGATGCTTTGGTGATAATGCAAAACCATCAAACGCAGGGTTAGTAAAGACATATGATAGCTGAATTGCTCGGTCTGGGCGGAAGTTGTAGAAGATGACGGCATCATTTGTATCAATTGTCGCTACAGGCTTACCGTCGCGCTCAATAACAAATGGTAGCACAAACTCATCTGTCGCCTCTGTTTCGTATGAGGCAAGCACACCTTCCTTAGCAGAAGTTGCCGAGCCACCTACACCGTCAACAAGTGCATCATACGTTAACTTTACACGCTCCCAGCGCTTATCACGGTCCATCGCATAGTAACGACCATGGATAGATGCAAATTCGCCAACACCTGTTGCTGTCATTTGTGTTTCCGTTTGCTCAATATAAGTTAGCGCTGTTTTTGGTCCAACATCACGACCATCTAAAAAGCCGTGCACAAACACATCTTGTACATCATGCTGTTGAGCTAATTGTAACAAAGCAAACATATGATCATTGTGGCTATGTACACCACCGTCTGATAATAGACCCATGATGTGTAGCTTACTGTTATTTTTTTTCACATGGTGAATGGCATCCATAAACGCTTGGTTTTCGAAAAAGTCACCATCTGTAATGGATTTATTAACACGCGTTAGGCTTTGGTACACAATACGTCCTGCACCAATATTTAAGTGACCTACTTCGGAGTTACCCATTTGTCCGTCGGGTAAGCCAACACTACTGCCGCTTGCACCTAATGTATTATGTGGGTAGTTAGCGTAGTAGCGGTCAAAGTTTGGTTTGTTAGCTTGTGCTACTGCATTACCAAACACCTCATCACGAAAAGCAAAACCATCTAAAATAATTAATGCTACTGGCTTAGTCATTAACACGCGCCCCCGCTTCTACTAAGGCTAAAAACGATTGCGGCTCAAGGCTCGCGCCACCTACTAATGCTCCGTCAATATGCTCTTTTGCTAAAAGTTCGTCAATGTTTTCTGATTTCACGCTACCACCGTATTGAATACGCACGGCATTCGCTGTTGTTTCGTCATACATGTCTGCAATGACATGACGGATGATACCACACACTTCATTCGCTTGTTCAGCTGTTGCTGTTTTACCTGTACCAATTGCCCAAATTGGCTCATAAGCGATAACAAAATGCGCCACTTGTTGAGCTGTAAAGCCTTCAAGCGCTTTCGTAATTTGTGTCGTTACTTTTGTTGCGGTTTGTTGCGTTTCACGCTCTTGTAGCGTTTCACCACAGCAAATAATTGGCACGATGTCATGCGCAAGTGCTGCCGCGACCTTTTTATTTACCGCTTCGTCTGTTTCATTGTAGTATTCGCGACGCTCTGAATGACCGAGCACCACGTAATCTACACCCACACTTGCAAGTTGCGCTGGGCTAACTTCGCCTGTAAATGCGCCCTCGTTTTCATAGTGCATCGTCTGTGCACCGATAGCTAACTCACTATCTTGTGCGATTGCTGTTAATGTTGGTACAAATAAAGATGTTGCGCAAATCACAGCATCCACCTTCTGTGCTGTCGGTAAATTTTCTGCTACTTGTTCCACGAACGTTACTGCCTCGTCAAATGTTTTATACATTTTCCAGTTGCCCGCAATAATTGGTTTACGCATCCTTATCCTCCTTTTTATTTATCGTCTAGCGCTGCAATACCCGGAAGCACTTTACCTTCCATTAACTCTAGTGAAGCACCGCCACCTGTTGAAATATGATCCATCTTATCTGTTACGTTAAATTTCTCTACTGCTGCCGCTGAGTCTCCGCCACCAATAACTGTATAGCCCTCAGTCTCTGCCATTGCTTGTGCTACGGTTTTCGTACCATTCGCAAATTTTTCCATTTCAAATACGCCCATCGGTCCATTCCATACAACTAATTTAGAACCCTTAATAATTTCAGCATACTTTTCTGCTGTTTTTGGACCAATATCAAGCCCCATCATATTTGCAGGAATTGCATCAGTCGCTACAACTTCGGTATGCGCATCATTTGAAAAAGCATCCGCTACTACTGCGTCTACTGGGATGTGTAATTGAACACCTTTATCTTTAGCTTTTTGAATAAATGATTTGGCTAATTCAATTTTATCTTCTTCTAATAACGACTTACCTACATCATGGCCTAACGCTTTAATAAATGTAAATGATAAGCCACCACCTAAAATAAGATGATTTACTTCATCAAGCAAATTATTAATTACGCCGATTTTATCTTTAACTTTAGCGCCACCGATAATTGCTGTATACGGGTGCTGTGGTGTTTTTAACACTTGACCTAACACTTTAATTTCTTGCTCCATTAATAACCCTGATACCGCTTCGTCTACAAATGCCGCGATACCTGCTGTTGAAGCATGGGCACGGTGTGCTGTACCAAATGCGTCGTTAACATAAATGTCTGCAAGGCTTGCGAAAGCTTTTGATAAAGCTTCATCATTTTTTTCTTCGCCTGCGTCAAAGCGTACGTTTTCTAACATAATAACGTCGCCATTTTGCATAGCAGCTACTGCTTGTTCTACTGCTTCGCCTTTCCACTCATTGAGCTTTGTAACAGGTTGACCCATTAGCTCACCTAAGCGCTTTGCTACAGCATCCAAACGTAACTCTTCTTTCACCTCGCCTTTTGGACGTCCAAGGTGCGTTAAAATAATAACTTTAGCGCCGTTATCAGCGAGTTGTTTAAGCGTTGGTAATGAACCACGAATACGTGTATCATCCGTAATTTCGCCATTTTCCATCGGTGTATTAAAATCTACGCGAATGACTACGCGTTTGCCTTCTACCTTGACATCGTTAATTGTTTTCTTATTATACATGAAGAAAACCCTCCTTCAGTTTATAAAGCCGTGCGAATTATGCGTCTCGCCACCTTGCTTGAACACTAATTCCACCTGCATCAAATTGTATGGTTATCTAAAAATTATCCTTATTTATTATAGCCGTTCACTTGTATAAAGGCTATACTTTTCATTAGCAAATCCACTAATATGTCACACTTAATAAGAATTAGGTTATCGCAACAAATGAAAAAGCACGACCTAGCAAAGTATTGCTAAATCGTGCTCGTCCTATTATTTTAAACCGCGCGCTACTAAATATAATGCCAAGTCCATTAAGCGAGTCGCATAGCCTATTTCGTTATCGTACCATGCAAGTACCTTTACCATGCTACTTTCTAATACCATCGTAGATAAACCGTCTACAGTAGAAGAATGATGATCACCGTTATAGTCAATGGACACTAGCGGTAGCTCATTATAGCCTAAAATGCCTTTCAACTCATTTTCAGAAGCTTCTTTTAATGCCTCATTCACTTGTTCACGCGTTGCACCTTGTTTTAATTCTACTACTAAGTCAACACACGAAACATTCGGTGTAGGAACACGCATAGAGAAGCCGTCTAATTTACCTTTTAATTGCGGTAACACTTTTGCTACTGCTACAGCCGCACCTGTTGTTGTCGGAATCATCGACACTGCACCTGCTCGTGCGCGACGCGGGTCAGCATGCGGAAAGTCTAAAATGCGTTGGTCATTTGTATACGCATGAATTGTCGTCATCATGCCGCGCTCAATACCAAATTTTTCGTCTAGCACTTTAGCAACAGGCGCTAAACAATTTGTCGTACATGAAGCGTTGGAAATAACATGATCCGTTTCAGGATTATAATCCTCGTGGTTAACGCCCATTACAAACGTTGGCATCTCACCTTTTGCCGGTGCTGATAAAATTGCTTTTTTAGCCCCAGCTTCAATATGTTTTTTTACATCTTCCATTGAACGAAACTTACCTGTACACTCAAGCACAACGTCTACGCCTAACTCACCCCAAGGTAGCTGTGCTGGATCTTTTTCAGCAAACACGCGAACACGTTTGCCATCTACGACGAATGCATCGTCTTCGGACTGTACGTCACGATCATAAATACCGTGTACAGAGTCGTACTTTAGTAAATGCGCCAGTTGATGCGCGTCCGTTAAGTCATTCACTGCTACTACTTCAAATTCGTCATGCAACATTGCCTCACGAAACACCAGTCTACCGATACGTCCAAAACCGTTGATTGCTAATTGTAGTGCCATCATAAATTCCTCCAATTGTAAGTATAGTAATACGACATAAGACCTCTTGTCAGACATCTGTCTTTAATTATAAAGATTATTTTGGCAAATACAATTTATAACCCGTCGCTACAACCATCAAGTAGCGTGAGGTAATCTAATTGGCCGTATTGAACTACCTTTTCCCCTTTTACTACAACTGGAATCATCAACATATATTTTTCATGCACTTGATCGTCTTCTTCGATATTAATATACGCTACATTAAGCGCTAAATCTTGCGCTACCATAGCCATTATTTTTTTTCCTTCGTCACATAACGCACAATTAGGACGACCATAAAATAGCACTGTCATGTTATCACCTCATCAGTAGTATACAAAAAAACTACCACTATGAACGGCTCAAGTGGTAGCTTATCGTTTATTTTTTTGCCAAGCTTGTTGGTGGTGTTACACGTTTAACAAAGAATGCTAATACGAGTGCTACTGCTGCAATCCATGTTGAAATATAAAATGAATAGTTAATGGCATCTAGCATCGCTTCTACACCCAGTTTCGCTTGTAACTCCGCTGTCATTTGCATACCTGCTTTTGTCGCATCTGTTACTAAGTTTACCATCGTACTCTCTGTTCGATTATGCATAATTGTTAACAGTAGCGCTGTCCCAATGGCACCCGTAACTTGTTGCAAGGTATTATTAATCGCTGCACCATGTGGATTTAACTCACGTGGCAATTGATTTAAACCATTTGTGGAAATTGGCATCATTACCATCGACATACCAAACATACGCGTCGTATACACTGCCATAATATAATAATAGCTCGTATCAATTTTTAATGTTGATAATAAATATGTCGTAATAACCATAATTGTAAGACCAATAACCGCTAATAGTTTTGCACCGTACTTATCAAAAATACGACCGGTAATCGGTGACATTAAGCCCATAATAATCGCACCTGGTAACATTAATAAGCCAGCGTCAAATGGCGAAATACCACGCACAGTTTGTACATAAAGTGGCGTCAAAATCATACCGGAAAACATCGCCATTGAAATAACGCTGACGATGATAGACGAAAGTGTAAACATATTATAACGATATACGCTTAAATTTAAGAGTGGCTCCTCAAGCTTTAACTGGCGCACAATAAACCAGGCTAAAGCAATCGTACCGATAATAATTGTGCTATATACTTCTGGCGCACCCCATCCTTTATCGCCACCAGCCGAACTAAAGCCATATAAAATACCGCCAAACCCTACGCTTGATAACAGTACAGATAATACGTCTAGTGACACTTTACGATTAGGTGTAATATTTTGCAGTTTAAAAATACCGAGCACTAAGCTAAGTACTGCGAACGGTAAAATAATCGTAAATAACGTGCGCCATGTGTAGTGTTCAATTACCCATCCTGATAATGTCGGGCCTATGGCTGGTGCTACAATCATTACCATACCAAAGACACCCATCGCCGCACCACGACGCTCTACAGGAAACGCTAAAAGCATAACGTTCATTAACAGCGGCATCATAACGGCTGACCCTGCTGCCTGTAAAAAACGACCTGTTAGTAGTACTGCAAAGCTCGGTGCTAACATTGCTGTCGCTGTACCTAATGTAAATAATCCCATCGCTACAATAAATAGCTTACGATTAGTGAAACGTGTGACTAAAAATGCACTTGCTGGAATTAATACACCACTCGTTAACATATAGCCAGTAATTAACCACTGAGCTGTTGACGGGGAGATCGAAAATTCATTCATAATTGTTGGTAGTGCAATATTTAATAGTGTGTTATTTAATATTGAAATAAATGCACCAATAAATAAGATACTTATCATAAAATAAGGGACTTTCTTTTCGCTCATTTTTTTACTCACTCCTCTAAATCACTTACCCATTTTATACACATCGTCTAAAAAAATCAAACTTTTTATACTTGCAGTTCATTTTATAGGTTTTTTTTTCGAGCTATGCGATAATATACGTACATTAAGTGAAAGGAGCGCTAGTATGAACGCGCGCAAACGTAAAGTAATACAAGTAGCTTTGCAGCTTTTTTTAGAGAGAGGCTACGTCCAAACTTCAATACAAGATATTATTGAACACGCTGAAATTTCAAAGGGAACGTTTTACAATTATTTTTCTTCTAAAGATGATTGCCTCATTGCGATTATCGAAATTGGGCGCGAACAAACGATGGTTAAACGCAATGAGTTACTCCTTGGCAAACAACGCTGCGACGTCCAAGTACTCATCCAACAAATCGTCGTTGGCATCCAACTCAACTACAACCAGAGCCTACTCCCTCTTTTAGAAAACGTCTTTCAATATGGTAACCAAGCGTTAAAAGCTGCGTTACGTAACTATCACTTAAGAGAAATTAAATGGCTAGCTACACGCTTAGTAGACGTCTACGGAACTAAAATTAAACCGGTTAAATACGATGTCACGATGATGTTATTTGGCAGCTTACAGAGCTTTCAAAAAATGTGGCGTGCCGTTACACAAGAGCCATTTCATGTAGAAGGTGCGCTTCATTTTTTATTTAGTCAATTGGACAATATGATGCCGCATTTACATGAAGGTTTTATGACGGATGAAATTAATAGTTATATGGCTCAATATATTGCGTCGGAGCCTATCGAAAAAGGAGACATTTTACAGGATTTGCAAGAGCTCGTGCCGCTCGCTCAAAAGGTTTCAACAGAAAGTTACGAACTTACCGCCTTTTTACTAGATGAGTTACGTAAAAGTGAACCTAACATTACGATTATTCGTGCGATTTTGCCTTCTTTTTCAGGAAGTTTTGCTACGACACCTTATACAGAGGAGGCCATTGCTATTACGAGTGCGCTTTGGCGCTATTTAGAGGAAGTGTATAGCTAACGTAAAAAAATCTCGAAACCAACAACGGTTTCGAGATTTTCTTTATGTCGAGAGCAACTCTCGCTTTATATTATCAGTACAGAAAGTGAAGTAGCGAGCTACCTCACTTCTATGTGCTCCACACTATTTCTAGGCTGCTATACTAAAAATAGTGTGAATCCAATTATTCAAAAATATATCATTTAAAACAGTAAAATGGTGCCCTTTTTCAAGGACATAATTAATAATAGGCAAAAGCTCATAAAAAATCAATAACTTTTTCATTATTATTTGCATCATTTCACAAATTCGTCATAAAGTAAAGCATATACCCTCTAACGTACTAACTAATTTGTTCTTGTATTGCTTTTTTAGCTAGCTCATCAGCTAATTCATTATATAAAATCCCTGTATGTGCCGCTACTTTAACGAAAGTTAGCTCAAGTGTTTTGGGTAAACCATTAATAAAAGTAACGTATGCCTGTGAAACAGGTTTATTTGCACGCCAATCACCTACCGCCCACTTTTCAATGCCTGCATAGTCATAAAAAATATGAAGCTTACGGTAACCTTGCTCAAGCGCGGCTGTAATCGCCGCCTTAACGCCCTCAATCTCGCCTGCTACATTGCGCGCTTCTACATATAACGGATCATTATTACTCGCGTGGCGCTCTGACATACCATCTGCTGTTAATAAAATCGCACCATAACTATAGTAACGATGTGTTTTATCGTAACTACCATCTACAAAAGCAATCATTGTTTCATCGTCTAGTGCTTTAATCATCGTTTCGATTTGTTCGTTTGTTACGGGTTGTGAAGGTTGAGCTCCTGCTAGAAATGCTTCTGCCTCTTGTACCGTAGCAAAACTTTTATAGACAGCGCCTGAAAAACCTTTTACCTGCTCAGTGCAGGCTGCCCATGTCGTATAAACGCCAGGTGTGCGGCCAACACGCACAGCATAAAATTTCGCCATTATTTTCACCCTTTACGTTTATCGTACGCCCTCGGAGGGAATCGAACCCCCAGTGTAAGAACCGGAATCTTACGTGTTATCCATTACACCACGAGGGCAGTATGTTAGCTATTATAGCAAATTGCCTAATGTCACTTCAAGCTCCATTGAAAATAGGAGTTTATATTTGACCTTCCTTGACTATTGCGTGTATGATAAAATTACCGTTGAGAACAAAGGTACTCAGCTTAATAATTAGTAAATTTTAAGGAGGATTTAAACATGAACTTAATTCCTACAGTCATTGAACAAACAAGCCGCGGTGAACGTGCTTACGACATTTATTCACGTTTATTAAAAGACCGTATTATTTTATTAGGTAGTGCGATTGATGATAACGTCGCTAACGCAATCGTTGCCCAACTATTATTCCTAGAGGCTGAAGACCCAGATAAGGATATTCACCTTTACATTAACTCACCTGGTGGCTCAGTTACAGCAGGTATGGCAATTTACGATACGATGCAATTTATTAAACCTAAAGTACAAACGATTTGTATCGGTATGGCCGCTTCAATGGGCTCATTCTTACTAGCAGCTGGCGAAAAAGGTATGCGCTACGCATTACCAAACGCTGAAGTAATGATTCACCAACCGCTTGGTGGTGCTCAAGGTCAAGCGACTGAAATCGAAATCGCAGCAAAACATATTTTAGCAACACGCGAAAAATTAAACAAAATCTTAGCTGAGCGTACCGGCCAAGATTTAGAAACAATTGCTCGTGATACAGACCGTGATAACTACATGTCTGCAGAGCAAGCGAAAAATTACGGGCTAATTGACCACGTAATTGAGCGCAACCAATTAAAAGCATAATCACATTGCTTGATATAAAAGGCGAACTACTCTGTCTCTTCATAATGAAGAGTGAGTAGCTCGCCTTTTTGCTTTATTCAGCTGTAATAAAATTAGCTAATGTTTCTACTGCTTCTTTTTCGTCATCGCCATCCGCTGCTAATACAATGGTCGTATTTTTAGCTACAGCTAAACTCATAACACCCATAATAGACTTGGCATTAACGCGTTTGTCTCCTTTTTGTAAAAATACTTCAGCGCGGAAACGATTGGCTTGCTGAACAAAATGTGCGGCTTGTCGAGCTTGTAAGCCTACTTTTAATTGTACATTCACTTCTTTTTCATACATGATTGTCACTCTGTTACTAACTTATGTTAGCAACAGATGTCACCTTCCCTTCACTTATATTAGCGATACGTATTTTCTCCACGGCGTAAGGAATCAGCAATCTCATCAATTTTACGTAAGCGATGGTTTACGCCTGATTTACTAACTGTGCCTGATGAAATTTTTTCGCCAAGCTCTTTTAACGATACTTCTTTATACGCGACACGCAGCCGAGCAATTTCTTGCAAGCGCTCAGGCAATTGATCGATACCAATTGTACGATCAATGTATTTAATATTTTCTACTTGTCGTACTGAGGCACCGATCGTTTTATTTAAGTTAGCCGTTTCACAATTCACAATGCGATTTACGCTATTGCGCATATCTCGTAAAATACGCACATCTTCAAAACGCATCATAGCTTGGTGGGCTCCGATTAAACTTAAAAAATCTGAAATCTTTTCAGCTTCTTTTAAGTACGTTACAAACCCTTTTTTACGTTCAATTGTTTTAGCATTCAGTTCAAATTCATTCATAATTTGCATGAGTGCTTCACTATGTTCTTTGTACAAGGAATAGATTTCGAGATGATAAGCAGACGTTTCTGGGTTATTAACGGACCCTCCCGCTAAAAAAGCGCCGCGTAAATACGCTCGCTTTTGCATTGTCTTCGGTATAAGGGTAGGAGAGATTTGATTCGCAAATTGAAAATCATCGGTTAAGATATGTAAATCAATTAACAGCTCTCTTGCTCCTTCTCGTACACGACAAATGTATACATTGTTTTTTTTCAAACGCATTTTTCGACGCACTAGCAACTCTACATTGTACGTGTAAAGCTTTTTTAAATTTGTATACAAGCGGCGCGCTATCGCTGCGTTTTCCGTTTGAATATCTAAGCTTAATTGACGATTAGAAAATGATATGGAGCCATTCATGCGAATGAGCGCAGACACCTCCGCCTTCACACATGTTAAATCCGCCTCAATCAACGTCAGCTCTTTTTTTGTTTCGGAAGCAAATGACATAGCGTCCACTCCTTTCTAAACCAGTGATACCTTATAGTAACCTACTTTTTTTATGGGGTAATTGTGTTTCTTTTAACATATAGTCATACAGCCACTTTGCCACTTCATTTGCTTCATGACATAACGTGTCTTCACGAATGATGGCAATGTCTCGTTTAATAACTTTAATCCCTTTTTCGACTAAACGCTGTTCATCATACGTAACAGGCTTTACTTTACCGATAGAACAAATCGTTTGCACGAGCGTAGATTGCTCGAGATCATTAACAAGCACCGCATCAATAAACGGCCTCCCTACATGATCATGCAAGGCATTAATGTGGTCCTCTGCATTATACCCTATCGTTTCACCTAATTGGGTCATTAAATTACAAATGTAAAGTTTAGGCGCTCGCGTACGACAAAGCGCTTTACTAATGTTTTTAACTAATAAATTAGGAATAATACTCGTGTACAAACTCCCTGGGCCTAAGACGATTAAATCTGCTCGTTCTATGGCGCGAATTGCCGCTGGTAGCGGTTTCACATTTTCAGGTTCTAAATATACACGATGGATGCGTGACTGAGCAGTTGGCACATTTGATTCACCTGTAATGATTGTGCCATCTTCAAGCTCTGCACGTAACGTAACTTTTTTATTAGCTGCCGGTAAAACATGACCATGCACTTGAAGCACTCGACTCATTTCACTAATGGCATAACTAAAGTCCCCCGTAATGTCTGTTAAAGCCGTCAGCATTAAATTGCCTAATGAGTGGCCGTGTAAGTCGTCCGAATGAGAGAAGCGATACTGAAACATTTGCTCTACTAAAGGCTCGACATCTGATAGTGCAGCGATGACATTACGCACATCGCCTGGCGGCGGAATATCATAATCATCGCGCAAGCGTCCAGAAGAACCACCATCATCTGCAACAGTGACAATTGCCGTAATATCAAAAGGGAAGCGTTTCAGCCCTCTCAGTAATGTAGAAAGGCCTGTCCCGCCTCCTATAACAACTAATTTAATGGGATTTTTTCGCATGCTATCCCTTCTTTCTCAGCTCGATATCACGGTGTGTAATGACCGTCATTTCCTCTGCGGCTAATACTTTACCAAAATACTCTGCTAGCGTAACTGAACGATGTTGACCACCTGTACAACCGAAAGCAATTACTAACTGTGACTTGCCTTCTTCTTTATAAAGTGGAATCATAAACTCAAATAAATCTTTTAACTTTTCAATCAATTGTTGCGTTTCTGGCAAAGCTAGTACGTATGATGAGACTTCTGTTTGAAGCCCTGTTTTATGACGTAGCTCTTCTACATAGTAAGGGTTTTTTAAAAAGCGCACATCAAATACGAGGTCAGCATCAATTGGCATACCATGCTTAAAGCCAAAAGACATCACATTGACGGTGAAGATTGGCGTCGTCGTACTTGCAAACTGCTGTTGGATCTTTTCTCTTAATTGACGCGGCTTCATCGTTGATGTGTTATAAACTGAATCCGCTCGCCCTTTAATCTCCGATAAAATTTTACGTTCTTTTTGAATACCTTCTAGCGGTAAACCACTCGGCGCTAATGGGTGCGAACGACGCGTCTCTTTGTAACGGCGCACTAATGTATCATCTGTAGCATCTAAATATAAAATGCGCACATTAATATCTTCTTCCTGCATTAATAAATCAAGCGCTGCAATGAGCTCCTCAAAAAATACCCCGCCCCGCATATCCATCACCGCTGCAATGCGGAAGTTTGTTTTGTCAGCATCATGCAGAAGCGTTAAAAAAGTAGTGAGCAACACAGGAGGTAAATTATCAATACAGTAATACCCTAAATCTTCAAAACTTTGAATCGCTACTGTACGTCCTGCACCAGACATCCCCGTAATAATAACTAGCTCATTTGATGTATGCTTACTTTCCACTAAACAACAGCCCCTTTTCATTCTATTGATTGTTGAATGTGTTCGTTGAGTAATTCAAAATCAGTTGTATATTCAAATGTACCATATTGCATGCCTTTATGGGATACAGCGAACAATAAATTTGTGCGGTCTCCTTCTGCCATTGGTAATGTTTTTAACGCTTCAATCGGATGCCATGCGAGTGTTCCTTCTCGTGTTTCTGTAAAGGCCTCACCCGTAATTTGTGTCGTTATAAAGGTGTAGAGCATCCACTCATCTACTACACGTTCGCCTTCTTTAATAACCATCGTATAGGTTCCTTTTAAATGAGCATTATGAGCCGTAATATTTGTTTCTTCATAAAACTCGCGTGTAGCTGCCTCATAGATCGATTCACCGCTCTCCATCTTACCTCCGGGAGCTACATACCAACCTCGTCGTGGTTTTTGTAATAATAATACCTTGCCATCTTTTATAGCAAGTAAATTTGCGATGCGTTGCATAGCTCGCCACCTCCTAGCTTATATAGTATAAGTATAACAATTTTTTTAACATCCGACCAAAACGATGCGCCAAAAAAAGACCATTATCGCAAATTACGATAATGGTCTAACGGTGCAACGCGTGGATTCATCGCTACACCTTTATTATACTTTTACTTCATTACAGAGCAGTTACAATACGATAATACTTTTCATAACGTGTAAGCGATTCGAAAATAGTATTAAGCTAACTCGTATTTTTCTTTTAATGTTTCTACATAGCCTTGTGCTGCTTGAGCTGCAACACTGCCATCTCCTGTAGCTGTAACAATTTGACGAAGCATTTTTTCACGTACGTCACCTGCTGCGTAAATGCCAGGTACTGCTGTTTCCATACGCTCGTTTGTTTCGATATAGCCGTTTTCATTCAAGATACCTAATGCTTCAAACGGTTTAGTTAATGGCAACATACCAACATAAACGAAAATACCGTCTGTTTTAAGGTCTGTCTCTGTGCCGTCTTGCGTATCTACTACTGTTAGGCTTTCTACTTTTTGATCAGCATTGCCGTTTACTTGCTTCACTGTTTTATTCCAAATGAAGTTCATTTTTTCATTAGCGAATGCACGATCTTGTAGAATTTTTTGTGCGCGTAGTTTATCGCGACGGTGCACTACTGTTACTTTGCTAGCAAAGCGTGTTAAATACATACCTTCCTCAACTGCTGAGTCACCGCCACCTACAACGATTAATTCTTTATCTTTAAAGAATGCACCATCACATACCGCACAGTAACTTACACCGCGACCTGTAAGCTCTTGCTCACCTGGTACACCCATTTTTTTATATTCAGCACCAGTTGCAATAATAATCGTACGTGTTTTGTACGTTTTTGCGCCTGATTTAATGACTTTATATTCTTCACCGTCGATGATTTCTGTCACATCACCGTACGCATATTCTGCACCGAATTTTTTCGCGTGTTCAAACATTTTAGTAGAAAGATCTGGCCCTAAAATATGGTCATAACCTGGGTAGTTTTCTACTTCTTCAGTGCTTGCCATTTGGCCGCCTGGCATACCGCGCTCTAACATTAATGTAGATAAGTTTGCACGAGATGTGTATACCGCTGCTGTCATACCTGCTGGACCTGCACCAATGATTACTACATCATAAATTTTCTCTTCTGTTGACATTCTTAAATTGCCCCTTTCGATTGTCGTGCTTCTATTTTAACTGAAGCACTCCTGTAAGTCATTTACTTGATACTTTCACTTTACGGCATAACGTCACCGATTACAAATTATATGCCTATAGGGGTATTATTTATGTAAAAAAAGATGCTGTGCACTGGCACAACATCTTTCGTTCAATCTACATCTGGTAAATAATTTAACAACTCATCAATATACTTCGTTAAAGTAGATGGGCTAATCGCATATTTTTCAGCTATTGCCTTTTTTGTTACGCGCTCATCATGGGCAGATAAAAATAAATATTCATTAGCTGCTGCCAGCGCCTTAGGGTTTTTGAACGTGTAGCCGGCATTAATTGCATTTTCATATAGCACAAACCACAATTGATAAAGGGGTAATGTTGTAATTTTAATCCCGACTTGTTCATACAATAGCTCTGCTACTTCACTAGCACGCAAAAAAATTTTTTCGAGCGGTTCTTTTTGCGAAAATGTATGACCTAATAAAAAAGCCAAATACATTTTTTCTAAGCCTGTATAGTTCTCTACATCAATAATCGCTGGTTCGCTTAATAATTCATCGCGGTAAGCGGATTTACTAATGAGAAAGAGTGCAAAAAGGTGGTCACTGCTATAATGGCTCGCTAATTTATCACGAATAAAAGCGAGCTCATTTAAAAAATCACGATCTTTGGCATGCGTCAACCACGGTGCGCTGTCCTTCTTTGTTGGATCAATCGCTACGAGGCTATCCCAGGCACGCTCACCTTGCTGTTTAGCACCTGTATAATAAGCTGCATGTGCTAACCAAAAATAAAAGCCCGGATCACCTTCGTATCCTCGCTTTTGCATGCTGTTTAACCACTTATAGGCACCTTCATACTCGCCCATGAGTGCCAGTGTAGCGCCTAATTTATAACGATCCTCCCACGCATACGGCTGAATTTTATTTAATAACGTAATGTAGTCGTGTAGCGTCTCTTCATCTTTTTCATAAAAGGCAATGACAGCTAAGTTGCATAACGCATGTAAATTACCTGGATCCCCTCGCAACACGCTTGCTAACGTTGCCTTCGCTTCTGTCGCTTCACCGATATAAAAATACGCAAGTGCTAAGTTATTATAAGCTGACCAAAGCTTGGGGAAATCAATAATTACATCTTCTAATACGCCGACCGCTTGCTCAAAGTCGCCTTGCTCCATTAACAATCTAGCCTTTTCTTGTGCTTGTATTTCTTCTAACGTATGCTCCGTCGTTCCCGGCATAGCTTCTGCCTCGTAATCAAAAAAAGTAATGATTTCTTCAGCTTCTTCTGCATAAGGGCCTTCTGGTGCTACAGTTAAGTATTTGCTAGCGTAACTTTTTGCTTCTTGCACGAGCCCCAAACAACCAGCGCTTTCTGACATAAAAAATAATGTCTCGGTATTCGTTGGGTCTAACATATGAGCTTTCGCAATATAATCATAAGCTTCATGATAGTTTTCTGCATCTAACGCTAATATCCCTAGCTGTAAAAAGCTACGTGCATCTGTTGGCTCTAGCTCGACCGCTCTCAATAAATACTTATGTGTTTTTTCTATTTGTCCTAAAAGCATGGCATCCATAGCTTTTGTATAATAAAAATCACCCGTCGGAAGAAATGAAACAACGTTGTGTTGTGGTTTATTATTTTTCATTCATTTTTCCTCCAAAACAAGAAATAAGGAACGCATAGCACGTTCCTTTACAAAGTAAACTTTATTATACCATAGGTTGTTTATTTTTCCTCATGGCGTTTCTCTAATACTTGTAAAACATCGAAGAAACTTACCTTTTGCTCTTGGAGTAAAACGAGGAGGTGATAAATTAAATCAGCCGCTTCCCATTTTACTTCTTCCGCATCACGATTTTTTGCGCCAATGACTACTTCAGTTGCTTCTTCACCAACTTTTTTACAGATTTTATCAATACCTTCTGTAAATAAATACGTTGTGTAAGCGCCCTCTGGCATCGCTTGTTCACGCTCAGCAATTACAGCCATTAAGTGTGGCAAAATACCGACTGATCCCGCTTTCGTATTTTCTTGTAGCAGTTCTGTAAAGCAAGAGCGGGCGCCTGTATGGCACGCTGGTCCGCTTGGTAATACTTCAATCACTAATGCATCTTGATCGCAATCTGTACGAATGCTGACAACTTGCTGTGTGTTACCGCTCGTTGCACCCTTATGCCATAGCTCTTGGCGTGAACGGCTATAAAACCATGTTTCGCCTGTAGCCATCGTTTTTTCAAGTGACTCTTTATTCATATAAGCTACCGTTAATACTTCTTTAGAGCGTGCATCTTGCACAACTGCTGGTGCTAAACCTTGTTCGTCAAATGTAATTTCAATCATCGAATGTCGACCCCTTTATTACGTAGGTAGCTCTTCACTTCAGCTACGCTCGTCTCTTTATAGTGGAAAATCGAAGCAGCCAGTGCTGCATCTGCTTGGACATCCCCTGTTAATACTTGATAAAAATCTTCTGCACTTCCTGCACCGCCACTTGCAATAACTGGTACAGTTACAGCCTCGCGTACAGCACGCGTTACCGCTAAATCAAACCCTGATTTTTCGCCGTCACGGTTCATACTTGTAAGTAAAATCTCGCCTGCGCCTAAACGCGTCGCTTCTTTAGCCCAGTCTACAACAGCCCAAGTCGTTTTATTGCGACCACCATGTGTATACACCATCCATGTTTGGTCTTCCTCACTATATTTAGCATCAATCGCAATGACAATACACTGTGCCCCAAACTTTTTAGCACCTTCTGTGAGTAGGCTCGGGTTATCAAGTGCGGCTGTATTAACGGATACTTTATCTGCGCCCGCGCGTAAAATGCGCTCGATATCTTCAACTGTGCGAATACCGCCGCCAACCGTAAATGGAATGGCTAATGCTTTAGCTGTTTCACGCACAACATCAACCATAGTAGCACGTCCTTCATGCGATGCCGAAATATCTAAAAATACGAGCTCATCTGCCCCTTGTTCATCATAGTATTTAGCCAGTGCTACAGGATCGCCTGCATCACGTAGGCCTTCAAATTGAATGCCCTTTACGACACGGCCATCTTTAACATCTAAACAAGGAATAATACGTTTTGTCACCATTACTTTGCCTCCTCAAGTGCCTGCTCTAATGTAAAGCGATTAGCGTATAGCGCCTTACCAATAATGACACCACCAACCGTTGTTGTAGTGCTTGCCTCACGCACTGCTGTAATATCCTCAAGTGAGCTAATACCACCTGACACGATAATGTTAGCGCCTGTTGCTTCAGCTAATGCCTTATTAGCTGCAATATTTGGTCCTGCTAATGTGCCATCTGTTGCAATATCAGTAAAGATAAAGTGCTTAGCACCTGCCTCAACAAAATACTTACCTACATCAATCGCCGATTTATCGGAAGTTTCTAACCAACCATGTGTTGCTACCATACCGTCTTTAGCATCTAGACCAATAACGATGCGCTCTGCACCAAAATCTTTAATCATTTGTGCAACTAGCGCTGGCTCACGAATAGCTAAACTACCAATAATGACACGGTCTACACCGTTATCTAAATAAAAGCGTACGTCTTGTTCTGTACGAATACCGCCACCAATTTGCACACGTAAAGGCAGCTCTTTCGCTACACGAATGACATCTGCCGAATGCACTCGCTCGCCGTCCTTTGCACCGTCAAGGTCTACCATATGAATATTACGAGCACCTGCTTCAGCAAATTTTTTTGCCATCTCAAATGGTGAATCACCATATACGGTCTCTTGCTCATAATCTCCTTTAAATAAGCGCACACATTTGCCGCCTAGCATATCGATTGCTGGGTAAATTTCAATTGTCATTTCGCCACGTCCTTTAACCATCGTTTAAGTAATTGTTTGCCTAACTCACCTGATTTTTCAGGGTGAAATTGCATACCTGTAAAGTTAGCATATTGCACAACTGCAGGGACTTGTACATCCCCGTACTGAGCGCTAGCTACGATATCCGCTTCATTTGTTTGCGTTGCATAAAACGAATGTACAAAGTAGACAAAATCTGTCGTACTTTCTACGTACGGTTTATGCCAAGTTAGCTCGCTCCAACCAATATGAGGAACACGTAATGCACTAGCGTCAAACTTCGTAATTTGACCGTTAATGACACCGAGCCCACTTGTCGGTTGTACTTCTTCACTGAATTCAAACAATAGCTGCATACCTAAACAAATACCGAGTACAGGTTTTGTTTGTTGCGCAATAAACATATCAAGTTTTGAAGCCTTTAGTTTATGCATCGCATCAGGAAAAGCACCAACACCTGGTAAAATAAGCGCATCAGCTTGTGCCAACGTTGTGCTATCCCCTGCGATAAAATAATCGCAACCGAGGCGTTTAATTGCCTCGGCTACGCTAAATAAATTACCCATACCATAATCGATAATGCCTATGTTCATCCCAACAGTCCTTTCGTAGAAGGTACTCCTTTAACACGTGGATCAATTTGAATTGCCATATCAATCGCGCGTGCTAACGCTTTAAAGATTGCCTCAATAATATGGTGTGTATTATGACCGTATGGCACAATAACATGCACATTCATACGTGCTTCTAATGCAAACTTCCATAAAAACTCATGCACAAGTTCTGTATCAAAAGTGCCGACTTTTTGCTTTAAATCTGGTGTACGAATTTCTAAGTGAGGGCGATTTGAAAAATCTACGACCACCTGTGCAAGCGCATCGTCCATCGGTACAAAAGCATTGCCGTAACGCTTAATTCCTTTTTTATCGCCTAATGCTTCACGAATCGCTTGCCCTAGTACAATGCCTAAGTCTTCTGTTGTATGGTGATCATCAATATGCGTGTCACCATTAGCGACAATTGTTCCATCCATTAAACCGTGCTTAATAAATAAGTCGAGCATATGGTCCATAAATGGCACACCTGTTTCAATTTTCGCTTGTCCTTCACCGTCTAAGTTAATTTCTACCGCTACTTGTGTTTCACTCGTTGTACGTGTAATTTTTGCTGAACGCGTCATTTGTCCCATCCTCTCGATTCTACTGCACGTGCATGTCCTTCTAAACCTTCAAGACGTGCAAGTCGTGCAATTTTAGGCGCATTTTTTGCCCATGTTTGTTCGCTATAATAAACTACGCTCGATTTTTTCACAAAATCATCTACCCCAAGACCACTAGCAAAGCGTGCCGTGCTGTTAGTAGGTAAGACGTGGTTTGTACCTGCGAAGTAATCACCTACAGGCTCTGATGAGTAACGCCCGATAAAAATACCACCTGCGTGCTTAATTTTTGCAGCTACGGCTTCAGCATCCTTCGTCATAATTTCCAAATGCTCTGGCGCTAATGTATTTACTGCCGCTATTGCCTCACCCATAGTTTTCGCTACATAAATTGTACCGAAATTTTCGATTGCTTTACGTGCAATAGCCTCACGTGGCAATGCTTGTAGCTGTTGCTCAACCTGCTCGGCAACTGCTGTTGCTAACGCTTCACTAGTAGTTACTAAGATGGCACAAGCCATTGTGTCATGCTCGGCTTGGGATAATAAATCTGCCGCTACTTCATCCGCATAAGCTGTATCATCTGCAATAATAGCAATTTCACTAGGTCCTGCAATCATATCGATCGCCACTTCACCAAACACTTCACGTTTAGCTAATGCTACAAAAATATTGCCTGGCCCTGTAATTTTATCAACAGGTGCAATTGTTTCGGTGCCATACGCGAGTGCTGCAATCGCTTGAGCACCGCCAACCTTATACATTTCACTTACACCTAAAATATGCGCTGCTACTAGCACACCTTTTGGCACATTGCCTTCTTTATCTGCTGGCGACGTAATTACAATACGCTGCACCCCTGCTACTTGTGCAGGAATGACATTCATTAGCACACTTGAAGGATATGCTGCTGTGCCCCCAGGTACATACAAGCCTACTGCGTCCATAGGTGTTACTTTTTGCGCTAAATACGAACCATCAGCTAAAGGCATTGTATAGCCTTCACGCTTTTGTTTTGTATGGTAAGCGCGAATATTCGCTGCCGCTTCTACTAAATCGTCATATAGCTGAGGATCAAATGTAGCCACCGCCACTTCCATTTCAGCTACAGTCACTTTAAATGTAGGTAGTGTAAAGCCATCCCACTTTTCAGTATACTTTCTTACAGCAGCATCACCTTGCGATTTCACATCTCGCAATACTTGACGCACAGTCGCAAGCTGCTGTTCATTACCTTGCTCTAATGGGCGCTTTAATGATACGCCTTGTTGTAATGCTACAATCTTCATTGTACGCCCCCCTCAATAGTTTGCTTTAGACGCTTCGCTAAATCTAAAATGCGTGCGCTCTTCATACGATAACTTACAGGATTAGCAATTAAACGAGAAGAAATATCGGCAATATGCTCATACTCCACTAAGCCATTTTCTTTTAATGTTCGCCCTGTAGATACAATGTCAACAATACGGTCTGCTAGGCCAATCATAGGCGCAAGCTCAATCGAGCCGTTAAGTTCGATAATTTCAACTTGCTCGCCAATGCCTTTATAATATTTTGTCGCAATATGCGGATATTTTGTTGCGATACGCGGTGCAATTTCGTCCATTACTGTATTAGGTAGCCCTGCTGAAGCTAAATAACATGCGCTAATTTTTAAATCGAGTAATTCATGCACTTCACGCTCTTGCTCTAGTAGTACGTCTTTACCTGCGATTCCGATATCTGCAACGCCGTGTTCTACATAAGTAGGTACGTCCATCGGCTTAGCTAAAATAAAACGAATATTTTCTTCTGGTATTTCAATCATTAATTTGCGAGACATTTCGACTTCCGCTGGTAGATTAAAGCCCGCTTCGATTAGCATTTGGTAGGCCTCTTCAAAAATACGCCCCTTTGGCATTGCAATTGTTAATTCACTCATTGCCAATCGCTCCCTTCGTCACATGTATTACACGACTATAATTTGCTTCATTTACTGGTACATCAGCGTTATGAAGTGTCGCACTTACACCTTGCTCACGCAGCTCATTAGCTAGTTGCAACGCTTTAGTAAAGGTCGCTTCATTAAATTGTACGAGTACACGCTCCGTTGCTACAGTCGGTAGCGGTAGCACTTCTAATAAACGATCCACACGTAAACCGAAACCAGTAGCGCCTGTTGTAACACCAAACTCTGTTAATAACCCATCGTAACGTCCGCCGTTACCGAGCGCAAAACCACTACCACTTGCAAATACTTCAAATAGCATGCCAGTGTAGTAATTCATATGGCTCGATAATGTAAAGTCAAAGTCGATATAGTCAGCTAAACCAGCATCAGCTAACAACTCATCCAACTTTTGCATATATTGTAACGCTTCATTTTTACGTACGTATTTTTCGATATCTTTAATTTTTTCGATGTTCGTTGCTTCACCAATAAATTGCATAAGCGCATCAGATTTCGCTTTCGGTAAATCAAATGAAGCTACAGCTTCCTCAAAACCAACATAATTACGCTTCACTAATAAATTGCGTAAAGCATTAGCTTCAATAGCACTTTCTGTGTAATCACTTAACACACATTGCAAAATACCTGCATGACCAATCGTCACTTTAAAATCTTGTACGTGCAGCGCCTGTAATAGCTCAATAACAGTAGCTACAACTTCAGCATCGGCGTAAACTGTTTCATCGCCGATGAGTTCAATCCCCATCTGTTCAAATTCAGCGGGGCGGCCACCTTCTACTTCTTGTGCACGAAAAACATTAGAGAAATAACCTAAACGTAGCGGCGTTTGTTCTTTTAATAATTTTGAAGAAGCTACACGCACGATAGGTGTCGTCATTTCTGGTCGCAATACTAGTGTATTACCTTGGTTATCAAATAGTTTAAACAATAACGCATCTTGAATAGCTGAAGCTTTGCCTACGGTATCGTAGTATTCTACACTTGGTGTTTTAATAAAATCATAGCCACGTACGCGTAAAAACTCTCGCGTTTGTTGGCGCAATTGTTCTGTTTTATCAAAGATTTTAGGTAAAGTATCACGCATACCTACAGGTTTTTCGAACATTTTAATAGAAGACATTGTTGCCACCCTTTCACTTTAGTTCACTAGAGAACTAGAACGTTAAAGTAATTTTATCGCACTCTTTTTAGTAAGTCAATACTATACATAATATTATCTGTATTATCACATATTTCACACTTGTTAATTGTTACTAATTACCGACGTTTTTTCCACAAAAAAAAGAACTAGCTGCAGGCTAGCTCTTCCAAAATGGATCTTCATGACGTCGTGCGTCCATTTGCTCTTTTGTATAAATGATGCGCATAGGATTTCCCCCCGCAAGACAGCCTGCTGGTACGTCACGATGCACTAATGTCATAGCAGATACTACTGCACCATCACCTATTGTTACACCAGGTAAAATAGTAGAGTTAGCACCGACCATCACATTTTTACCGATTGTGACATCTCCTAAGCGGTATTCTTCGATTAAATATTCATGTGCCAAAATTGTCGTATTAAAGCCGATAACACTGTTATCTCCTATTGTAATACGTTCTGGAAACATCGTATCCGGCATTACCATAAGTGCCAATGAAGTTTGTTTGCCAATTTTCATTTTCAATAATCGACGGTACATCGCATTTTTCACACGCAAAGAAGGCGTAAAGCGTCCGAGTTGTATGACGATAAAACATTTCATCACTTTAAAAAACGATACGGTTTTATAAAGTTGCCATAATGAATTAGCGCCCTGCACACGATATCGTTCTGTTTTACGCGCCATCGCTATTCTCCTTTTACTAACGGAATAAAGTCGTGCATCGTTGTGACGATATGCGTAGGATTATATTTGCGTAAATAAGCTTCGCCTTTATGCGCCCATGCGACACCGACAGAAGTAACGCCTGCATTATTACCTGCTTCAATATCATGAGAATTATCGCCGATCATCATAGCCTGTTCTTTCGGTACGTTTAAGCGCTCTAATGCTAATAGCACGGGCTCCGGGTGCGGTTTAACATGCGCAACATCATCTGTTCCAATTTTAACATCGAATAAGTGATTAGCGCCAAGCAATGTTAAGCCTCGCTCAATCATATCATTGCGTTTAGTAGAGACGATAGCTAATTTTATTCCCATTGCTTTTAGCTCCGTCAACACTTCTACAACATCTGGATACTCACTAATCAACTTATCATGATTTGCTTCATTAAATGCACGGTAGCGCGCAATTAACGTTTCTGTTTCTCCTGGTGCTAGCGTATCAAACGTTTGTTGTAAAGAAGGCCCAATAAATTGCGCGCAATCCTCCACTTGATATTTCCCAGGAAATCTTGTAGCCAATACATGGTGAAATGATTGTAAAATAAGTTCATTCGTATTGAGTAATGTCCCATCAAAATCGAATAGTAATGCCTTATACTTCATCTATCTCAGCTCCTTATTTATCTTTATAACGAACAGCTGGTCGAATCATAGTACGTCGATATACAAATAAAATAATACCTACCGCAATCGCTATAATCGATACGACTTGTGCAGAGCGCAACTCTCCTACTAAATATAAGCTATCTGTGCGTAATCCCTCAATAAAGAAACGACCAATAGAATACCAAATTAAATAGAAAATAAATAACTCCCCGCGACGTGGATTAAAGCGTCTAAGCACTAATACGATAATTAGACCGACAATATTCCAACATGATTCATAAAGAAATGTGGGATGTACATAACTACCTAGGTGCTCTACATACATTTGTTCAATTAACCAGTTCGGTAAATGTAAACCTTCTAAATAAGCACGGCTTACTTCTCCACCATAAGCTTCTTGGTTAATAAAGTTACCCCATCTACCAATAATTTGCCCTACTAAAATACTCGGTGCCGCGATATCCGCAAGTTTAAAAAAACTAATATGCTTTTTACGCGTGAAAATGTATGCGGTAATAAATGCACCAATTAGTGCTCCGTGTATAGCAATACCGCCTTCCCAAATTTGAATAATTCGTTCAGGGTGCGCACTATAATAATCCCAACGCATAATAACGTAATACGCGCGCGCTGATAAAATCGCAATAGGCACAGCCCATAGTAATAAATCAGCAATCGTATCTTCTTCAAAGCCAAGCTTTAACGCTTCTCTTTGCGCCATTAAATACGCAATAATAATGCCTGAAACAATTAACACGCCATACCATTGTACCGGTATTGGCCCTAAGTGGAATGCGGTGGGGTCAATTCGTAATAATAAAAACTCCATAACTTGCTCCCTTCTTAATAATCTTCTCGTTCATTTGCATTAATAACATCATCTAAACGACGAGAAAACTCTTCTGCTGCGTTAATACCTAAACGTTTTAAGCGGTAGTTCATGGCCGCTACTTCTAGTAATACAGAAACGTTACGCCCTGGCCTTACAGGAATTGTTAATTTAGTAAGTTCTGTGTCAATAATCTTTAGTTTTTCTTCTTCTAAACCTAGACGGTCGTACACTTTCTCATCATCCCAAATTTCTAACTCCACGACTAGCGTAATACGTTTGTAAGGTCGTACAGCACTCGCGCCAAATAACGTCATAATATCAATAATACCGATACCGCGAATCTCAAGCAAATGTTCGAGCAATGGCGGCGCACTACCGACAAGAAAATCTTCTGCTTCTTGTCTAATTTCGACGCTATCATCTGCTACAAGACGGTGTCCCTTTTTTACGAGCTCTAGTGCTGTTTCACTCTTACCTACCCCACTTTTACCGACGATGAGCACACCAATACCGTACACATCTACTAACACACCATGTACAGCGGTAGTCGGTGCTAAACGACTTTCTAGATAATTCGTTAGTTTACTTGAAAAACGCGTAGTTGTCATTGTTGTCGTTAGTACAGGCACTTGAGTCTCATTAGAAGCTTCTATCAATGCTTCTGGCACATGCATGCCACGTGCGATAATAATAGCAGGCGTATCTGGTGAGCAGAGCTTTAACATGCGTTCCTTTTTAACCGATGCATCTAGCATGTCAAAAAAGGAGACTTCTGTTTTACCAAGAAGTTGCACACGGTCGGCAGGATAGTGCATAAAGTAACCTGCCATTTCTAACCCTGGTCTTGATAAATCACTTGTTGCAATATAACGCCCTAAGCCTTCCCCACCACTTACTACTTGTAAATGAAATCTCTCCATTACATCTCTTGTCGTTACTACCACCATTTTTTCACTCCTCTACGTAAAAAAAGGTTGTTGGTGAATGCACCAACAACCTTCATCTTATTATTTTTGTTCCGCTAACCAAGTTGCAACTTCTTTAGCGTCGTCACCTTTGATAAGGCCTGGTGGCATACCTGGGAAATCAGGGCTACCGTTTTCAATGATGTCTTGTAACTCATCTGCTGATTTGCCTGTGCCGATTAGTGAAGGTGTGCTACCTTGACCTTTTAAATCGCCACCGTGACAAGAAATACATTTTTGCTTAGCAATTGCTTCACCAGCTGCAACTTCAGTTGTGTTACCACCATCTGTTGCTGTTGTATCTTTGTCTTTTGCAGCGTCGTCTCCGCCACCACATGCAGCTAGGAATAATGCTGATCCGAATACTGCTGTTAGTAATGCTTTTTTCATTTGAACCCCTCCAAATTATAATAGTAAAACGTACATCTCTAAGTATAACAAATCCCTTTTATATTATTAAAGAGAAAGGCCCCAGTATACGAAGAAAGTAAACGTCTATACATTATATGTTCACAAATTATTGCTTAAGCAAACGCATTTTCTGCCCATTCGTTTGCTTCATTGTGAATCTCTTCTAATTTTGTCGGTGATAAATCAAAATGACTTGATCCTTCATCGATAGCATCCCAATCGATTTTATCCATACCTACAGCTAAATTTAAATAAGGCGACATTGTCGTCTGCTGCCCTGAAATTGTTTCGATAATTTCTTCAGAGAATGGCATTTGTTGCAATACTACATGCATCGGTCGCTGCAATAATGTATCCATTAATGAGAACATCCCTATTAAGAAATACTCTGAGAAGTTTTTATGACGATCGCGTTTCGCTAAAATTTCACATACTTTAGCACGATATAATGTCGAATGCATAACTTCTGTGAATACGTCACTATCATGATTATTATTATTTTCGCGCATCGCTAATAAATAAATCCAGTTTCGTAATTGCGCAATACCTAACATCATTACCGCATGTTTAATCGAACGTACTTTTGTTCGTCGGCGCGGCGATGTATTAATTAAGTGTAGTAGTTTATAACTTAATGAGATATCGCGCTCAATACTTTCAGCTACTACATCCATATTAGGCTCACCTTCACGCAATAGCGAAATCAATTGGAAATATTGAATCGTATTTACCGGAATATCTGTCGATGTTAACACCTGTGGTTGTTCAAAGAAATACCCTTGGAATAATTGATAGCCTGATACTTTGGCGATTTCAAATTCTTCACGTGTTTCTACTTTTTCTGCAAGTAATGTAATATGGGGGAATGATGTTTTAACACGATTCTCAATTTCTAAACGCTCTTTTAATGGTGATAGTAAAAAGTCAACTTTAATGTAGTCAATATGCTCAAAAAGTTCGTCGTAAATATCGACAGAATCATCTAAAACAAAATCATCTAATGCTACTTTATAGCCCATTTTTTTTAGTTTAATTACACGATCAATTAAATCATGTGTAATAGCCACATCTTCTAAAATTTCAATTACTACTTGAGATGGATTTAAAAAGTCTGTTAAATTACTCATTAAAAGATTTTCGGTAAAATTAACGAAAGCTGGTCTACCTTTTGTTACTTCTTCAATGCCTATTGATAAAAATGAATTAATTAATACATCCACTGTTGCAGCATCTGAATCTACCATAGGAAATGAATTTTTATTTTTACTTCGATATAATAATTCGTACGCTACAATATTTTCATTTATATCTAAAATAGGCTGTCTTCCGATAAAAACTTCCACTATTATTCCTCACTTTATAATAAGATTCTACTGTTTATTATAACATTTATTGATACTAAATACTTATTTTTTTTACTTTTTCACGTTATTTTCCACATACTAGATTTTTATACCCGCTTCGGATAAAAATAATCGCTGCGCCCCAAAACTGTACCTGTACATTAAAAAATAAGAGTGCAGCTATGCCACACCCTTATTTTTTCCCAAATTTTGCTTTAAGGATACCGATGATTGCCGGTAAAACTGAGATGAAAATAATTAATAATAATACGGTCGAAAAGTTTTCTTTAACAATTGGAATATTGCCAAAGAAATAACCTAAAAACGTACAAATAAATACCCAAAGGAACGCACCAATTACGTTAAACATAATGAAGTAACGATAGTTCATGCGGCTCGCCCCTGCTACAAACGGAATAAACGTACGAATAAAAGGCATAAAGCGTGCGATGACAATCGTCTTGCCGCCATGTTTATTAAAAAAGTTTTGTGCCATTTCTAAACGCTCGCGATTAATGACACGCCCTAAAAAACTATCTTCAGGAATAGCCATCCCTACTTTATGACCGATATGATAGTTTACGGTATCCCCAATAATTGCTGCACTTAGAAAAACAAGCAATAAAACAGGTAAATTAAAATGGCCTAATGCTGCAAACGTACCGCTAGCAAATAAGAGTGAGTCACCTGGTAAAAACGGAAAAATGACAAGCCCTGTTTCAACAAACACAATCGTAAATAAAATAGCGTATGCCCAAGCGCCAAATTTCTCAATGATTTCTCCTAGATGTACATCAATGTGCATAATAAAATCAAACAAAAAATAGAGAATATCCATTATATAACTCACTTTCATCATGTTTTAATACCTTTAACGTTACTTCTTTAAAAAGGTTTCGGCTTTTATCATAGCATATTTCACACAAAAAAATTCTTCTCAGCTTAAGCTAAGAAGAATTTTTTTATTATTGCTTTCTTTGTTCTTTTAAAGAACGACGCAAAATTTTCCCAGTTGTATTTTTAGGGAGCTCGTCAATAATTTCAATTTCTTTTGGCACACGGTATTTTGCTAAATGCTCTTTACAATAAGCCATTAATACTTCTTCTGTTACAGCTGGATCCTTAACGACAACATAAGCATGTACAGCTTCACCGAAGTCAGGGTCAGGAAAGCCTACAACAGCTGCTTCTATTACGGCTGGGTGCGCATAAAATACTTCTTCTACTTCACGTGGATAAACATTATAACCACCAACAATGATCATATCTTTTTTGCGGTCTACAATATAGAAGTAACCCTCTTCATCCATACGTGCTAAATCGCCTGTGTAAAGCCAGCCATTGCGTAATGCTACCGCTGTATCTTCCGGCATTTTATAATACCCTTTCATAACGTTAGGTCCACGTACAATTAACTCACCAACTTCACCTACAGGTACTTCTTCACCGTATTCGTTTACCACTTTATTTTCGACATTGTTAATGGACATACCAATTGAGCCTGCTTTGCGCTCTCGCACCAGTGGATTAAAACATGTTACAGGTGATGCTTCTGATAAACCGTAGCCTTCCGATACACGCACGTTAAATTTATTTTCGAAGTTGTGTAGCAATGATACCGGCATTGAAGCACCGCCAGAAATCGCCAAACGAATCGTTGAAAAATCACTCGGATCGCTCTCTGGTAATTGATATAGGAAGTTAAACATTGTCGGTACTCCCGCAAAAACTGTAGCCTGTTGCGCTTTAACAATTTGGAAAACTTCCGTAGGGCTAAATTTAGGCAACAATATAATAGTAGCGCCGCTAATTAGCGGTGCATTGACGACTACAGTTAACGCAAAAACGTGAAAGACAGGTAAGGTTGCGATAACTTTATCTTCTTTGGTATAGCCTAAATAAGTGCCAATATCGCGCGCATTTGAGTAAAGATTACCATGCGTTAACATCGCGCCTTTAGGTACACCTGTCGTGCCAGATGTGTATAAAATAATAGCTGTATCATCAGTCTGCACAGGTTGTATGGCTGCCTCTGACTCTGCAGCATGCAATAATGCTTGGAACAATGATGTTTTCGTACGAACCGCTGTTGGCAGTAGTTCTACACGCTCTACAACGTCGTCTTGTGTTTCACAAATGATATACTGTGTGACTTGCGGAAACAGCGTCTCTCCTTCTGTAATTAATGGTAATAATAAATCAAGTGCTACAACGGTCTTAACGTCCCCATTGTTAACAATATAGCTAATCTCACTCGGCGTATAAATAGGGTTAATCGGTATGGCTACCGCTCCTAAACGCATTGTTGCATATAGTGAAATAATAAAATGCGATGTGTTGCCAAGTAATAAGGCAACATGGTCACCTTCTTTGACCCCAATTGTCGCAAGTGATTGTGCAAATTTGCCGACCGCTTGCTCCAACTGTTCATACGTAGTATCTTTCCCCATAAAATGATAAGCAACTTTTGTCGGTTGCTGCTGTGCTTGACTGTGTAAACTTGACACTAAATTCATTACTACCATCCCCTTTGTAAAATGAATAGCCATTCACAAACATTATACAAGAATAATCTGACTTAAACAACAATTTTCTGTCATTTACGCACCTTTTATCGTTATTCATGAACGAACATGGGCAATATAGCGCCAACGAATCAAATAAAAATAAATGACTTGAATCATAATTAAAAAACTAAATGCTAAAATAACTTCTTTAGCAATAGAAATATTAACTAGATCTTTTAAAAATAGCTGCAACGCGGCAAAAGCAAATGTACAGTGTAACAACGCTAAGCCCCAAGGTACAAAAAATTGAGGGAATAAATAACGGTTAACTAATTTTTTTAACTCACTATCGGTTAACCCCATGCGACGAAGCACAGCAAACTGTTGTTGGTTGCGTTCGAGTGCTGCATGTAACTTAAAGTAAATAAAGCTTCCTGATGCTAATAAAAACACCGTAGCTACTAATAACACAACTAATGTAAATAAAGAATACGTAGCGACAATGTAAGAATAATTGAGCCCTGCATTTTCTAATTTATAAGGTGAGTTTTTATTTAACATTGCTGTTGGATCAACATCTAATGTAATGTCCTTTGTTTCCATCCAATTGCTAACATCAAATGTAAATAAGTGATATACAGGTTGCGCTACCGTGGGATCACTCGTGACATACCATAACTTTTCAAAATCTTCATCACTTAAAATAATTGAATTCACGCTAATAACAGCTTTAGGAAAAATAACTCTCGGATAGACACGATCAATTTGAATCGCAATATCATTTTCTTCTAACACCGTATGCACTACTTTATCTTTTAATATTTGTAAATCCTCTTCGGTATTAGGAATGAACATGGCCTCGCCTTCTTGCAAGTTTACCATTGGATAATTATAAGAGTACAATAGCCGGTTAATATCCGATTCGCGCAATACTTCTACTTCATTTTTAGTAGCCGATGATGTTTGCTTCACTACAACAAAGCGCGTTAAATGATAGGACAGCCCCCGTTCCTCTAGCTGTTCCGTTAATGACCGAATATGTTCGCCTTCATACGGGTTATTAGCATCGCCTTTATAGATGAGCCCCATCGGATTAATTAAATTATATTGCGTAGTATAAGACGACATTGTCGCCAACACACCTACGGATAAAAATGCAAGCGTTGATACCATTGTCACTACGAAAAACATTTTGGCATTATTTTTCATAATATGCGTTTGTTCAGCAATGGCTAATAAGCGAAAGCGACGCCAGTTGATTTTACGTTTACGACGCACGATTGCTAGTAATAATAACGTTGTATCACTAAAAAAATAATACGTACCAAAAGTAATTAACAATGGTACAAAAATAGTTAACGCTAAATAACCGGTAAAATACGACGTAAATATAATAAGACCATAACCGACTAAAATATAAACAACGCCTTTAATAGCGCGTTTAATCGAATACTGAAAACTCGTTTCAATTTGGTCGATACCACGCAGTAAATCAAGCACTTTATATTCTCGCGAAAAAGATACGCTTAAATACGAGATAATAACAAAGGCACTCGTAAAAACACCTATCGTTAATAAAAATGGCGCCCAACTTAAATAAAGCGGCAGATGTTCAAGGTACAACATCTCTCGTACAATCATAAAAAAGAATTTTGAAAATGAGAAACCAAAAATAATGCCAATAACAATGGATGCGATACCAATAACCATCGTCTCAATAAATACTAAACGATTTAGTTGTCTACGCTCCATTCCAAGATGAAGCAGGATACCGAATTCTCTTGAGCGCGCCGCTAAAAATGCACTCATTGAATAAAATAAAAAGAATAGCGTAAATAGCACTAAAATTACTTCAGCGCCCGCCATCCCTACTAATGAAACTTCGCCTAGTACGCCACGACCTAAATTGGGGTGGAACATCAGCATCGAATAAATGAAAAATACAGCTACTGAAAAACAGCTAGCCATAAAAAATGCAGCGTAAATACGGCCATTACGAAATACATTACGGTAAGCGAATTGTCGAAAGGTCACCGACTTGCCCTCCCCCGAGTAAACTGAGTACATTTAAAATACGTTGGAAAAACATTTGACGACGATCATCTTTGTAAATTTCATTGTAAAATTCGCCATCTTTAATAAAGAGCACTCTATCGCAATAACTTGCTGCAATAGGGTCATGTGTCACCATAACAATCGTTGTTTTTTGCTCTTGATTAACGTGCATGAGTAATTCGAGTACATCCCGTGATGTGTTGGAGTCTAAATTACCTGTTGGCTCGTCCGCTAAAATTAAACTAGGTCGGTGAATTAACGCGCGTCCTATCGCTGTACGTTGTGCCTGACCACCGGATATCTCATTAGGGCGCTTATGCAAAATCGCTTGTAAATGCAAACGCTCAGTAATGATAGCTAGACGCTCTTCCATTTCTTCAAGCGGCTGATTGTCTAACGTGAGTGGTAAAATAATATTTTCTTCTACTGTTAACGTCTGCAGTAAATTAAAATTTTGAAAAACAAAACCGAGCTGGCGACGTCTAAAATACGCCAGCTCGTTTTCTGGTAATTGGTGTGGATTAACGCCGTTCATTAAAATCGTACCTGACGTTGGTTCATCTACTGTAGAAATCATATTTAACAATGTTGTTTTACCACTACCTGAAGGACCCATCACCGCTAAAAATTCGCCTTCTTCTACAGTAAAACTCAGTTGATTAATCGCACGGTGCGTAACTTTACCCTCATAAACCTTCGTCATATTGTCGATTTCTAAGATTGGCATTTATCATCACTCCATTATCGTTACTTTTGGTAATACAACTTCAAAGGCAATCTCAAATGTTTCTCCTGTAAATGGCTTTGTGACATCGCCTTCATTCATTAAAGAGAAGCAATGCTCGCCTACCACGATATCCCAAGCATCAAGCTCACCTTCAATAATTTTACCTTGTAGGCAATAATGCCCCGTATACATAATTTTTTCGCCTTCTACTTCGAAAGCGCTAATGCGACAAGGATTTAGTAAATCAATGCCAAGACGTGCTGCTGAAGCAATAATTTCAGCTGACATTTGTTCCGTCACATAACGGAAATTTTGGCATTCCTCACATAAGCAACAATCTGCCTTTTGTGCGTATGCTTCTTTCGTTGCCTCTAAATCAACATCTAATACCCAATCATGGACGCGTATGTTCGTCATGTAACTCCCCCTTAAATGTGACTGTTACTGTTGTGCCTTCTCCCACATTTGATGTTATGACGAGCCCATGTCCTAATTTTTCACATACCTCTTGTGCTAAGTATAAACCCATACCTGTTGATTCGCCTGTTTTCCGACCGTTTTCACCCGTGAAAAATGCCTTCGTTACGCGACTTAAATCAGACTTAGGTATGCCAATGCCTTCATCTTTAATAATTAACGTAACTTCTTCACCTGTGGTGGCGGTAATATAAATTTTTTTATTTTCTTCAAAGGTATACTTCACTGCATTTGTAATAAATTGACCGATAACAAAGCGCAACCATTTTGAATCACTCGCTACAATAAGCGCTTCATCAACATCGATTACAGGATAGACACGATTTGTAATAAATAGGCGCTTATTTTCATTAATAATTGCCGTCACAACTGCACGTAAATTTACTTGCTCTACATGCATATCGTCTTCAAAACGCTCGAGCCTTGCATTAACGAGCACCATTTCAAGACCGCGTTTTAAACGATCTATTTCCTCCTGAACGCTTTGTTTATCCAGATTACCTTCTTCTTGTAACAATAATTCAATGACTGAAATCGGCGTCTTCATTTGATGCACCCATTGATTCATAAATTCATCATGACGCTTTTGATTGGCATAAAGCTCTTGCACTTCACGTTGATAAAGCTTATACAGCTGTTGAATATAGCGCTCTACATGTTTAGCTTCTGCTGTACTAGCATTTTTTTGAAGCGCATCTTCTACCGTCTCAGGCAAACGCAAAATCTTTCGGTAGTAGCGCTGCCTTGGTATGAAGCGCAAAATTAAAAATGATGCGAGTAGCACTAAGCTAATCGCTAATGAATAGATGGCTGTACTGCTACTGCGAAAACCATCTAGCCAATAAATAGCCATAATAAACATAATAAGAACAAGCTCAAAGAAAATAAACGAAACATGGTCACGTAAAAATAATTTGACGCTGCCCATTAATATTCTTCCTCATGTAAAGTAAATCGATAGCCCGCACCACGCACTGTTTCGATTGTTGACTGAATATGATAGTCGGCCAACTTTTTACGTACACGCGTCATATTTACGTTTAGCGTGTTTTCATCGACAAAAGCCTGATCGTCCCATAGCTCTTCTAAAAGTTGTTCACGCGAGACGACTTTAGGTGCCTGTCCCATTAAGAGAGCTAATATAATACATTCTTTCTTTTGCAGTGGTACTTCATCTACCTTTGTATGTAATTCCATACGTTCTAAATGCAATGTTAATTGACCGAGCTTAATCGTGCGCTCCTCTTGACGCGCAGCATACTCTCCGTATGTTCTGCGCAGATGACTTTTAATTTTGGCGAGTACAATTTCATAATTAAATGGTTTCGTAATAAAATCATCTCCGCCATTTTCGAGCGCAAAGATTTGATCCATTTCACCAGAACGCGCAGAGATAAACAATATAGGACACGTCGTATGTTGACGTAATTGACGGCACCAATAATAGCCATCATATGCTGGTAAATTTATATCTAATAACACCAAATGGGGTTGAAAGGCCGTAAATTCTTCGATTAATGCATCAAAGTTTTGGATAACTTGAACATCATACTGATACTTGCGCAAAGTATCGGCAAGTAATGAAGCGATTTTAGTATCGTCTTCTACGATGAAAATGCGATGTTTTTCCACAACAACGCCTCCTTCTCTCCTTTATAGTATAGCAAATATCGTGCTTGCTGAGAATTTCTAACTAAAAAAGAAGAGCTCCTACTGAACTCTTCTACTACTGCTATTAAATGCATACCAACACTTTCACTCGACTATGCGTTTATCACTGAGATAGTGTGCGGTATTTTATTTGCAATTTTAATAAATTAATTGTAAAAACGCCTCTGTGCTTACACCGCCAAATAACTTAGCCGTATCAAATGGCGCAATTGCTTTAGCAATATCTTCTTTGCGATAAGCTACACCTTTTAACGCTTCAGCTAGCTCAGCTACTTCTCCCACTCCAAAGAAATCACCGAAGATTGTAATCTCTTCTATTATTCCTTTATTGACAGTTAGGCGCAGGTCGACGCTACCTGATGGAAAGCGCTCTGTTTTCTGTAAGTTAAAACGAGGAGACTTACCGTAATTCCACGACCATTGTTGATAGCGCTCTTGTGAAATTTTATGAATGGCTGCCCAGTCTTCTTCGGTTAATTTATAGTAACGAATATTTTCCTCTCCATTAAAAATCGATTGGAGCAACGTCATACGGAAAGCTTCAATATCCATAGGGTCTTGTAAAAAATCAGCAATATTCGCCACACGTGAACGAATTGATTTAATACCCTTTGACGCGATCTTCTCTTGCTTAACGTTAAGCGCTGCTACGACAGCATCAATGTCTGTGTTATACATCAGCGTACCATGGCTAAACATACGACCTCGCGTAGTAAACTGCGCATTACCTGATACTTTCTTTCCTTCTGCTAAAATATCATTTCGACCAGATAGCTCTGCGTTGACACCCAATTTTGCTAATGCATCTACTACAGGTTGTGTAAATTTTTTATAATCTAAAAAACTGTTACCATCATCTTTTGTTATAAAGCTAAAATTCAAGTTACCCTTATCATGGTAGACTGCGCCACCACCTGATAGACGACGTACGACGATGATATCATTGTCTTCCACATACGCTGTATTAATTTCTTCAATAGTATTTTGATTTTTACCGATAATGATAGATGGTTGATTAATATAAAATAATAAGATAGGCTCCTGCTCGACATCCATTGTTTTCACAAGATATTCTTCAATTGCTAAGTTAATGCGTGGATCATAATTTTTTTCGTTATCAACAAATAGCATGATTTTGGCTCCTTCACCATTTAGTCATATTTATTTTACAACATTTTTGAATTTAAGTGTTGACGGACGCAATCTGTTATAATACAATAAGAAATATCAAAACAGTATTAGTACAGATAATTATAGAGGAGGAAACATTATGTTAGAAAACGTTGTAGAATTTTTCAAAAATTTACCTGCAAAACAATGCACAGAGTGTGGCGAAAAAATTGAAGAACAAAGCGAATGCTACAGCAACACTTGTGAAAAATGTAACTGCCTATAAGCATTTGTCTAGTACATGTTAATACGGGCAGTTGTTATTCCCTGAACAATGGCCCCTTACAATTGATGCGTACCCTTAACGCAATGAATTGTTAATTAAATCTCTTACACTAACCCGCTCACCTCGCTCAAATGGTGTAGCGGGTTTTCTCATGTAAAAAAAAGCTACTTAGAAAGATTTCGACCTTCTAAGTAGCTGCTTCTCTATTTTAATTAACGCATATCGTTATTTTCATTTGGTCCCTCTTTAATTACCTCATCCATATTAGGGTTACCGATTATTAACTCTTGCTTTGGCATAACGTGCATACCGCTTGCTGTTGTATGAGCAAACATATAATATACACCGTCTTCTTCAGGTGTTACTTCAACCTCGTACACACCCTCACCTTGATATTCGCCGTCTAACATATATGCATCATCGCGCATACCAGATTGCCAAAACTCAAATTGGACATGTGCATCCTCTAAATCTTTGCCACCTTGTGTTACACGCGCTTCTAACTTCAGTGGTGCAAGCGGGGCTTCCATAGGCGTTAAAATTTCTACTTCTACAATTTCCGGTACTTCTGGCTCTTTATTTGTTGCATTACAGCCCGCAACGATAACAGTACTAGCGGCTATTGCTAACCATAATTTTTTCATTGAACTGTCATTCCTCCATCAATGGGATATCCACTAAAATTGTCGTGCCTTTCCCTACCTCACTATTAATCGTCATAGTCGCATGTAATTGCTTCACTAACTGATCAACGATAGACAAGCCTAAACCGCTACCACCATCTGATCGGCTACGCGCTTTATTAACGCGATAAAAACGCTCTGTAATATGAGGTAAATCTTCAGCAGGAATCCCAATTCCTTGGTCTTGTATAATAATGCGCGCAAAACGTCCTTGCTGTTGAGCTCGCAACACTACACGACTACCTTCACTAGAATAGTTTACGGCATTTTCCACTAAATTTATAGTAATTTGTTTTAGCTTCTCTTCATCCGCCATAACGATTAGCGTATCATCTACAGTGACTTCTAATGTAATTGCTTTACGCGTAGCTACAGGTTGTAAGAGCTGCTCTACTTCGCGTAGTGTTTCAGCAAGTGGAATAGGGTAAACTGTAATTTCTTCTTCTTGCTCATTCGTCATACGCGCTAATTGTAATAATTCATTCGTTAAACGCTCCATGCGATTCGCTTCACGCACGAGGAGCCCTATCGTTTCATCTTGTTCTTCTTTTTTAATCATGCCACTCTGTATCGCTTCACTATAACCTTTAACATAACTAATCGGCGTTCGTAGCTCATGTGATACGGTAGCTAAAAAAGTTTTTTGTGCCTCATCTTCTTTGTGGATAGCCGCAGCCATTTCATTAAACGCTTGCGACAGCTTGCCGATTTCATCCATTGAACTTACCGGCACATGAATGTTATAGTCTCCCGCTGACATTTTATCCACCGCCTGCTGCAAGTCACGTAAAGGGCGCATAATATGACGAAGCCCTTTAGAAACTAAAAAGGCAGCAACGAGCGCAAATAAAAATGCACTAAAGAATAATATTAACACTTCTTTATTCGTCAGCTCGCTAATTTTAGCAAGTGGAAAATAAATATAAATAATACCTTCTAAACGATTTTGATCTACTAATGGAAACATTACAGAAATGACTTGGCGTTCAAAACGCGGCTCATATCCCATCGAAGAAACATACTCACCTGCTAATAATTTTTGGCGTTCATCAACACCTATTAACGTATCGTAATCAATATCGAAGGGCACGCAAGCACTCAGCTCACGCGGATTACGTACCGCAAATACATTGAAGTTGGAATAATTATTATACGTTTCGATATCTAAAATAAGCTGGTCATCTACACGGCCACCTTTGTACATCGTCTGAAGTTTTGTGCCGATTTCTTCCATAGAACTTTCTGCATCTTGCACATATAACTGTAAATAAAGAAACTCTGTTAAAAAATACATAAAAATTACAGTTAACGCAATAAAGGTAACAATTAATAACCAAATGCGGGTAGAGAGCTTTTTCATTTTTTAGGCTCAAAGCGATAACCTACACCCCATACGGTTTGTACATACTCGCTCGCTTGCTTTCCTAATTTTAAGCGCAGTGTTTTAATATGCGTATCCACTGTGCGCGTTCCACCCGCATAATCAATATCCCAAATACGCTCAAGCAGCTGTTCACGTGAATAAGCAGTGCCTGGATTTAACATAAATAAATACAATAGCTCAAATTCTTTTAACGTCAGTGGTACAACTTTATCTTCCACATATACTTTTCGTGCAACTTCATCTAACTTAATAGGATCGATTGCGATATATTTTTGTTGGATTTCTAGTTCTGTAGCTCCTGTGCGACGCAATACTGCGTTAATGCGTGCTACTAATTCATCAATCGTAAATGGTTTTACGATGTAATCATCCGCACCAATCGTTAAACCACGCACTTTATCTTCACTCGCATCTCGTGCAGTTAAAAAAATAATAGGTACTTTAGAAGTTTCACGAATGCGCGTACAAACTTCAAAGCCGTTTTCGTTTGGCATCATAACGTCGAGTAAAATTAAGTCTACGCTATTGTGGCGAAGCGCATAATAGGCCTCTTCCCCACTGCTAGCTGTAATCGTTTCAAAATGTGAATTTTTAAGCATCATCTCTATTAAATGGCGCATATCGCGCTCATCGTCTACAATTAAAACTTTTGTCAAAGTTAGTCCTCCCTAACGAGCAACTTAAACGGTCCTTTTTGAACGTCAAGTGCTTTCGTAATTGTGCCGTCTTCAATAGCATATAAGGTATGGTCATCATAACCTGCTACAAAAATTGTTTCGCCTAGTGTAGCAATTGCAAATGGGTTAGCGCCAACATCCTGTTTCCAAATAGGTGTGCCGTCTGTTGTCACAGCATAAACAGTGTTTCGCCCATGGCTAACTACGTACACTTCATTATTGCGTTGTGTAAATTCAATTGGCATTAGTGGCATTGGCAATTTACCAAGCAACTCACCTGTTTGAAGGTCATAGCGCTTCACATCCGTGTTTGGCTTCGCACCTTCGCCGTGCCCTCCTACCCATAACTCTGTTGTATTATGCGGAACGAGTAAACCATTTGCTGATTTATCAATCGTAAATTGTCTTTTCTTCGTTAGTTGTTTCGCATCAAGTACTGTGAGTACGGTATCTTTATAATTAATGCTATATAATTCGCCGTCATGCACGAGCATTGACATAGGATAATTGCCTACTTGTGCTTGCTTTAGCGGTTCACCCGTTAAGCTGTACGAATGAATGCGGTTTGTCTCTCCATTCGCTACGTAAGTAAGGGCTTGTTCGTCATCATAATAAACGTTCGTTACGCCTGTACCTGTTTTTAATTCATACTGTTTTTCGCCTGTGGCTAAAGCATAAGCAACGGCACGGTCTAAGCCGAAACCATACAACACCACGTTGTCCCCTACAAGCGTAGCTCCGGTATACGCTTTATCGAGTTGCCATGTAGTTAATGGCTCTCCAGTAGCGCTAAAGAAAGATAATGAAGGCTCGAGTATATTTACTGTTGCCACAAACGCTTTTTCTGTTACAGGCTCATATTTTTGCCCTGAACAGCCCACTAATACTAGGCTCACCATTAGGAGTAGTAGCAGTTGTTTTCGCATGTTCTCACCTCTTTTAATATCATACTTCATAAGTGTGAAGTTTCCATGAAACAACATAGGATATATTTTGAACATATTCCACTAACTTTTGCTCATTAAAAAACACCTTCAAAGTTTACCTTTGAAAGTGTTAATTAATCGATGTGTAATCGCTCTTTATGTGCTGCTACCAATTGTGCAGCGATTGCCTGGCCTTGCGCCACACATTCCGGAATTGAAATACCTCTAAATGAGCTCCCTGCAAGATGCACATTTGGAAATTGTTGTTGCAACTGCTCACTCGCTTGCGCAATGCGTGCAGTATGACCTACCGTATACTGCGGCATAGCGTTTTTCCAACGCGTTACGATCGTAGTGAGTGGTTTACCTTTCACTTGTAATGTTTGCTGTAAATCAGCAATCACATTCTGTTCAATTTCTCGGTCTGATAGCTCTACAATTGCTTCATCGCCTACGCGCCCAATATAGCTTCGTAATACAACATAATCCTCACTAGCCGTTAAAGGCCACTTTAGGTTACTCCACGTACAAGAAGTAATCGTTAAATCACTATTACGTGAAACAAAAAAGGCCAGCGCTTCTAAGTCATCAAATTGCTCACGTTTAAACACCATATTAACAGTGGCAATTGTAGCTGTAGTCATAGCTTCAAGTGGCTGTAACATCGTTTTATCTTCAAATAAGCTCTGTGCTACATAATAAGGTGTAGCAACTACAATATCGTCTGCGTATAAGGTTGGGTTATGGCTTAATTGAATAGCCATGCCATCCTCGGTATGACCAATTGCTTCCGCCCGTACTCCCTTGCGTATTGTGCCTGGCTTTAGCGTCGCTTCTATTGCTTCGACCATTGTTTCTAAACCATTTTTAAACGTCTGAAAAATACCAGCACCTTGCTTTGGTATATCACTGTAAAAAAGACTCGACTGCGCTTTTCGCATACCGAGTAATAGGCTACGGTGCTTTTGCTCTACTTCATAAAGCTCAGGAAAAGTAGTTTGTAAACTTAATTGCTCCACATCACCTGCATAAACACTAGCAAGAAGTGGTTCCACTAAGTTTTCAACAATTTCTGCGCCAAAACGACGTCGCAAAAACGCGCCTACCGGTTGATCAACAGGCAATTGCGTACGTGGAATGAAAAAATCACCCGCCGCACGCACTTTACCGCTGACTGAAAATAATCGAGATGTGATAAATGATGAAATATGCGGCGCATCGCCAGCTAACAAACTCGGGGGTACTGGGTACAATTCATTGCCAAGGGCAATAAATGTTTTGCCAAGCGCATTGCCAACAATACTGTCCTCAATTTGCAAGTCCTGTGCCAGTCGCTTCACACTACCCGTTCGGTCAAAAAAAGACTCCGGGCCTTTTTCCATAATAATACCGTTCTTACGATGTGTGTGCACTTTCCCTCCCAAACGGAGTGAGGCTTCGACTAACGTGATGTCAATTGGCAAATTTTCAGCATCAATGGCACGCTGTATATAATACATGGCCGTTAATCCTGTTATGCCACCTCCAATGATTACAATTCTCCGTCTTTCCTTTGTCACTGCCATCATCACTTTCTATTTTATTGCTGTAGCTTTTTTTGGATTGCACTAACCATTGCATCGACAAATAATGGATCAGTGTTTGGCATCGCTGGACGGTAGTAGTTAGCGCCTACTTCGTCACACACTACTTTACACTCGTAGTCATTATCATATAACACTTCTAGGTGTTCGGTTACAAAACCTACTGGTGTATATACAAATGAACGATAACCTTTATTATGATAAAGATCGCGCGTTAAATCTTGCACATCTGGCCCTAACCACGGATCAGGTGTTTGGCCTTCTGACTGCCAACCTACTTCTACATTTTTAACGCCAGTCGCTTGTTGAATTAACTTAGCAGTATCATGTAATTGTTGCTCATACGGGTCACCTAGTAGCTTGATTTTTTCTGGTAATGAGTGAGCTGATACGATTAAGCAAGCTTTCTCACGCTCTTCATCTGACATTGCATCAAACGTTTCGGTAACTTTATTTGCCCAGTATTGAATAAATGAAGGCTCATCATACCAAGACTCAACACAAGTAACTTTTAAGTCACCTACTTTTTCTGCTTCTTCTAATACACGACCGTTATAAGACTTAACCGAAAAAGTAGAGAAGTGAGGTGCTAACACGATTGATACCGCTTCTTTAATACCATCCGCATGCATTTTTGCAATCGCATCTTCAATAAATGGTTCGATGTGTTTTAGACCGATATATAATTGATACTCTACTTCATCTTGCACTTCATTTAAACGTGCACACAACGCTTCAGCTTGTGCTTCTGTTGCTTTTGCTAGTGGCGAAATACCACCAATTGCCGCATAGCGACGACGTAAGTCTTCTAAATGTTCAGGTGCTGGCTTACGACCACCACGGATATGCGTGTAGTAACGTTCAATATCTTCTTCTTTATAAGGCGTACCATACGCCATTACTAATAATCCTCGCACTTCTTTCATGCGTGAGTCACCTCGTTTTTTTATTAACCGCGCGCTGCGATTTGTTTTGCACTATATTCGTGAATAAATGCTGTTAAACGTTTTAACACTTCTGGATCTACTTCTGGGAAGACGCCATGACCTAAGTTAAAGATATGACCTTTAGCCTCTAACCCTTGATCAATGATGTCTTTTGCACGCTCTTCAATAATTGACCAATCTGCAAGTAATAGTGCTGGGTCTAAGTTACCTTGAACCGGCTTATTTACACCTTTTGCTAGCGCTTCATTGATTGGTAAACGCCAGTCTAAGCCTACTACATCAATTGGCAGGTCATTCCATTCATTAACTAAGTGGCTTGCCCCTACACCAAATTGAATCAGTGGAATATTTTCTTCGCGTAACGTCGTAAAAATACGTGTCATTACTGGCTTAATAAATACGCGGTAATCCGCTACATTTAAAGCGCCTACCCATGAGTCAAAAATTTGTACAGCTTTTGCGCCTGCTTTCACTTGCGCACGAATATCTACAATAATCATATCAGCTAATTTGTCCATTAGGGCAAACCATGCTTTCGGTTCAGACACCATTAATGATTTTGTTTTATTATAGTTTTTCGAAGGCCCACCTTCAATCATATAGCTTGCTAATGTAAACGGTGCACCAGCGAAACCAATTAACGGTACATTCAATTGTTGTTTTGTTAGCATTTCAATTGTTTTTAACACGAATGGTGTGTGCTCTTCAGCATTAAATTCACCTAATTTTTCAATATCAGCAACTGTGCGTACTGGATTTGAAATAACCGGACCAACACCCGCTTTAATTTGTACATCAATACCAATGCCTGGCAGTGGCGTCACGATATCTTTATATAAAATCGCAGCATCCACGTTATAGTTCTCTACAGGAAGGCGTGTAACATACGCGCATAATTCTGGTTGCATTGTAATTTCTTCGAGCGAATATTTCTTTTTAATTTCGCGGTATTCAGGTTGTGAGCGCCCTGCTTGTCGCATATACCATACAGGTGTATGCTCCACCTTTTCGCCACGTGCTGCGCGCAGTAATGTATCATTAAACTTTGTCATGATTACCATCATCCCTTCAAAATAAATAACTTGTATGTAAAACTAGACATCCTTATTCACTATAAACGCGTATGCTAGTATTGTATAGCGCGAACTGACAAATGTCATAAAATCGTTCTTTCTGGGCGATTCTTTTGACATAATCTTGTATTATCGTTTAAATAGAAGATAAGATTCAGACTTTTTTCTTAAATTGAGGAGGCATTTACAAATGAATATTTATTTAACATCAGGCACACCTGAGTATATGGAACAAGTGCGTGCAAAATACCCGAACGAAAAAATGATCGTTCTATACGGTGAAGGCAATGCTGTATTACTTCATGAAACTGAGGGTAAAACTGTTTTTCAATCTCCCCGAAAATTCGAAGCAATTGATTCGATCAACGAACTAAAAGGTACGGGGTACTATGTTTTAAATAATATTCCAGTAACTGAGGAAGGCCGTCCTGTATTTGAACATCGCTTCTTAAGTCGCAAAGGATCTATTGAAAATGAGCCTGGCTTTATCGCTTTCCGTTTAATGCGACCAATCGGTGAAGAAACGTACATCGTTTTAACAGAATGGGCTGGTCCTGAATCGTTTAAAGCATGGACAGAATCTCAAGCATTCCGCAATTCACACGCAGAAAAAAAACCAGAAGGTGCTAAGCCTCCTGTAAACATTTTCTCTGCTGCTTCATACGTTACAACTTACCAAACCGCTAAACAACAAGACGAAGCATAATAAAAAAGTTAGACTAACCTAATTTGGTCGGTCTAACTTTTTCTTTACGCTTTTTTCATCATTTTTTGTGTAACTAGCCCCACAATGAGCATGATGGCACCTGTGACATAAAAATAAGGCTGCATGCTATGACTTAGCGTAACAATTAACGCTTGTACAACGATGAGTAGACGTACGATAGAAGTAGCGGCTGCTTGCTTATGTGCTTGTGCTACAGGATACAACACATCCATACGAAAAGCGCTTTGGTGCGTTAGTGCTTGTTGGAGTTGTAGCGCGGTAGCAAACGCCAACGCTCCAGCAATAACAAAGCGAACAGCTGTAATATCGATAAATGCCATTAATACAGCAGCTATTACCGTTAAACGCACCCATAAATAAAAATGATCATTTGTACGAATAAACGTACGCCATAATAAATAGCGATGCGCATTTTGTTGACGATATGGTACTAATTGATAAATCATATCCAACCATTTGCGTCTGCGAATCGCTCCGCGTAAATGTGGTACATCTGTAAAATAATTAGCAAATCGATAAAAACGCAACATTCGATTTTGCTCAAGTGTAATAAAATGGTCATAAGGAAAAGGCTTATTATGCACTTTCTTTTTAAGTAGTTGCATATAAATGAGTTGTGTAATTACCCCAATACCTACGCCGTAATACCAGCCATTTAAATAAGTCGCAATCGTCAACCAAACGAGCATAAAACGAATTACTCGATCCACCCATACAAAGCGCCCACGATATAAATAGCGAAAAGCAAACTCGCTATGAATACTCATATATTTCATTACTAGCGCAATACCCAACCCTAGCCAAATCATTGTAATGGCAAGGGGCGTTACTATTTTTAACAGCGGAATAAAAGCTACGTACACTATTATGATGAGCATAAGACTCGTCGTAAACGTAAAACGTAGTGCTTGAGAAAAATACTGCGGCATTTTTTGTTCAAGCGGTAATAAATATACTGCATCAGGTTCGCGTAGCAGTGTTGTAGGCTGACTGAACATAATGAGTAGCCCCATTACGCAACCGACAAGCGCCGCTGCGGGAAACGTCGGTGAAACCTGTTCTAACCAAGCGCTATATTGATAGCCGCCTGCACCTAGTAAAAAGACAATAACAATAGCGATGTGCCCTGTAAAAATATAGCGCATATACTTTTGCAATTCGTTTGTATAATGAGCAAGACGTGTTTGCCAAACCGCTTGTAAATTACGCATGGTCTTGCTCCTTTGTCATCGCAATATATAAATCATCTAATGTAGCTTCTGGCATATTAAAGGCTTGTCGTAAATCAGCCATCGTACCTTGTGCACGAACACGTCCTTCATGCAATAAAATAATACGATCACAGTAACGTTCTGCTGTAGATAAAATATGGGTCGACATTAAAATCGCTGCACCATCTTTTTTCTTTTCAGCCATTTGATCAAGCAATGATTGAATGCCTAGTGGGTCTAATCCTACGAAAGGTTCGTCAATAATATACAGCGAAGGTTCGACTAAAAAGGCGCACATAATCATCACTTTTTGACGCATTCCTTTAGAAAAGTGCGAAGGAAACCATTTTAAGCGGCGTTCCATTCTAAATTCTTTTAAAAGTTTGTCTGCTCGTTCTTTGACCGTTTTTTCATCTAGGCCATATGCCATCCCTGTTAAGGCAATATGTTCTTCTAACGTCAGCTCATCATATAATACCGGTGTTTCTGGAATATAAGAAAAAGAACTGCGGTACTTCTCCATATTTTGCGCTAATGTTACACCTTGTAATGTTACTTCCCCGCTATCTGGTAGCAATGTGCCGATAATATGCTTAATTGTCGTACTTTTACCTGCCCCATTTAATCCGATGAGGCCTACCAATTCGCCCGCTTCTATTGAGAAGTTAACATCTTTAATAACAGGTTTTCTCGTATACCCACCTGTAACATTCGTTAATTGTAAAATCGCCATCTATTTTCCACTCCTATCTTGCTTCTAGTTTAGCAAATCTCATCGCTTTGTTCAGTTATTTGTATGATAGAATAAGTTTACATCAACTAAAGGAGGAATTGTAATGAGTGATTGTATTTTTTGTAAGATTATTGATGGCACTATCCCAAGTGTCAAAGTATATGAAGACGAGCATGTCTACGCTTTTCTTGATATCACACCATTAGCAAAAGGTCATACCCTATTAATTCCTAAACAGCACGTCAAAGATTTATTTGAAATGCCAAGCGAAATTGCAAGTCATCTTTATAGTGTCGCGCCTAAAATTGCAAATGCGATTAAAACAGCGTTCCAACCACAAGGACTCAACACCTTAAATAATAACGGGGCAGCTGCTTATCAAACTGTGTTTCACTACCACCTTCATTTCATTCCACGTTATGAAGAAGACGGCTTAACGTTAGTATGGCAACCTATTACGCCAGCTGAGGGAGAAATTAGTGCCACAGCAGAGGCCATCGTACAAGCGCTAAACGCATAATATTCTGAACAATCGTTTGCATTTATTACTAAACACTTGTATAATTTAGCCAAGTTTCGCTAGCGCTCATGAGGAGACGTTAGGAAGCAAATTTAGTTTAGATTAGTTGAGGAGAGATGAGTTATGAACACAAAAAATCTTGTTTTAATGGCGTTACTCGTAGGTGTAGGAGCAGCACTTTATATGGTAGTTCCTGGTTTAGTAGGTGGCATGAAGCCTGACTTCATGTTAACGATGATGTTTATCGGTATTTTATTATTCCCCTATGCAAAAGAGACATTTTTACTCGCTTTAGCAACGGGGGTACTATCAGGTTTATTTACTACATTCCCAGGTGGCTTCTTACCAAATATTATCGATAAAGCAATTACAGGCTTTGTATTTTTAGGCGTAATCCTACTAGCAAAAAAAGTTATGCACCATATGGTAGCAAGCGTAATAGTAGTAATGTTAGGTACGATACTATCAGGTGTTATCTTCTTGGGGACAGCACTTTTTGTATTCGGTGCTAACGTACCTGTTGGCTTCTCTGCCCTATTTATCGGTGTAGTACTACCTGCTACATTGTTCAACGCAGTAGCATTCGCTGTGATTTACCCTATTATTACGAACCTAGTAAAACGCTCGTCATTTAAAACAGCAACAGCTCATGCGTAAGTCGAAGCGATCTGTCATTTTGGCAGATCGTTTTTTCTTTTCGAAAGGTATGAATTTGGGTATGATAAAGGTAAGTACGTAATTTACTTGGAGGTATGGAAGATGAAAGCAAAAAACTTTTTATTAGGTGTCACAGCAGGTGTAGTAGGCGGTATGGCTGTTGCAGCTTTTGTAGCACCCCAATCTGGCAACGCGCTGCGCTCTTCACTTAAAACAAACACAGCTAATCTTAAAATGGGCTTCGCTGATACACGTAACGAAGCAATGAATGTTAAAACAGCTGTCGCTACTCTAGCTTCGGTTGCAAAAAATAATATTCCGCAAATAGTAAATGATTTAAAAGGGTCAATTCAACGTTTCCAACAAGATATCGAACCAAATGCAGACCACTTGAAACAAGAAATCGGTTCTTTACAACAATCTATTAGCGAAATCGAGAAAAATATTAGCGAACTTAAAGAAAACACACAAAATTAAACTAATCTTAAATAGTTTTTTAGTACTAACAAAATATCAAATAGTTGATAAAATTAATAAAAATGACGCTTAAAATAATATTTTTTAAGCGTCATTTTATTTTTTATTTTTTCTAACTTTAAAGTCTTTTCCTTTACTGCTATAATATTTTTAAAATGCTAATGAGAAAGTAGTAGGTGATTGCTATGTCAGATGAGTTATACACAAAAAAAGAAGCAATGTTATATAGTCAGCGCATTGCTCAGCTATCAAAAGCACTATGGAAAGCAGTAGAAAAAGATTGGCAACATTGGATAAAACCTTATGATTTAAATATTAATGAGCATCATATTCTGTGGATCTCATTTCACTTAAAAGGTGCCTCTATTTCGGATGTGGCGAAATTCGGAGTCATGCACGTCTCTACAGCCTTCAACTTCTCTAAAAAACTCGAAGAACGAGGCTACTTATCCTTCTCTAAACGTGATGATGATAAACGTAACACCTACGTTGAGTTGACACAGGCTGGCATCCAATTAATTTTAGAGCTTAATGCTAACTACCATAATACACAGCACACCGTATTAAATGGCTCATTGCCTCTTAAAGATTTATACGGTCGTTTCCCTGAGTTTTTAGACGTAATGGCGGTCATCCGAAATATTTACGGTGATGATTTTATCGATATTTTTGAACGCTCATTTTCACATTTTCACGAATCCTTCGATGATTTAGAACGTAAACATTCGGATAGGTGAAACAAAAGGAATGTTAAGTCACACTCATGCTTAACATTCCTTTTCATGTTACCTATAATTAAATAGGAGGTGACGATATGCATTGTTGGAAAATCTTAAATATTTATAAACAATATGGACTCACCCGCATTTTGCTTTGGGCAGTTATTGTTTTTATTTTAACGTTATGTAGCAGCTACTTATTATTTACCTTTTACTATACCAAGCCCTTTACAGACGATTATTTATGGCTATTCGCCCTATTATTTATCATGATGTACCCTATACATAAAGGCGTGCATTATTTAACACTTTTTGATTACCGTAAAGATGTAAATGCTCAGTGGGAAGTCATTTATGATTGGTTGCCTACTTTACACTTACGCATTACCGAAATTTTACCTAAAAATCGCTATATTATTACACGCTTAGCACCGTTTATCGTCATTAACAGTAGTATTATTTTAGGCATGTTAGTGCTGCCGCGTTTCATTCATTATGGTGCTATTTTACTCGCTTACCATACCGCGATTTGCGTGATTGACCTTTTATATGTGAAAAACTTAATGCGCTCTCCAAAAGAATCACAAATCGAAGAAACAAAAAGAGGATTCGAGATTCTTGTACCACCTAATGTTAGGTAATGTTGCTTGTATTTTATTTCACATTTTTGCTATGCTAGTAGGAACGAAAGAGGGGAGGAATAGATTTGCTACTATTATCTGTAATTCTATTCTCGGTATTTTACTTATTCCAAATTAACCGTATGACGTTTGCGCTATGTGAACGTAGAGAGATTCCCGAAGAAAAACAACCGAAAATTTATCGTACTGTTAATATTTTAATTACGATTTTACTGTTTTCTTTTTATCTCGAAGTCATTACAGCAGGATAAGCATTCAAAAAGAAGTTGCCAAATGCAACTTCTTTTTTTTGGATGGAACTATTTTTGTTTTATTTTCGTTTATGATATAGTGTAACTTGCATGAACTCAATAGTGGGGAGAGAATTTATTTATGAAGAAAAAAGCATTAACGTTGACACTTGCTGCCTCGGTAGTAGCTTTAGCTGCTTGTAGCAGTGGCGATAACGAAAAAATTGTAACATCAAAAGATTTAGGTGATATTACAGCAAGTGACTTCAATGAAATGTCAAAAAAATTAACAGGCCCATTTGTTTTAAAACAAATGTTAACAGAAAAAGTATTAGCTGATAAATATGAAGTAACAAAAGAGGAAATTGACGAAGCTTTTGCACCGATTAAAGAACAATACGGTGATGAGTTAAACGCTGCATTAGCATCTAGCGGTTTAACTGCTGAAGGCTTTAAAGAATCTTTACGTGTTCAACTTCTACAAGAAAAAGCATTAATGGAGCATGCTGTTTCTGAAGATGAAGTGAAAAAGATTTACGAGCAAGGTAAAGAGGAATTAAACGGTCGTCATATTTTAGTAGAAGACGAAGAAACAGCTAAAAAAGCGATTAAAGAAATTAAAGATGGTGCATCGTTCGCAGATGTTGCTAAAAAATATTCAACTGATCCAGGTTCAAAAGATAAAGGCGGCGAGCTTGGTTGGTTCTCACAAGGCACAATGCGAGAGTCATTCAATGATGCAGCTTACGACCTTGAATTAAATACATTAAGTGAACCTGTCGCTTCTGACTTCGGCTTCCACGTAATTGAAATTACCGATCGACGCGAAGTAAAAGATTACCCTAAATTTGAAGAGAAAGAAAAAGAAATTCGTGAAGGCTTAGTGCAAAAAATGGGCCAAACGGGTGAAGCTCAAATGGTATTAGATGAAGTTGTAGGTAAATTAATTAAAGAAGCTAACTTCAAAACAGAAGATCCATTATTAAAAGAAGCGTTAAAACTTTACGCACAAGATGAAGAGCCAGCAGCTGATGAAGCTGAAGATGACAAAGAACAACCTAAAGAAGAACCAAAAGAAGAAAAATCAGATAAAAAATAATATGTAAAAAGGCTGTTTCACATCCTCCGTTTTCACGGACATGTGACAGCCTTTTTTTACAAGTACTTTCTTGTCGTAACCTGCTTGTGCTATACTTCAGCTTAATCTATCATTGGCTTATAAAACGAGCGATTATCTAGAGCAAATAAACGCTCTGTAAATGTGCCCGCTTCAGTTTGACCTAATGCGCGATTTAGCATATTCATTTTCGCATCAATATTGTCAATATAATGAAGCATTTCCGCTTCAGCTAACATTGGCTTTTTAGGACTACCCCACTCTTCTTTCCCATGATGAGATAATACCATATGTTGTAACAACATCACTTCTTCGCCTTCGATATTTAGCTCTTTTGCAGCCTCAGCAATTTCCGATACCATAATCGAAATATGCCCAATTAAATTACCTTCTACAGTATAACTTGTCCCTACTGGACCCGTAAGCTCTGTAACTTTGCCAACATCATGTAAAATAACACCCGCATATAAAAGATCACGGTGTAAAGTCGGATATAAATCACAAATTGCTTTACTTAAATTTAACATGGATACGACATGATCAATTAAGCCAGAAGCATAATCATGATGGTTGCGCATCGCCGCTGGATACACTAAAAACGCTTCTTTATGTTTTTCTAAAATCGAGCGCGTAATACGCATAATATTAGGATTTTTAATATCAAATAAATAACGAACAACTTGTTCATACAGTTGCTCTTTTGGTTGTGCAGCAGAAGGCACTAAATCACTAACCGTAATGCCTTCGTCTTCCTTAGCTACGCGAATTGCTTTTAGACGCAACTGCTTTCGTCCACGATAGTCTTGGATTTCTCCTCCTACTTGAACGATGACACCTGCACGATACATCTCTTCTTGTTCTTCTTTTGTGTCCCAAAGCTTTGCTTCAATGTCCCCACTTTTATCTTGTAAAACGAGCGACATAAAAGGTTTACCTACCGTAGTAATTCCTGAGGTAGCTTGTTTAATTAATAAATACTGATTAACCGCTTCGCCTACTCGTAACGTTGTAATGCCAGCCATTGTATCACTCCCTCTATAATTGCTGTACTTCATCCTTTTGCCAACTATCCACTGACTGGCATGTGAAGTAAATGACTTGTCTATCCTTACTAATTGCACGTATTAATTGTACCATGTACATAAAACGGTTTCGATCGAAATGCACGAAAGGATCGTCCATAATAAATGGTAGCGGTGCTGTTTTTTCGAGCGTCTTCGCTAAGGCAAAACGCAAAGCCGTGTAAGCTTGTTGTTTTGTAGCTTGTGATAACTCTACAATTCGGTAACGTTGCCCGCCCGTAGCTTCAACTTCAAAATAACCATCTTCATTCACAATTAACTTTGCATATTGTTTTTGCGTTAATAAATGAAAGTATTCACTAGCAAACGTTAGCACTTGCGGTAGTTTACGCTCACGCAATTGTGTAAACGTTTGTTCAATCGCTGTGATGACGGTCTGCGTTTTAGCCCAGTCCATCACGGCCTGCCTAAAACTTTCCTTTGTTTGCTCATAATGTTGCATGACTTCTCCGTAACTTTCATCTTGCTCTTTAGCACGCAACGTTTGTTGTAACTGTTGTTGCTCTGTAATTTTTTCTTCTAGTCGCTTTTCAATCTCTTGTTCTTCATATAAATAGTGTTCGGTTCTCGCTATAATTTCTTGATCATCTACTGTTGTAGGTGGCGCTATTGTAATTTGTTCTTGTAAAATCTGCAAACGTTCTTTGCGTTGCTCTACGAGTTGCCATTCGGCAAAGGCATCATATAACATCTCTTCATCAACTACTTGCATCTTAGTAAAGTAATCTTTTTGAGCCTGATGCTGTAGAGCTAAGCGCTCTGTTAAACGGCTTACCTCTTTATCGATAGTTTCAATACGCTTTGTTGCTTGTTGATAAGCTTCATATTGCGGTTGTAATTGTTCACGTAAGCGATGAACAAGAGAAAAGGCTTGATCTACGTCTACATCGTTTTGTAACAACTGTTGCACATCTTGAAGTATTTGCTCTTGCCTCATTAAACTATCCTGTAAACGTTCTTTTTTTACTGCGATAATTTGTGCATCTTCCTGTAATTTGCGCACACGTACGAATAATTCTTTCATCAATGAGCGGTCTGTTAACGGCTTAGTATAAAAAGATTGAATAAATTGTTGCAGTAAGATTTCTTGTTGATCGTGTTGTTGTTCAAGCTCGCTTATATCCTCTTTAATTTTATGATAGCGTTGCTTATAATTTTCTATTTGCTCTTCTACAAAGCGCTCAGACGTCATGCGCAAACGTAATTGCACGATGTATAAAAATACTAGAATACAAGCGACACCTGCTACAAAAGTATAAACATTTTGCCAAAACCACGACATTAATAAAAATAATATAGCTGCAATAGCAGCAAAAAATTTAATAAACTGCATTTGTTTAATACGCTGTTCACGTTCTTCTTTACGGCGAATGCGAATTCCTTCCGTATCTGTCGTACCTTCTAAAGCTTCTAACTCTTTATGCACATCATTTAAAGTATGTAGTTGCAAAGATAGTTGCGCATCAATTTCTTTCATTTGGCGCAGCACTTGTTGAAACTGCTCTTCCTTTTCAATTGAAACATTTTGCTTTAGCATCACTTCTTGCTCTTCGATGGTATTTATACCAAGCAAGCGAAACTGTTTCGCATTTTCGCGTTCAATTTGTTCAATCTCATCTTGAAGCATTGCGATTTTTTGCTGATTTTGATGCCAAGGTGTTTCGTGTGTCAACATATCTGTCGTAGCACTAAAGCGTGCAATATCAAATACCAATGCCTGTTGCTCTTGCGTTTTTTCCTGTTGCAATTGGTGCAACTTACGTTCGTCCTCTAAAATCATTGCTTTCGTTTGTATAAACTCTTCCATCTCATGACGTACAAATGGAAGTACTTCAGCTTGTGCGAGAGTTTCTTCAATACGGCTTCGTTCAATAATTAGTGGCAACTGTTGCAATAATGTGCGGTAATACTGCCACTGTTGGTTAGCTTCTATTTTCTGTTGTCGCAAGTTTGTAATCGCACGCTCTACTTCTTGTAAAGTTTGCACTTCGACATCATAGCTTTGTAATGCGTGATGAAGCTGTTTACTACGCTGTTCTAACTCAGTAATTTTATGAAGATGGGCTTGTACGCTATACGAAGAATGTTGTGTTTCTTGCGATGTTAACTGTTTAGCCATCGCCATTAATTTTTCAATGTCTGTTGTACCTGATGCTAGAAGTACACGCGATAGCTCCTCTTCAGATAGGCGCTCCATACCTTGTAATTCTTCCACAGAAAAAGCAAAAATAGCGGCTAAACTTGCACGTGAGTAGCCGTATAATAATTGCGGAAGAAAGCTGGCATCTTTACGCGTTTTATTATCAAGCGTAATCGTGACATCTCCTTCAACTGCATTGCCACGCACACGCTCAATTTCACATTCGCCATAGGTCTCATGAACGATAGTAATTTTACCGCCATATTGTGTAGCCACTTTAGGCTCATAACGCCTTACTTCTTCTTTTTTAGTAGGAAAGCCGTAAAAAATTTGTAAAATAAATTGTTGAATCGTTGTTTTCCCAGCTTCGTTACCGCCATAAATTACACTTAAGCCTTTATCAAAATACAACTTTTTATTTTCATGCTTGCCAAAACCATAAATATGCAATGCTTTAATGTACAATTTTTCCACCTCAACTTTCTTGCATCTTACGTAAAAATAGCTGTTCCGCTTCACGGAGTAATGTCGAAACGTCAATTGGTGTTTCTTGTAATAGACGTGATGCTGTTCCATTTTGGTAGAGCGATGCGAGCACATGTTGCCAATCGTCTTCCTTCCAGCTGTGCATCGTCTCAATTACTTGTTGTGCTGCATTGGTTGTTGGACGTGGCGCGTTCGTTACAGCTTCCATTTTAGCTAGCCATACGAATGGCAACTGTTCACTTTCCATTTCCCTTAATACTTTTAACCACTCAACTTCTGTTGTACTATGCCATAATTTACTGCCCTCTTCCGTTAGGTTCGTTAACGTAAGGTGCACAAAAGCAGCTTGGTATTTATCGCGAATACGCATACATACATTATGGCTCAACACCATTAAATCATTGGCATAGCGTATCGTACTAGCGTCAATTTCCTCGCGAAGGTAAACGAGCGGCGCGATAGGTATAAATTTTGTCACACACTCCCCTTTAGTGACTGTCACATCAAGAAAGCCACGTGATCCGGTTTCTAAGGCACTCGTACTTTGCGGCGTACCACTGTAAGCACTGTAAGGTTGCTGTGTAACTACACGCGACTCATGTTGCCCTCCTAACGCGGTATAGTCATAGCCTTTCGCCTTAAGTTGTTGTTCGGTTACTTCACCATATAACATCGCAATATGAATATGTTTTTTATCCACTTGTGGATAAGTATCCCATAACGCTGTAGGCATTTGGGGACGTTGATAACTACATCCTGTAATTTTAACCCCGCCCTCGATGGGCAAAGTAATTGTCGTCGTTTTTGATGGCATACTAATGACATTATCAGGATACGAAAAACGCGACCAAACTCCGTCAGTATAATCATGTGCCCCGTAGCTGACGATGACAGGTATATTATGTGCTTGTAGTTGTTCAAATCCTTGTTGCAGCGCTTGCTGAGCACGCAGACTACGCGATGCTCCGTCATAGTTATCCCCTACTAATAAAATAAAATCGGGCTGTTGTTCAATGGCATATTGTACAATTTTTTGCCATGCTAAAAACGTGCTTTGTCGAACAACTTGAAGCGCGTGTAAGGATAGGTCCGTCACACCTTTAAACGGACGATCAATATGTAAATCGGAAATATGTAAAAAACGTACCATTATTTTCACCTCATCCCTCATTATACTAAAAAAAAAGACACTCGCGCATTATTATACGCAAGCATCCCTAATTTATTCTTTTCCGAGCTGAATCGCTTTTTTGATATCTTTTAATGAACGAGACGGCCCGTACATTAATACGCCACCGCGGTAAACGCGTGCACCGAACCAACCTAATATGCCAATCGTAATAAGCATAATGGCAATCGCAAGCAATGGCTCCCACATCGGTAAATCTAATAAACCTACGCGCATAAACATTACTAACGGTGTAAAGAACGGGAAGTAAGAAGCCCATTTTAAATAAGCAAGCTCTGGGTTCCCTAATCCTGACATTGCAATAATAAAGGCAATGACGATTAAAATTGTCATCGGCATAATCATTTGTTGTACGTCCTCAATCCGGCTTACTAACGAACCGAGCAATGCTGCAAGTGTGGCATATAAAAAGTAGCCGAGTAAAAAGAAGATAACACCGTATACTAACGTCATCGGATTAACATCACTAAACTTCATAAACTCGCCGATATCACCTGTTGCACTGGAAGTACGTACTGCAATAAAACCTGTAAGCCCAAGTAAAATCATTTGGACAATACCTAACATTCCAATACCAATCACTTTAGCAAACATATGCTTTACAGGGGACACACTAGAAATTAAAATTTCCATCACGCGTGAAGATTTTTCCGTTGCTACTTCTGTTGCAATCATACCTGAATATAAAATAACAGCAAAATAAATTAAAAACATTAGTACATAAACTAATACGCGCGCCTGACCAAGCTCTGCCTCGGACTTAGCAGAAGCTGAAATATTTTTTTCTTCAAACTGTACAGGTGCAAATAATGTTTGTACTTCCGTTTGTGTTAACGACAGCTTCTCTGCTTGTTTTTCCGTTTGAATGGCCTGCAAAATTTCTTGTAACATAGCGCCCTTGTCATCCATCATACTTGAGGTTTGATAAGTTGCTACAAGTTGCTCATCTGTCGTTAGTTCGACCTTCGCAAAAGCATCTAACTTATCTTTCTTTACCTCATCAATTAACGCTTGTTCGTCCTGCTTAGCGCGTTTTATCGTAAAGTCATACGATTTATCATTAAGATGTTGGGCGATATTTTGGTACAGTGCATCATCTTCTATAAGTAAAGTAAGCGTATCTGCCTCACCACTACCCGTTAAGTCACTTACCTTATCAATAACAGTCGTAATATTCGTCATCAACACAATGCCTAACATCATAATAATGGTTGTAATCACAAAGGACTTCGTTTTAGCCTTGGTCATAAAAGCTTGTTTAAAAATTATCCAAAACTCACGCATGCTCTTTCCCCACCTTTGCGATAAAGATATCTTGCAAGGACGGCTCTTCAATTTCAAAGTGGCGAATTGGTCCTTGTGCTAACGCATTTGTTAATAACGTATTCGCTACCGCCTCATCATCAATTTGGAACACTGCGCCTTCGAGTGATGTTTTCATTTCATTAACACCAGCTATGTTAGCTAAATTTGTTAAATCAAAATCTGATTTAATACGTACATTTTTTTTGCCAAAGTTACGCTTCACCTCACGCAATGAACCTTGTACAAGTTGCTTGCCATGCGACATAATCGACAGTTGCTCACAAAGTTCTTCGACATGATCCATACGGTGACTTGAAAACACGATCGTTGCACCATTATTACGAAAATCAATAATGGCATCTTTCAGCATTTCCACATTCACTGGGTCTAAGCCTGAAAAAGGTTCATCTAAAATTAATAGTTTTGGGTCATGCATTAATGAAGCAATCACTTGAATTTTTTGTTGATTACCCTTCGAAAGTTCTTCAACACGCTTTGATGCATACTGCGGTACTTCAAAGCGCGCTAACCAATGAGCGATAGCACGTTTTGCATCACCTTTACTCATACCACGTAGCTGTCCTAAAAAAATTAATTGATCCTCTACCTTCATTTTAGGGTAGAGCCCTCGCTCTTCTGGTAAATAACCAATTTGCGGGCTCGTTGCATAGGAGATCGGTTTGCCGTTCCATAATACATGGCCTTCGTTTGGCGTCAACAAACCTAAAATCATACGGAAAGTCGTTGTTTTACCCGCTCCATTAGCACCTAAAAATCCATACATCGAACCTTGCTCAATTGTTAAATTTAAATTATCCACTGCTGTAAAATCACCAAAGCGTTTTGTTACATTCGCTATTGCTAATGTCATACCGTTTCACTCCTTTACTATTTGTACGATAGTATTGTCCATCACGTTTCATTTAATTTCGTTTACTTGCAATAGCAGCACCAATTAACCAACTAGTAAAATGCACCACCCATAAAAAAGTTAACACAAAAAAGGCTGTACCAATCGGTTCAATAAGCAACACTACTAGCCAAGCCAAGGCTATAGCTACTGCAGTCACAACCCAAGCAAAAGAACGTCCTTGCGTATGAATGGTAACGTAACGCTCATCTAATGCACGTTGCTTTTTTAATGCGCGGCGTTGCAAAGGATAAATAAACACCATAAGTAAAAGGGCTAATGGTAACCCAAGTAAAAAGGCCAGCCAATCAAAATTTTCATACATCCGTATTACCCCCTACTTTTTAACTTTTGATAATATAACCACTGCACGGCTAAATGAATAATATATGTTGCAAGTACAAGAAATGTTGCTAACGAAAATCCTTCTACAATATAAAGTACAGCAAACACCACAACAAGTGTTAATGCTGTTACACCCCAAGCAAGTGAGCGCGATTGATATTGCATCACGATATAACGCTCATCATAACGTTTTTCACGCTCGCCCTTACGCTTAATGAAATAAACGGTTATAAGTGACAACACAACTCCTATTACGCCACCAATGACAAAAGGTATAACATCAAAGCCCTCTCTCATTAAGCTTCCTCCTCAAAATTAAATAATTCTTCAATGGTGCAATCAAATAATTTAGCTATACGATAAGCGAGCAGGAGCGAGGGATTGTAACGCCCCTTTTCAATCGAAATAATCGTTTGACGCGACACATCTACAAGCTCTGCTAAATCGTCTTGAGTCCAACCTTTTATCGCACGCTTTTCTTTAATGAAATTTTCCACTGTGCCACCTCACATCTTCTTCGTTACTACTAACAATGACACATATAAAATAAAAATTGTAGCTGGTAGTAAAATTTGCAGTAAAGCGGATGCACTAACTTTTAGTACATCCGTATTAACGAGTAGTGATAGTACTAGCATGACTACAACGGTAGCATAAAAACTATAACTAGCACTCGTGCGTTTAATTGTTTTACTGCGTTCATCCGTACTATCTAAATGCTCACCAATTTGCGCGAGCACTAAACACATAAAAGCCATGCTATACGGCATTAGCACACCCACTCTAAAACCACTTGTCGTCAACTCGATGACTGTCGTAAATACAGCAAACACTAAAAATATCATACCTAGTGCAGTAAATATCCCCTTACTTTCTTTCACGTCATCACCTCCTAATGTAAAGTTAACTTTACGTAAAGGTTACTTTACATTCAAAGTGATGTCAAGGAAGCTTTACTTATTTTTTTCGCCAAATAGCGTATACTATAAGTATTATGGGAGAAAGGATGATTCACATGGATTTATACAAAATCACATCATTTAAACCAACAGGGGAACTGGTTGTAGATGAAAACTTTGAGGCTGAAAACGATGACGTGGCTAAAACAATTGGTGAACAAAAACTGCAAGAACTCGGCATTGCAGAAACGACGCATCGTGTAGTGTCACCGCGTGGTAAACTTATTTTATTCCACGTGTAATAAAAATTAGGGTGTTTAAAATATTGGTATTCGTATCTTCAATACTGTAATCTAAATTATTCACCTTCTTTGCTTTTGCATAGGAAGCGGACATAAAGAACGATACGCTAGCAACCAAAAATTATATTAAAATAATGCAGATGAATTAAAAAGATACTTAGTGCTTTGAGTTTGCAAGCACTTTAAGCTGTCATTATTAGTGATTATCTTTAAAAAACCTTACACCTTAAGCGGTGGCAGATGGTAAGTCTATAATCAATTTTGTTCAACAAAAAGAACTGTTTGTGTAACTTTCTTTAGAAGATGCCGTTTTAACACCAAAATTAAAGCCCTTGAAATTTTACATGATGTAAAATTTCAAGGGCTTTTCATTTATAAGGTAGGTTTTGTCCCGACCTCTTTTTTATTTATCTGTAGTAGGTTCTTCATCGTGCGTAAATTTATCTTTTAACCAATGTTTACGTGCCTCGCGTCGTAACTCTCGCTCCGCTTTATGTGCATCGTCAATTTCCTGTTGCACAGCTGCTGCCGAGAAGCGTACCACTTCACCATCTAATTCAGTTTTTACCGCGTCATCAATTACACGCTCAGAGTATTCAGATGCTATAGCAATCACACCAACTGTTCCTTCTGTTAAAACATTTGCTGTCTGTTGGAACGTTGACATCGCTCCCTTGACTTCGCCAATATCGCTAATATTACCGATAATAGAGCCAGTCGTCCAACCAAGTAACATGCCAAGTGGCCCACCAATAATACCAACAAATGCACCGATTAAACCACCAGCAAAGAAGCGGTCACTACCTGTTAAATCTGCGGCATCTTTCACTTCGAAACCTTTATCTTTTACATTTTCTATGACCGCAAGTTGCTCAATTTCTACTTTACCTTCTAAATGCAATGCTTTTAACTTCGAAAACGTCTCGTATGCATGACTATTTTCTTTAAATGTCATAACAACTACTCTTTTTTCCATTTCAATCGCTCCTGTCTTATAATAAATGGTAAGGCACGCAATTTCTTGCGTTTCTATTATCTTAACATAATAAAAAGGGGGCATCACGTAAATGGCATTTGAAATTAAACCGTTTCCTGAGTTTTCTTGGTCTTACTCGCGGCATAAAACATTCGGGGCGTGCCAACGTCAATATTATTACACGTACTACGCTAGTCACAATGGCTGGTTACGCACGAGTGACGCTACTCAAAAACAAGCTTACCGCTTAAAGAAGATGCAAACATTACCGCTCGCAATTGGGCAAATTGTCCATGATTTGTTAGCTAAGACGATTCAAACGTATTTTCAAACTAACGATTTACTACAACTTGAATATTTAGAAAAGAATGCACGCGATTTTTTAAATACCATTTATCGTAATTCAACTACTTATCAACATCTATGGTTCGAGCAACCAGGTAAACATCCCATCTTTCAAGAAATTCACTATTTTAACACGCTTGATTCACAACAGCTCCATTTTTATAACGCTATGTTGCGTACGTATTTCGAAAACTTCTTTGCTAGCAAAACGATGCATCGTATCTTGCACGAAAGTGTGACATTTAAACAATTAGAGGACTTTAGCTATTTGCGTCATGACGGGATAAAGATTTATGTTGTACTTGATTTGCTTTACGTAGATCAACAAGACGATTGGCATATCGTAGACTGGAAAACAGGTAAACCGTCACCAGATGATCGCGAACAATTAATGTTATATGCGCATTATGTGCATACCTACTATAATATTGCTTACGAAAAGATACACTTACATCTTGAATATTTAGCTTCTGCAACGGTGCAATCATTTCAGGTCAATGACAAAATGCTAGACAATATTTTTTATTTATTTGAGCAAAGTACACACTATATGAAAGCATTAATGGCAGATATTTTAACTAATGAGCCATTAAGCGAAGCCGACTTTACTGCTAACCCTGATCGTAATAAATGCACACGTTGTAATTACTTAGCATTATGCACAGCGCAAACTTACTTCCCTTCAAACTTAGGTTGACGCTTCTCTACAAATGCTTGTATACCTTCTAAGTGATCTGCTGTTTTACGCATGCGAGACTGTGCTGCTGCTTCACGTGTCAGCACATCTTGCAACATCGGTAATTTTTGTGCATGAATAATTTTTTTAGTCTCTATCATTGATAAAATCGGCGAAGCTAATAATTGTCCAATCATTTGATCAGCCATCGCTAAGACATCACCTTTAGGGGCTAAATAATCGACTAAACCTAGCTCTTGCGCTTTTTTAGCCTCCATTATTTCACCTTGCCATATTAATTGCTTTGCCTTCATAGCTCCTAAACGCTCTGTCATAAAGAAGTGCCCGCCACCATCCGGCACAAGCCCGATGCCAATAAAATTCATCGCAAGCTTACTCTCTTCATCCGCAAAAATAATATCTGCACCGAGTGCCAAACTAAATCCAAGTCCTGCTGCTGCGCCTTGTACGGCCGCTACTGTAATCATAGGTAATGTATAGTAGGCTTCGACCATAACTTTTAAATAGCGCATCATTTCTTCCATATCAAATGCTTCTTCCGTGTTTAGCATCGCTTTTATATCGCCACCAGCAGAGAAAGCTTTTCCTGCTCCTTTAATGAGTAATACTTGAATTGCCGGTTCTTTTTTTAAAGTTGCAAAACAATCGGAAAGCTCTTTCATCATCGTAGCGTTCATCGCATTCATGACCATAGGACGGTTAAGCGTTAATGTAGCACTACGCTCAAATAAAGTTAATTCAATCGTTTCGTATGTTTTCATTTTATACACTCCTAAAATTCATAATATAGTCATATATTCGACTTTAAGTAGCAATTCCCTTCTTTTTCGTACTTTTTCATACATACTCTTCTTCTTTCTAGTACACTAAATTATCAGTATATTCTTTTTACGTTCCTTCTTTTTTCTCTATGAAAGCGTTTTTCATTTCGGAAAACACCGTTTTTGCTCAACTACCACCCGCTGTATGTCCTCTCTAAAAACACGAACAATAAAAAAATTTAAAGTTATTTCATTCGCTTTTAACCATTTAATGCTTTTCCTAAAACGATTTTCAATATTATTTTCACTTTTATCGTTGACAAAACTGAACAATAGGGCGTATGATGGTTTTAGTTCAACAACACAGATATACACGTAAAAAATACAATGCTAGAGACATGCGACTTATGTAAAATCTAAAGAGAGCTAATGGTTGGTGTAAATTAGTGATTTTCTTAAATTCGTTCCACTCTAACTGTAGACAAGAGGAAATGCTTGTACGCTCATGCACGTTACGCATATAGCCAAGACTAACATTATGTTAGTGATTTAAGGGTGGTACCGCGGACTAGACATTTATAGCCTTTCGCCCCTTACAACACAATATCTTTTTGTGCTGTAAGGAGTGAAAGGCTTTTTATTTTCACCAACATGTAGTCTGTAGCCACCAAACCTTTTAGAACGCGGGAGTTTGCCTAAGTTTACTTTAGGAAGCCAACATTCGGTAGTTCACCCTATTATATTTTAAGGAGCTAATAATCATGACAACACTTGATCAAATTAACATTTTAATCGCAGACCCATTAAGCGAGGATGGTATTTTTCCTTTACGCCAAGAAAAAGAATTAAACTTAAACGTAGTAGTGGATACAGGTTTAACGCAAGAAGAGTTAATCGCTAAAATTGGTGACTTCCACGTATTATTAGTACGTAGCCAAACAACAGTTACACCTGAAGTTATTAAAGCAGCTAAAAACTTAAAATTAATCGGACGTGCTGGTGTTGGTGTTGATAATATCGACTTACAAGCAGCAACAGAACACGGTGTAATCGTTGTAAACGCACCAGACGGCAACACTAACTCTGCAGCTGAGCATACAATCGCTATGATGACTTCCCTTGCACGTTACATCCCTCAAGCTTATAACTCATTAAAAAATGGCAAATGGGATCGTAAATCTTATGTTGGTGTAGAACTTAAAAACAAAACATTAGGCGTTATCGGCATGGGCCGTATCGGTGCCGAAGTTGCCTACCGCGCTAAAGGTCAACGTATGAAAGTTATTGCATATGACCCATTCCTTACAGAAGAACGTGCTAAAGAACTTGGCGTAACAAAAGGTACAGTTGACGAAGTTGTTGCTGCTGCTGATTTTGTAACAGTGCACACACCATTACTACCTGAAACACGCAACATCATTAATAAAGAGCGCTTTGCTATTATGAAGGACGGCGTACGCATCATTAACTGTGCGCGCGGCGGTATCGTAAACGAAGATGATTTATATGATGCAATTAAAGAAGGTAAAGTAGCAGGTGCTGCACTTGACGTATTCATTGAAGAGCCAGCAACAGATAATAAATTATTAACATTACCACAAGTAATCGCAACACCTCACCTTGGTGCATCTACGATTGAAGCACAAGAGTCAGTAGCTGTTGACGTATCAAATGATATTATTAAATTCTTTACAACGGGCACAGTAACTAACCCAGTAAACATGCCTTCAATTCCTAAAGAATTACTTGCGCAAGTAGAGCCATTCTTTGAGCTTGCAGAAAAACTAGGTACATTCGTTACACAATTAACAACTGAACCAGTAAAAGAAATTAACCTTTCTTACGCAGGAGATGTTGCTAACTATGACGTACGTCCATTAACATCAAACGCATTAAAAGGCTTACTATCTAAAAATCATGGTAACCATGTAAATGATGTTAACGCACGTTACTTAACAGAGCGTATTGGCGTTAAAATTAACGAACATAAAACAACAACAGCAAAAGGCTTTACTAGCTTAATTACTATCGAAATTAAAACAGCTAATGAAGTACACTCTGTAGCAGGTACATTATTAAATGGACTTGGTGCACGTATCGTTAAAGTTGAAGACTATGTCGTTGACGTAACACCAGAGGGTCACCTATTATATATCCGCAATACAGATAAGCCAGGTGCTATCGGTCGCGTAGCTACTAAATTAGCTGAAAAAGATATTAATATCGCTACGATGCAAGTAGGTCGTGCACAAGTTGGCGGTAAGGCTGTTATGATGTTATCAGTAGATAATGAAGTAACAGCAGATGACTTAACATTTGTTGCAGAGTTAACAAATATTGACGAAGTAAAAGCAATTAGCTTATAAGTTGTATAATGTAGATTCTCACTACGAGGATCTACATTTTTAAATTTAAAAAGGCGATTTAGAAAGTTTAAAAACCTTCTAAATCGCCTTTGTCTTTATATTACGCTTTAACAGCGATTCGATTTACTTCTTTTGCAACTTCTGCAACACGCGCTAAACCATCCGCAATAATTTGCTCTGCGTTTTGTGGCGCAGCATTATGACCTTCAATAATAACTTCCGCCATAATTTCTTGACCAAAAATACCTGTCACTACATTGCGCATATAATTAACAGCCATCTCCATTGAATTAGCTTCTTCAGTTGAATAAACGCCGCCACGAGCATTTAATAACACAACTTTTTTATTCGGTTGTAAAGAGACCATTTGACCTTGTTCATTATATTTAAATGTGAAACCAGCTTGGAATACATAATCAATAAATGTTTGCAATTTAGCTGGGATTGTTAAGTTCCATAGTGGGAATGCATATACGATAATATCTGCTTCTGTAAATAACTTTTGGACCTTTTGTTGTGCTGCAAGCATTGCTTGTTCTTCATCCGTTAGTGTTTCGCCATTTTGTAACTTACCGAAAATCGCAAAGAAATCTTGACCAAAATACGGTGTATACTCTTCAAATAGGTCAAATACAGTTACGTTTTCTACCTCGATATTTTCCATAAATGCTTCAAACATTTTGCTTGAAACAGCTTGTGATGATGGTCGGTTATTCGCTTTAACTACTAATACGTTCATTTTATTTAATCTCCCTTAGTTTTCAGTTATCTCGAATTCAAGATATATTACTATCATAAGAAAAACGCATTGAATTGTCAATGCGTTTAACTCAGACTTTTGACTGAAATTATAAATTACAACCGTCGTCGGTGCAAACTCCAGCACTCGAATTTCCTTGCATCTTAAGCCCCGGCTTAATGCCTTCTTCTTCAGCTACTTGCTGAAGCGCTTGTTCGAATACTTCTTTAGGTTGCGCACCAGAAATACCATATTTGCGATTAATAACAAAGAAAGGTACACCTTGCACACCTAATTCGCGGCTTTCTGCAATATCAGCTTGCACAGCATCCGCAAAGTCATTACTTGCTAGTAAAGCTTTAACTTCTGCCTCATCCAATCCTACTTCTTTAGCTAATGTTACTAATACTTCATCTTGACCGATGCGTTGACCGCCAACGAAGTGACGGTTAAGCAGTAGCTCATTGAGTTCATTTGCCTTGCCCTTCGTTTCAGCAAACTTCACAAGACGATGTGCCTTTAGCGTGTTCTCTTCTTTTAACTCCGAAAAATCATACGCTAGTCCGACTTCATTGGCACGCGCTACGATGCCATCGATCATCCCCTGCGCTTTATCAGGTGTTACTTGGTATTTACGCGACAAACTATCTACTACAGCCACTTCAGAGTCAGTCGGTGTTGTAGGATCTAGCATATAACTTTTAAATACAACCTCGACATCATCTTCAAGATTTTTTGCACGTATCGCATCCTCTAATTGTTTTTTACCAATATAGCAAAATGGACATACATAATCCGACCATACTTCAATTTTCATATTTTATAGCCTCCCTTATTATCTTCATCATTGTAACGAGCGGGAGATTCAAATAGCAATTTTTCTGCCTAAAAAAAGCACTACGACTCGCGTAGCGCTCTTAGCTTTATTGTAAACCTTCCGTTAATACTGGAACGATTTGTTTTTTTCGTGATACTACACCTGGCAGTACAATTCTTGAATTGTTAAGTTGTGCATTAAATGCTTGAGCTGCTTGAGCTTGCGCATCACCTAACACAATAGCTTCTGAGTTATTGTTTAATATATCGGTTACAACAAAGAAGTATAAACCTAAACCTTCTTTTTCGATTAATGCTGCTCCTAGCTTTTCAACTTCCGGTTGACGTACTAACACATCATTAACATCTACAGCGTTTACTTGGGCCACGATTGCTTTATGTGCACCGAAAGTAAACTCTTTAGCGTCAAGCGTTAATAGTTCTTCAGTTGTTTTTTTGCTTAAGTCTGCTCCTGCTTTTAGCATTGCTAAGCCATACTCTGCTGCATCTACACCTGCAATAACAGCTAACTCATTAGCTGCTTTAACATCTTGCTCTGTACATGTTGGTGATTTAAATAATAATGTATCCGAAATAATAGCTGATAACATTAGTCCTGCAATATTTGCTGGAATTTCAATGTCATGCTCTTTAAATAATTTATTTAAAATCGTCGCTGTACAACCTACTGGCTCAACGCGCATATAAAGAGGGTCCGCCGTTACAAAGTTTGCAATGCGGTGATGATCTACTACTTCTAAAATTGTAACGTCCTCAATATCTACAGCAGATTGTTGAAATTCATTGTGGTCTACTAACATTACTTGCTTTGTTTCTGCTGCTACACGCTCAACTAAGCGCGGTGCCTCGAAGCCAAATTTATCTAAAGCATATTGTGTTTCGCCGTTTACTTCACCTAAGCGTACTGCCTCCGCATCTACACCTAGCTGCTGTTTTAAATATGCGTGTACAATTGCTGAAGAAATTGAATCTGTATCTGGATTTTGGTGTCCAAAAACTAAAACTTTCGTCATTTTATTGCCTCCTAAATGATTATCTACATTTCATTTTTATTTTATCATATTTAGATGCAATTGAAATCAATGACTACCAAAGAACACTTTCTATTTTTTGTTCTTCAGGATTTTTAAGATCTTCTCTTAAGCGCTCTTGCAATGCTACAAAACCATTTACCTCAATAGCATAACAAAAACGTACAATTGTTGATTCGCTAACACCTATTTCTTTACTTAAGCTAGCAATACTATTTTGCACTACCATATGAGGATGATTAATCACATATTGCGCTACAATTTTTTGACCTTTTGATAAACGCAAATATTTACCTTTAATATGTTCACATAAAGTCACGCCTATTGTCCCGCCTTTTCCATTCCAAATTTTATCTTCTTATTAACGTACCACCTTAACAATCTGAAAACAACGACTTTTCTGATAATTTAATAAATTAGACATAAAGAGAGCAAAAGCGCTTCTCTAGTAAGAAAAGCGCTCTTGCTCTGTTAGGTCAGTTCAATTTGCTTTGTTTCTTTACCGAAAACTACTAATACGAGTACACCTAGTAAAATAGCGCCACAAAACAATGTAAATACTACGCTAATATCATAACCTTTAGCAAGCATTGATCCTACAAGCAACGGTCCGAATATGCCACCGATACGCCCACTCGCTGCTGCAAGACCTGCACCTGTACCACGAATGACCGTTGGGTATTGTTCTGGCGTATAAGCATATAGCGCCCCCCAAGCTCCTAAATTAAAGAAGGATAAAAACATACCTGCAATAAGGAGCGTCACTGCTGTTGTTGCATTACCAAACACTACAGCACTAATTGCTGTCCCAATTAAATAAGTAGCTAACACAAATTTTCGTCCTGCTCTTTCAATGAGCCATGCAGCAGTGAAGTAGCCCGGTAATTGTGCAAGCGTCATAATTAACACATACTTAAAGCTCGAGATTAAATCAAAGCCTTTGCCCATCATAACGCTTGGTAGCCATAAAAACATACCATAATAAGAAAATACTACTGCAAACCATACTACCCACAAAACAAATGTAGAGCGTGCATGATCTTTTGACCACACTTCCTTAATGTTCTGCCACGCACTTCGATTAGGATTAGCCTTTTTTGTAAATTGCGGTGAGTCTGGTAAGTTCCAGCGCAAATAAATGGCATAAAATGCTGGTAAAGCTGTTAAAATGAGCGCAACTCTCCACCCATACGTAGGAATAACGAAATACGAAATCAATGCGGCAACAAGCCAACCACCTGCCCAAAAGCTTTCGAGTAATACAACCATCTTGCCACGCTCTTTAGCATCGACACTTTCAGATACAAGTGTTGAAGCAACTGGCAACTCGCCACCTAGCCCCATGCCTACGAAGAAGCGCAATACTAAAAATAGTGCAAGCGTTGATGTAAATGCAGATAAACCGCTCGCTACAGAAAACAAAATTAATGTAGCCATAAAAATGTGTTTACGTCCTACTTTATCAGCCAATACGCCAAAGACGACGGCTCCAATGGCCATACCGATGGAGTTGACACTACCAATCCAGCCCATTTCAGTAGGAGTTAAAGCCCAGTCTGCTGCAAGCGCTGCAATGACAAAAGATAAAATGCCGACGTCCATTGCATCAAACATCCAACCTAGCCCCGCAACACCTAGTAACTTACGTTTAGATATTGTTCCATTTTCCATGTTAACTCTCCTGTCTTGTCATTATGTTTTACACTATACGCCTATTTTTTTGTAGTTACAATGCCGTTATCTTACAAAAGTCACGCGAATTTAACACATTGTTTCGACAATTTGTTGTATCCTATTGTATATAGGGATTTTTTACGTTAAAATGTCCTGTATACAAAAACAACTGTTCATCACAAAAGAACATTAAGGAGCTCGTTAGCTATGTGGAAAGGTTTAATCGAAGAATATAAAAACTACTTACCAGTAACAGAAAATACACCAGCACTAACTTTAAATGAAGGTAACACTCCGTTAATTCATTTAGTTAATTTATCAAAAGAGTTAGGCATCGAACTGTACGGAAAAATCGAGGGCGCTAACCCAACAGGTTCATTTAAAGACCGCGGTATGGTTTTTGCAGTAGCAAAAGCTATTGAAGACGGTAGTAAATGTGTAATATGTGCATCAACTGGTAATACATCTGCGGCAGCGGCGGCTTATGCTACACGCGCTGGTATCCAATCAATCGTCGTTATCCCTAAAGGTAAAGTAGCGCTTGGTAAATTAGCACAAGCTGCAATGTATGGCGCTAAAATTATTGAGATTGATGGCAACTTTGACGATGCACTTAACATCGTACGTCAAGTAAGTGAAACATCACCTGTTGCACTTGTTAACTCAGTAAACCCTTACCGTATTGAAGGTCAAAAAACCGCATCATTTGAAATTGTTGATGCACTTGGTAAAGCACCAGACTATTTGTGTATCCCTGTTGGTAACGCTGGTAATATCACAGCTTATTGGAAGGGCTTTAAAGAATATAATGAAGCTAAACAATGTGGCACTCCAAAAATGTATGGCTTTGAGGCTGAAGGTGCTGCTGCTATCGTAACAGGTCAACCGATTGCACAACCTGAAACTGTAGCTACAGCCATCCGTATCGGTAACCCAGCGAGCTGGTCATTAGCTGAAGCTGCTCGTGACGAGTCTGGCGGTATTATTGATTCAGTAACAGACGCAGAAATCATTGAAGCTTATAAAATGATCGCTGGTAAAGAAGGTATCTTCGTAGAGCCAGGTTCAGCAGCATCATTAGCAGGCGTGATTAAATCTGTTAAAGCAGGTAAAATCGAAAAAGGCGCACAAGTTGTTACAGTCTTTACAGGTAACGGCTTAAAAGATCCTGACACAGCAATGGACGTATCAACAGTTGAGGTTAAATCATTGAAAAACGATGAAGCTGAAATTCGTGCTTACATTGAGGGTGTACTATGAGTAAATGGCGCATCACTGTGCCAGGTAGTACGGCTAACTTAGGCCCCGGTTTTGATTCAATTGGGCTTGGGTTAGCATTGTATTTAACGCTGGACGTAAGCTTGCAAGATGAGTGGGAAATTATTCATCTCGACAGTAATGGTCCTTCAGACTTTACAATTGATGAACATCTGCTCTATAAAATTGCTAAAAAAACGGCTGAGTTATACCAAGCCACTTTGCCTGCTTGTCGTGTAGAAATGGCAAGCGAGTTACCGTTAGCGCGCGGGCTAGGTAGTAGCGCAGCTGTAATCGTAGCAGGTATTGAGCTCGCTAACCAAGTATGTGAACTACAGTTAAGCACACAAGACAAACTTGACCTCTCTTCAGCTATAGAAGGTCATCCTGATAATGCTACAGCCTCTGTATTAGGTGGCTTAACCATTTCTAGTATGCAAACTGAAGATACGACAGATACCCTTCATATTAATGGTATTGACGCAGCTTTCGTTGTGTATATTCCTGATGTGGAGTTAAAAACAGCCGATGCTCGCTCTGTACTGCCTGAAAAACTTGCGCGTAGCTATGCTGTTACGGCGAGTGCTAATGCAAATATGCTAGCAGCTTCCTTAATGGCAAAAGATTTTGAGCGTGCAGGACGCTATATGGAGCTTGATAAATTTCACGAGCCTTACCGCGCTACTTTAATTCCTAACTTTGCTGCTATTAAAAAGACGGCTAAAGAATACGGTGCTTACGGTACTGCCCTAAGCGGTGCAGGACCGACCATGATTTCTTTAGTGCCAACAGAAGGTGCAGAAGCGTTTGCTGAAAAAATGCAACAAGCTTTCCCTAAGCATCAAGTAATTTTAACAAAAGCAGATGAACACGGTATTCGTGTAAACTAAAAAAATGAGGCATTGCGTAAATTCGCAATGCCTCATTTTTTATTGACGTTTAATTACACGCTCACGGTACTCGTACCAAAATACACTTAGCATAAACCAAGCAAATCCTAAGCTAAAGCCACCTATGACATCTGAGCCGAAATGACGACTCTCTGCAATACGCGACAGCCCTATTAATAGGCTAAGCACTGCTGCACCTAACCATACTATATAGGCACGTTTTTGAGAGGTTGTATAGTGTGAAAAAACATACGCTAACGTAAATAAATAAATAATACCTCCCATTGAATGCCCAGAAGGAAAACTAAATGAAGTAAGTTGCTCTAACCGTTCAGGGCGTGGACGTGCAATTAGAAATTTAAAGCCTTGATTAGCAACCATGCCACCAGCATTCGCCAACAATACAAAAAGCATCGCACGATAATCTCGCTTTAACCATAAAAATAACATTAATAAAGCTACTACCACTACTACAAATGCTGGCTCTCCAATATAATGAAATACCCCTAATACCGCATTATCTTTAAACCAAGAAGAAGCCAATTGATCTAATGTATTTATAAAATCACTTTGTAAATTTAACCATACTAAAAGAAAGAGTATGATACCTACTATACCGCCTGCATAAGCTAGTCGCTTCATCCGATTACCTCCTTACTCCTTTTTAGTATACCTGTTTTTTTACTACAAAAATAGGCATTCCCAAAAGAGGAATGCCTAACGTTTTAATTAAAATGCTTGATCGATTGATTTTACCTTTTCTAATTCAGATACTAAACCGCCACCTGATAAGTACCAGATTGTTGGGTCTAAGTAATAAATGTCTTCGTTTTGTGCAGCTGTTGTTTTGCTGACAATTTTATTCTCGATTGCTTCTGCAGTTTTTGATTCTTCACCAATCGCTGCATCACGGTCGATAACGAATAAAATATCTGGGTTTTTATCTAAAATGTACTCAAATGATACTGAGTCACCATGACCTTCTACTTTAATGTTTTCGTCTACTGCTGGTACACCGTAAACATCATGTACTACACCAAAACGACCGCCAGGACCGTAAGCGAATAATTCACCAGCTGAACCTAATGTTACTAATGCTTTTTTGTCTGTTGCTTTTGCTTTTTCTTGTAATGCTGCTACTGCTTCGTCAAACTCTGCTAATTTTTCAGTTACGATATCTTCTTTACCAAAGATTTTACCTGCTAATTCAGAGTTAGCTTTGAAAGAGTTAACGTAGTCTGTATTGTCTAAACCAATGTAAACTGTTGGTGCAATTTTGCTTAATTCTTCGTATGCATCACCTTGACGACCTGAGATAAAGATTACGTCTGGTTTCATAATTGCAATTTTTTCGAAGTCTGGTTCTTTTAAAGCACCTAAATCTTCGTATTTATCATCCGCATATTTGTTTAAATAAGCAGGTAATACTTTTTTAGAAACAGCTGCTACTTCAACACCTAATGTATCTAATGTATCAAGGAAACCGTAATCAAATACCGCTACTTTTTCTGGCATTTTGTCTAATGTTACTTCTTTAAATCCTTCTGGTTGTGCAATTGTTAATGGGTAAACGCCTGCGTCTTCTTCTGTTGTTTCTGCTGCTGGTTTGTCAGCTTCCTTTGAAGTATCTTCTGCTGCTTTTTCTTCTTTATTACCACAAGCTGCTAGTACTAATACCATCATCGCCATTAATAGCGTTAAAATCTTCCAATTTTTCATTGTAAATATAATCTCCTTTTAAGTTAAGAATTAAAGTATACACAGATACGACAACCATTTTGCTCTTGCACAGGGATATCCATGTCGTAAATATCCTTTAGTGCCTCTGAGTTAATGATGTCATGTGTAGGACCATCTTTTACAACGCGCCCATCTTTTAGTGCTACGATGCGATCTGAATAGACAGAGGCAAAGTTAATGTCATGTAAAACAATAACGACTGTTTTACCTAACTCATCTACGAGCTTACGTAAAATTTTCATAATTTGTACAGAGTGTTTCATATCTAAGTTGTTTAGTGGTTCGTCGAGTAAAATATACTCTGTATCTTGCGCAATAACCATCGCAATAAATGCACGTTGTCGTTGACCGCCTGATAACTCATCTAAAAAGTTATGTTGTAAATCTTCTAAGTTCATATATGCGAGCGCTTCATCTACTTTAACATTATCTTCGTCATTAAGACGTCCCTTCGTATAAGGAAAACGACCGAATGCTACTAACTCACGAATCGTTAAACGCACATTCATATAGTTAGATTGTTTTAAAATCGAAACACGTTTAGCAAATTCATCAGATTTCCAACGACGAACATCCGCCTTATCTAGTAATACTTCACCTGTATCTGCGTTAAGCAGTCTACTCACCATTGATAGTAATGTAGATTTACCAGCGCCGTTTGGGCCAATAAAAGATGTAATCATGCCCGGTTGAATATCTACTGTAACGTTCTCTACTACAGATTTGCTACCGTATTTTTTCGTAAGCTCTTTTACTTGAATCATTTTGCTGACCTACTTTCTTTCAATAATAAGTAAATAAAGTAAATACCACCGATAAAGTTAATAATAACGCTAAGTGTTGTATTAAATGTGAAGAGACGCTCTACGATAAACTGGCCGCCTACAAGCGCTACAATACTCATTAGCCCAGCACCTACGATTAATGTTTTATGCTTATACGTTTCAAAAAATTGATACGATAAGTTGGCTACAATTAAACCGAAAAATGTAATTGGACCAACTAAGGCTGTAGAAACGGCAATTAATACTGATGATAGTACAAGCATCGTCTTAACGAGCTTGTCATACTGAACACCGAGGTTAATTGCATTTTCACGCCCGAGCGTCATGACATCTAGTGAGTTCATTAAGCGCCAGCCATAAATTAGCGTCACTACAATAATCGCACCAGCAAACCATACAAGATCCCCATTTACGTTATTAAAGCTTGCAAACATTTTATTTTGTAAGCTTAAATATTCGTTAGGATCAATGATGACTTGCATAAATGTTGTAATGCTACCTAAAAACGTACCTGTGATCATACCTACTAATAATAAGAAGTAGATAGGACGTTTTCCTTCTTTAAATAATAATCGGTAAAATAATAAGGCAAAGACAACCATTGCTACTACCGCTATTGTAAAGTTTAAGTATTTATTCATGACGAACATCGAAACGCCGCCAAAGAAGAAATAAATACATGTTTGGATAAGCATATACAAGGAGTCTAATCCCATAACGCTCGGCGTTAAAATACGGTTATGTGTAATCGTTTGGAAAATAACCGTCGAATACGCAATCGCTACGCCCGTAAAGGCCATAGCTACTACTTTTATTGTGCGTCGTGGCAATGCATAATCATAGCTGCCATTCAAGCCATAAAAAATATACAATAAGATAGAGATGATGGCTAAAGCAATTAATGCTACCATTCGTAGTTGATTTGCTTTATCTCGATTACGCATAAGCTCTCCCCCTAAACAACATAATTAGGAAGATAGCACTTCCGATAACCCCAACCGTTAAATTGATTGGTATCTCGTAAGGGTACTTAATGACGCGCCCTAAAATATCACATGCAAGTAAGAACGACATACCGAGTAGTGCAGTATGCGGAATCGTTTTACTTAAGTTATCCCCTTTAAAAATTGAAACAATGTTAGGAATAATTAAGCCTAAGAAAGGTATCATACCTACAGTTAGCACTACTGTAGTCGATACTAACGCTACTAGTGTTAACCCAAGATTGACAATGCTCTTATACGATAACCCTAAGTTCTTAGCAAAATCTTCACCCATGCCTGCTACTGTAAAACGTTGTGCATAAATGTATGACAAAATAATTACAGGCAAACTAATGTAAAGCAATTCGTAACGTCCTTGCATAATTAACGAGAAATCTCCCATTAACCAAGCAGAAATATTTTGAATAATATCCGCGCGATAAGCGAAGAACGTCGTAATAGATGACAAAATATTACCAAACATTAAACCGATTAACGGAATAAAAACAGCGTCTTTAAATTTAATGCGATTTAATATTTGCATAAATAAAAATGTACCTGCTAATGCAAAAATAAAAGCAAACGATATTTTTTGGAAATACGTTGCGTTGGTAAAAAACATCATTGCCATTAATATACCTAGTCTCGTCGCATCAAGTGTACCGGCCGTTGTCGGTGATACGAACTTATTACGACTCAAACTTTGCATAATGAGTCCGGCAATACTCATACCTGCACCCGCTAATAAAATGGCCATTAAGCGTGGGATTCGGCTAATATAAAAAATCTGTGCTTCTTCTGATTGTAAGTTTAATAAATCTTTAGGTGCAATATCATAAGCACCGACAAATAAAGATATAATCGCTAATACAATCGTAATTGGTAATAGATATCTTATTTTCATTATAATCCCCGGTAGATTCATTTTAGTATGTAATGACACTTCAAGTGAAAATGATTATCATTACTTACGATTTCAATTATAGCATGTTTCTCACTTAGGTCAATAACAAATGAGAATCATTATCATATTTTGTGAAATAAAAAATGATTTCCCTGCACAAATAATGATTCTTTTGCATTGAGTAAGATATTTTGTCAACTACCCTCACTTCAAAAGGCGGGTTACTTACTTCGCAAGCAACCTTTACACTTATACCTACCCAATAGTGCAAACGGTCTTACAGACCTCCTATTTTAGCGTGGTGGTATATGAGGACGGTTGACTTCGCCCCTACGGAAAAGGCTATACCTCAACCGTAACTGTAGATGAAATCATTTCCGTTTATTTATAGGTTTTCGTACTGATCGTATACTTAGCAAGTGCTTCTTTATTAATGTGATAACCTATGCCTGGCGTTGTTGGCACCGTTATTTTTCCGTCCTTCATCTCTACTTCTGGTGTAATAATATCTTGTGCCCAGTAATGAGCTGAACCTGAATTATCACCTGGTAGTGTGAACTGCGGTAATGAGGTTAGCGCGACATTATGTGCCCGGCCAATACCCGCTTCTAACATGCCCCCGCACCAAATAGGAATATTTTTTTCATAGCAGTAGTCATGAATTTTACGCGCTTCTGTTAATCCACCTACCCGCCCAATTTTCACATTAATAATTTGGCAACTTCCGAGCATGACTGCACGTTTAACATCCGCTAAAGAATGTATACTTTCATCTAAACAAATCGGTGTTTTTAAAGCGCGTTGCAACGTAGCATGCTCTACAATATCGTCATAAGCTAATGGTTGCTCAATCATAAGTAATTGATAAGCATCAAGCTGCTGTAAATGTTCAATATCATCTAGTGTGTAGGCTGCATTCGCATCGGCCATTAAAGGTACGTCTTTGTATACTTGACGAATCGTTTTGATTACTTCGATATCAGCACCCGGTTTAATTTTAACTTTAATGCGACCGTACCCTTGATCAATCGCATGTTTGACCGCTTGCAATAACGCTTCCTTTGTTGGTTGTAAACCGATGGCAATACCTACATCAATACACGTTTTTTCACCACCGAGCGCTTGAGCTAAAGACTGCTTTGTTTGTTGGCAATAAATATCCCATATTGCGCCTTCAATACTAGCTTTCGCCATATTATTCATGCGAATGCTAGAAAACAATTCACTGACCTCATCAGGATGATGCAATACTTTGCCAAGAAGCATAGGGATTAAAAAGTCTTCTAACATATGGAGGCTAGTTTTAACAGTTTCTTCTGTATACCAAGGCGCGACAAAGGCGACACATTCGCCGTAGCCAACTGTGCCGTCCTCATCTGTCGCTTCGATGACTAATAGTTCCTTTTCATCCATTGAGCCAAAACTTGTAGTAAACGTAAAGTTCATTGGCATTTTTAAATGATATATTTTAACTTGTTGCAATTTCATTATTACTTACTCCTTATAAAGCTAATAGCGAGCGCTTTGCAATTACATAGTGATTAACATGTTGCTCACCACGTAGCACATCTACAATGGCATAACCTTGTGCAAATAACGTTGTTAAAATCGCACGTATTTTATAGCGCCAATCTTCCGCTAATTGTGGGCTTTCGATTTTTAATTTATGAAAATAGTGAGGAATAGCTACAGTATAAGCATCTTCAGTATAGTGTTGCTCTGTATCAAAGCGTGTTATCGCTGGCAAACCAGCTATCGTTACTTCCCACGGTACAATAGGCTTAGCATTTTCAGTTAATTCTTCTATCACGTCTGTTGCACGTTCGCGCTGTACCCACCACTCTACTATAATACGGTCTGACGGTAAGCCACTGTTAAAATAATCATGCAATTCACCGTAATAATCATTCACATACGTTTGGCTAATGGCACCTAACTTTTTAAAGCCGAGCAGTGCATTCGTAGAAACGAGTGGATCAATCACCCAACGAATTTCATCATAGCCACGCTCTTTCGCAATTTCCTTTTGTGTATGTTTTAATAGTTCACCAATACCATGTTCTCGATAAACTTGCTTTACACCTAGCTTATGTGATGTCACATACATTTGTCCTTCGTTGAAGCCTATAAAGCTATAACTAAAGCCTACTAACTCGCCTTTATAATAGGCACCTAGTAAAATGCCGCCGTTGCGAATGGCGCCTAATGTTTGGTGCGTTGGTAAAACGGCTTCTTCCCAAATCTCTTTATCTAGTGCTTGTAATTGTTCGAGCTCTTCTGCTGTCGTTAACTCTTTTACTTCAACTTGTTGTAACATACTTACCCCTCCTGATTTGCTTGTTGTAATGCCTTTAATAAGACACGTGTTAAAATTTCTATCCCTGTAATTAACCTTGCTTGGTTAAACTTCATGTGGGGGTGGTGCAAGCCTGGCTCTAGCCCACAACCTAAGCCAAGCATCGTTGTTTTTAGTGCAGGACGTTGCACCGCATAATGGTGAAAGTCTTCTCCGCCTGGTGTGTGCACAGGTGGGCGAAGATTAGCCTCCCCTACACTATCAATAATGGCTTGTTCCATTAAATGCATAGCAATAGGGTTAACTTCTGCAGCTACAATATCCGAGGCGATATGTGTATTAATTTTCACGTGGTAGAGTAACTCTTCAGAATCCATCACGCGCTGGATATTGCTTTTAAGTTCCTTCATTACACTATTTTCTTGAGCACGCACGTCTAGTGTAAATTCAGCACGACCAGGTATAATATTAGCTGCTGTGCCACCAGCTTGAAATCTCGTCATCTTTACGGACGTAGGCACCATAGGGTTCGTATAGGTAGAGCGTAAGTCTTCTATAATGGCCGCGCCTACTTCTATCGCATTTTGCCCAAGATGTGGACGCGCAGCATGAGCATCCTCCCCTACAATATTACCTTCTATCGTAACAGATGCGCCGTGGTATAACGCCCCGCAATAAGTACCATCACTTAACTCTTCTACAGGACGCACATGTACACCAAATAAATAAGTTAAATCGTCAATGACGCCTTCTTTTAATACTGCAAGCGCCCCTAAGCCTTTTTCCTCCGCAGGCTGAAAAATAACGCGAATCGTGCCTTGCCAATTTTGCGGCAATTCCTTTAGTAATAACAAAGAGCCTAAAGCCATTGTCATATGCCCATCGTGGCCGCAGGAGTGATTAGCTTTAAAAACACCATCTACTTCTTGCCAAAGGGCATCCATATCCGCACGTAAACCTATAAATGGCGCCCCGCTTCCTACATCTACGTATAAGCCGGTACAGTTTTTAAAGCGATGAGGCGTGTAACCTGCTTCTTGCAACACACGCTCAATATAAACAGTTGTATTATATTCTTCAAAGCTAACTTCAGGGTTAGCATGTAAGTGTTCAAATATTTTCATAATCTTTGGACGCAATTCGGTCAACGGTTCTATCATTCAATCAATCCCCTCTAAGTAATTGTAAGACTATTATATACAATTTGTTAGTGTTACACGTCATATTCCCCTTTTTAGCCAAAAAAAATGCTTAGCCGACATGGAGCCAGCTAAGCATCTTTTTATTTTACCCCACGCATCGCTTTAGAAACGATAGGTGAAATGATTAAAATTATTATCCCGAAAGCGATGGCAATCCCGCCAATAATACCGAAATATAAAAATTCAGATACAACTTCATATACTTTCGCTAATTGTGCGTTAATCGCTTGTGCAGCAGCGCTTGTTAAAAACCAAAGACTCATTGTCTGAGCAGCAAAGGCTTTAGGCGCTAATTGTGTCGTTGCTGATAAGCCTACTGGTGATAGCAATAACTCTCCAATAACAACGAGTAGGAAACTCACTACTAACCACATCGGACTCACTAAGGTTGTGCCACCTGATAATGATGAAGGAATCATCATGATAATAAATGACAGCCCCGCAAAAAATAAGGCGTACGCAAACTTACGAGGTGTTGAGGGTTGTTTTTCTCCCCATTTCACCCACAGCATCGCAAACATTGGTGCGAGCGTAATAATAAATAATGGGTTAAGTGATTGGAACCAAGACGACTTTAACGTAATGCCTAGGAAGTTTAAGTTCGTTCGATCATTAGCATATGTCGCTAGTATCGTTGCCCCTTGCTCTTGAATAGCCCAAAAAATTACCGCCGAAATAAATAACGGGATATACGCAAGCACGCGTGATTTTTCATCCTTTGTCGTTTTCTCACTGCGATACATTACAATAAAGAACATCGTAGGTATTAAAATACCGAGCGTTGTAACAACTAAACCGAATGTATTTACAGTTAGTAAACCTTGCGTGTGAAGTGCATATGCAGCTAAGGCAATAACTACTGTACCACCTAGTGCCATCATTACTGTTTTTTTACGTTCTTCAGGCTGAAGCGGATTGTTCACTTGTGTACCCGCTATGCCTAAGTATTTTTTCTCCGTTAATTTAAAAATTACAAGACCAAAGAACATACCGACAGCTGCGATACCGAAGCCTAAATGGAAACTGTATGTTTGACCAATTGTACCAACGATTAATGGGGCTAAAAACGAACCCGCGTTAATCCCTGTGTAAAAAATAGAGAAACCTGCATCACGACGATAATCGCCATCTGCATAAATATCACCAACAATACTTGATACGTTAGGCTTTAGTAAACCTGTACCGATAATAATAAAGGCCATTGATGTAAATAGCATCTCTACTCCACCTGGCAACGCTAGTAGAATATGACCAATCATAATTAAAATACCACCGTAAAAAATTGTCTTACGTGTACCTAATAAGCGGTCAGCTACCCAACCTCCAATAATACCTGACATGTATACGAGGGAACCATATAGCGCCATAATAGAGTTCGCTGTACCTCTATCTAAACCTAGTCCCCCCTCATTTAATTCGTAATACATAAAGAAAATTAAAATTGCGCGCATTCCATAATACGAAAAGCGTTCCCAAAACTCTGTGAAAAATAGTGTCGATAACCCTTTAGGATGGCCTAAAAAGCCTTTTTGCGGCACACTTTTGACAATATCGTCTTTGCTCAACATAAAAATACCTACATCCAATCCATCTTACATGTGTAATAAAGTTTTATTTTATCGGAATAAATGATATTTTGCAATAATTTAAAATTAGTCTGAATATCGTTTAAATTCAATAAAATCAATAAATTTATTCCTTTTCATTCTTTATTATATTATATTCATAAATATAAAAAACGATAACTACGCATGCGCAATTATCGTTTTTCTATTTCAACTCATATATTCGCTAAAGCGTTTCGCATCCTGCTCGTTAAGCTCAACGCGTAACTTCGTGCCCGCCTCTTCATAATCTGTGGCTGTAACAGCAGCGTTTTCGTTTAAGTAGGCTACTAAATCACCACGATCGTACGGAATTACTACTTCACATTTTACATAGTTCGCAAAAACATGCTGACGAATTATCGTTAATAGCTCCGTTAAACCTTCGCCTTGTTTAGCTGCTAACCAAATATGATCGCCGCTCACTACAGGATAAGGTTTATCGGTTAAATCACATTTATTATAAACATGTACAGTAGGAATGCCTTCTACGCCAACAGCTTTTAATGTGTCGTCTGTTACTTCCATCATATAACGGTATTCTTCGTGAGAAACATCGACTACGTGTAAGAGCAAATCTGCATTACGAGCTTCCTCTAATGTCGAACGGAAAGCTTTTACTAAATGGTGAGGTAATTTACTAACAAACCCTACTGTATCTGTTAATAAAAAAGATTTTTTATCCTCCAGCTCAATTTGGCGAACCGAAGTTTCAAGCGTAGCGAAAAGCATATCTTTTTCCATTACTTGTTTATGCGTTTGTTGACCTGTAAGCGCTAGTAATTGATTCATCACAGTAGATTTTCCTGCATTCGTATAACCAACTAGGGATACTACAGGTAAAGCATTACGCGTACGTTGTTTACGCTGCGTATCTCGCTGGGCTACGACTTGCGCTAGCTCTTTTTTTATTTTACTAATTTGATCTTCAATTTTACGACGGTCAAGCTCTAACTTAGTTTCCCCAGCACCACGGTTTTTAAAGCCGCCGCCTGTACCGCCACCTTGACGACTAAGGGATGCACGCAAACCAACAAGCCGTGGCAGCATATATTGGAGCTGTGCAAGTTGTACTTGAAGCTGAGCTTCTTTTGTCTGTGCACGACGCGCAAAAATATCTAAAATTAACATCGTACGATCGATAACTTTACAAGCTAACGCTTCTTCTAAATTACGAATTTGAGACGGTGTTAACTCATCATTAAAAATAACAATATTAGCCCCTGCTTCTTCATATAAAGCTTTAATTTCATCTATTTTACCTGTCCCTACATAATAACCAGGATTAATGCGATCTAAGTTTTGCGTCACCTCACCGACAACTTCTACATTTAATGCATGTGCTAAATTTTCAAGTTCTTGCATGCCATATGTAAAGTGATGGTCTTTTTGTAATTGTACACCTACGATAATGGCATACTCTTGTAAAGTCTCAATGTCTTTCATTCTAACAGCCCCCCTCTAATATAATTTCATCTTAACATATGTTACAATTAACCCCATTATGAAAGGGGCGAACATGTTATGGAGTTTGCACAAATGCTTGAGGCATTAAACGAACGCATCTTAAATGAACAATTAATCCACGCGACGATTAGCCAGCCACGTATGCGCTCAAATGAAGTAAAGCGTATCAAGTTAAAACCGGTGATGGTAAAAGAGCGTTATCATATTCAAGTTGAATACCAATACGAACGTATTTTAAAGCATGATAATATTGTATTAGCTGACTTCCCCGCAAAACTAGAAGCCATTTTTGCTGATTTCCGTCAGGCACAATTACGCTTTACAGAGGAAAGTGTGCACATTCAGCTTTCAAAGAAAAACAAAGTACTTTGGAAACAAAATGCGGAACAAGTAACGAATGCCAGCCTTACACATAACCGCAAAAAGCAGTATGTACTTGAGGAAAACACCGCCTATCCTTTTTTAGTACGTCTTGGCGTACAAACAGCTGATGGTAAAGTGAAGCAAGCAAAGTTTGATAAGTTTAAACAAATTAATCGCTTCGTTGAAATGATTGATGACAGCCTTAGCTATTTACCTAAAGACCGTACGATCCGTATTTTAGATTTCGGCTCTGGCAAATCCTATTTAACTTTTGCACTCTACCACTATTTAAAAATTGAAAAAGGCCTAGACATTCATGTTACCGGGCTTGATTTAAAAAAGGAAGTTATCGAAGAATGCGCGCAAATTGCGAGAGATTTAAACTATGAGCACCTTGAATTTTTAGTTGGTGATATTAATGATTATAACGACGAAACCGCTGTTGATATGGTCGTAACCTTGCATGCCTGTGATGTAGCAACGGATATGGCATTAGCGCGCGCTGTACGCTGGGGTGCAAGTGTTATTTTAAGTGTACCTTGCTGTCAGCACGAACTTAATCGTCAGTTGCAAGCACCTGCGTTAGATATAATGTTACAACATGGACTTGTTAAGGAACGCTTTGCTGCCTTAGCGACAGACAGTATTCGGGCCGAAATTTTATCGCTCGTTGGCTACGAAACACAGCTGCTAGAATTTATCGACATGGCACATACACCTAAGAACATTTTAATCCGTGCTTACTATACAGGTAAAAAGCCAAGTGCTGAGCAATTTGAGCGTTACGAGCGTTTCACTCAACTACTACATGCACAACCCTTCCTAGCGAAGGAATTAAAAATCGAGCGACCATAAGCGGCCGCTCGATTTTTTTATACTTCTTGACGCAATGCTTGAATGACATCAATCTTTGTAGCTTTGCGTGCAGGACGCCAACCAGAAATCATTGCCACACCAATACTAATAGCAGAGGCAATAACGACAAGTTGCCACGGAATAGCAGAAAAAATCATTTCACGCTCGCCGATATCTTCACCCGTTGCCATCTCTAAGACAATCGGTAGTGCAAAGTTAACCGTAACGCTAATCACATACGAAATAATTACCGCAATTACTGTGCCAACAATGCCAATAAAAGCACTTTCCATTAAAAATAAACGTTGAATTAATTTAGGGCTTGCGCCAATAGCCTTTAATACACCAATTTCGCGTGTACGCTCAGTTACTGCCATCGTCATCGTATTAAAAATACCAATAGAAGCAATTAATACGGCAATGGTGCCGACAAATAATAGCCCTGCCTTAAATACGGCAAAGAACACATTAATTTGGTCCATCTGCTCAATAACAGAGTATACACCTAAGCCTTCTTTTTTCAGTTTTGTTAGTAAAGGCTTAACGTTTTCCATTGAGTCCATGTGAATAATATACTCACTTGGGAAAGGATCAGGTTGTAAGCCTGCAAAGAAGTTAATAGCTTTATCGCTAAATATAACTTGATTATCAATCATCCACTCATAGCTTGGCGCTTGTAGTATACCTACTACTTTAAATGGTTTAACCACTTGTTGTTCTTCATCATTTTCGACAGTAAGTGTTACGGTTTGCCCAACAATATTACCTTTAAACCCTTCGTCTTCACCCATATAATTTTCTTGCTTTTTATTCGCCGCTTCTACTTTTTCGTTATAGGCTTCTTGATCTGCCTCATTCATTAAGCGCTGTGCATAATGGTAGCCAACGACAATTTCATCTGCTGCCTTTGGATAACTACCTTGTGCTAACTTGCCATTTACCTTTTGGAAAGCAGTCATGTCATAAAACTTGCCTTCACTATGTGCCTCGCGGTCATCAAGCTCAGATTTTAAAGCCATTGGCAAATGTGTTTTTTGTACAACCGCTTTAACATTATCTTCGTCTTTAAGTGATGCTGCTCGCTCTTTTGTTAAACTATCATCATAAAGCTGGATACGGGTCACAGCTTCGTCTGATAAAATTTCATTTTTAACGGTTTGTTGAAGCCCAAAACCAACAGAGGCAAGCACAATTAAAAAGGCACAGCCAATCGTTGCCGCAAGAATGGTCATAAATACACGCATTTTATTTTTTACAATATGCTGTTTCACAAAGTCCAATTGGTCTTTCAGTAACATTAGGCTTCCTCCTTTAATTGTCCGTCATGCATTTTTAATCTGCGATGCGCAAAGCTCGCAACCTCGTCATCATGCGTAATAATTACAAATGTAATACCAAACGCTTTATTTAAATCTGCAATGAGCTGAAGAATTTCTTGTTCGGTTTCGGAGTCTAGGCTACCTGTCGGCTCATCCGCTAAAATAATTGGCGGGTTTGTAATGAGTGCGCGCCCGATACTGACACGTTGCTGCTGACCCCCTGATAACTCATTAGGATAATGTGCGGCGACTTCTGCTAATCCGATACGTTGCATAAGCGCTTCAACACGGGATTTGCGTTCACTTGCTGGTATGCCTTGTAGTTTTAAGGGTAACTCAATATTTTCAGCCGCAGTTAAACCCGGCATGAGCTGAAAATTTTGAAAAACAAAACCAAAGTTTGTTAAGCGAAAAGCTGCGTGCTCCGCCTCATTTAAGCCTGTTGTTTCCTTACCATTAATTTTTACGCTACCTGTATCAGCCTTCATAAAACCTGCCATCACTTGCAGTAATGTGGACTTACCAGAGCCACTCTTACCAACTATAGCTACGATTTCCTTTGGCTTAATCGTAAAACTAATTGCTTTTAATACGTGAATAGGTTGTTCTGCACCCTTTTTACCAATTAAAAAGGTATGCGCAATATTTTGTACTTCTATCATGTATGTACGCCTCGCTTTCATTACTTACTATACGAGGTAAATCTTAATGTTAGCTGTTGATAATTATTAAGATTCTCTGAAGAAAAAAGGTCGAGCGCTAGGCTCGACCTTTAAATTTTGGCAGTAAATTGTTGATGAGAAGCAATCACTTTTATCCTGTCACACCCTTGAGTTCAGTTACTCCTTATATCGACCTACATAAAAAAACACCTTCACAATAAATGTGAGGGTGTTGAGCTGATGTAATACGTTGTATCAGCACTTGTGTTAATTTGTACAGGCTTAGGCTCGTAATATTTAAAGAATAAATAAATACTTAATGCACAACCAACCGCTACTAAAATTGCGAGGGTAATGATAATCGATGCCATTTTCTTACCGTTCATAAGGCTGCCTCCTTATTGTTTTTTAAAGCCTTCCTCATAAAGATAAGCCTTTGCCTCTTCATACGTACCGAAAGCTTCTTCAAAGTTATCATTATAATAAACAACCCATGAGCGTTGTTCAAATAATAATTTGATTTTATCACCACTTACATTTTCCCAGTCTTCCTCGACATTTGTGTCTTCTGACAAATAAGCGATAGCTGCTGCAATAATTTCACGCAGCGCCTCTTCATCATAGTCACGAATGTTTACCATACTTTTAACGGCTTGTTCGCTATATTTTGGCATATCTCCTACAAAGACAAAGCCATTACCATTCGGATGTAATTTTTCTACGACAATTTTCTTTTCGTAAAGACTCTCCTCAAAATGATAATTTACACGTTTTAATGAAATTTCTTTTTTAGTTAATTCAGGAAACGATTCAATAATCGCTTGTTTTTGTTCAAATGTTAGCACGTTGCCAACTCCTTTTCTACAATCTCTCTACAGTATAGCCCAAAAAAAGATGCTCGAATATGACTTCGAACATCTTTTCATTAAATTGATTTAGTTGCAGCTTTTTTAATTGCTTGACGCGAATCATAAATATTTTTCACAAGTACTTTCATCACTGCATAAAATGGTACAGCGATAACAATACCTACAAACCCAGCAATTTTGCCTGATGCCAAAATAATGGTAATTACCGTCAGCGGATGAATATCGAGTGACTTACCCATAATTTTAGGCGTAATAAAGTTGCTGTCTGTTTGCTGTGCTACGAGCGTTACAACCGATACCCAAATGGCTAACATCGGGTCTTGAATTAAAGCAACAATCAAAGCCGGTGTGAAAGCGATCCAAGGACCGATAAAAGGTATGACGTTCATAAAAAATGCAAAAATAACGAGTAGCAATGCATAATCTAGCCCTATGATTAAATAACCGATAAACATAATGCTCGCCAATAAAAAACTAATTAATAGTTGCCCTTGGATATAGCTTCGTAATACATTATCAGTATCACTTAATGTTTTCTTTACCCATTGGCGACGTTCCCCTTGGAATAAGCCGTAAATACTCGGTGCAAATTTCTCGTGATCTTTTAGCATAAAAATTAAAAAGAATGGTACAAGAATAGCTAATAAAGAAACTTGTACGACCGATTGTAAAAAGCTCACTAACCATGTGCTTGCTACTACAGCAATATCTTGTACAGAATTAGTAAGATTATCAATGACTTCTAACAATTGCGGTGGTAAGTTATCTTTATTACGCAAATAATAATTTACACCGTCTTCTAATTGTCTACCAATTTTAGGTGCATTTTTTACAAGTTCATTTACTTGATTTGCAATAGGTGTCCCAACAATCATTAAGAAAGCCGTAACAAATGCTAAAATTGTTAATAAAATCGTAATTGTACTCCAGCCACGTGTAAACTTATGCTTCTCTAGAAAACGTTGCATCGGTTCTGTTACATAATATAATACGCCACCTAATAATAAGGGTACAAAAATGGTTTTAAGAATTGTGACAAGTGGAGAGAAAATCCAATTTACTTCGATAAAGTACTTAATAATTAATAGCAGAAGTAAAATACCAATACCTACTTGAAACCATACTTTTCTAGTCACCAATCCACCTTCTTTCTTCTTACAATTTATCATCCTCAACTTGATTAAGATAAGCGTTAACTGTCTCAATTACAGCAGCTACTGTACCTTCTTCAAATGGTGAATTTAAATCCGCTGCCGCTACAAGTTGCGTAAAGGACTGCGTGCCTCCTAATTTACATAGTTTAACATAATCTTGCCAAGCAAGTGCAAAATCTTCACGTGATTTTTTCCAAAATTGAAGTGCACAGATTTGCGCTAATGTGTAATCAATATAATAAAATGGGCTGGCATAAATATGTTGCTGACGCTGCCAAAAAGCACCTTCCTCTAAATAAGCTATCCCATCATAATCACGATGTGGTAAATATATTTTTTCGATTTCACGCCACTTTGCATTACGCTGTGCAGGTGTCATCGTTGGATTTTCATAAATCGCATGTTGGAACTCATCCACTGCTACACCGTACGGTAAAAATAATAATGCACTACTTAAATGACCAAATTTATATTTTTCTGTTTGTTCTTTAAAGAATAGTTCCATCCATGGCCACGTAAAGAACTCCATACTCATCGAATGAATTTCACATGCTTCATGGGTTGGCCAAATGTATTCAGGTATGCCAACATTACGGCTTGAGTATACTTGGAAAGCATGACCCGCTTCATGCGTTAATACATCAATATCACCAGAAGTCCCATTAAAATTAGAGAAAATAAACGGCACGTCATAGTCTTCTATAAACGTACAATAACCGCCGCCTTCTTTACCTTTTTTCGCAACTAAATCCATTAAATTGCGCTCAATCATCATCGTAAAGAATTGCTCTGTTTCTTTAGAAAGCTCACTATACATTTTTTGTGCATTGTTAACAATCCAGTCAGCGTCTCCTTGAGGTGTTGCGTTGCCTGTTAAGAAATTTAAACCTTCATCATAAAATTTTAGGCTATCTACTCCAATGCGTTGGGCTTGGCGCTTATAAAGCTCAGTTGCTACAGGCACGATTTCATCACGCACTTGATCACGGAATTTTTTAACCATTGCCGCATCATAATCGACACGATCCATACGAATATAGCCAAGTTCTACAAAGTTTTTATACCCTAATGTTGTAGCAATTTCATGACGTAACTTTACTAAATCATCATAAATGGTATCAAACTGTTGTTGATGCTCTGCATAAAAACCAAAGCGTGCCTCCGTTGCTTGCTTACGAACACTACGATCTGTAGATTCTAAAAACGGACCTAATTGCGCTAACGTTAATGTTTCGCCGTTAAATGGTATTTGAGCAGATGCTACTAATTCTTGATAAGCCGACGTTAATTTATTTTCTTGTTGTAAGAGTGGTAAAATAGCTGGCGAAAAAGCATCTACTGCATTTTGCGCTAAAGCAAATAATTGCGTACCCCACTCTTGCTCCAGTTCTTTACGGAATTTAGAAGCCACAAGTGCTGCATAATACTCGCTTTGTAATGCTTCAAAACGTGGGCCAAATTCGTCTAAAAAATCACGCTCTGCTTTGTAAAATTCGTCTAATGTATCAACACTTGCACGAATATAGACAAGCGTTGCATTTGTTTGATACGTTGCAGCAATCTCATTCCACTTTGTGATGACCTCACTCTGTTGTTCTTTCGTCTCGGCATCGTTAAATTGTGTTAGCAATGCTTTGTGTTCGCTTGCTATTTGCGTTAAATTTGGACGTTCATATGGAAATTGTTCGAAGGTTTTCATAGTTGCCACTCTCTTTTCTTGAATATTTGTACTTTTCTATTATCATACGAAAGCCTTGCGCTTGCAATAAAAAAGCGGGTCATACACTAACGCCAGTAAAAAAACGCCCTCATAAATAGGGCGCTTTACTATCAACGTATGCGGAAGCGAGCGATCGCTTCATTTAATGCAATAATTTCATCACTTAATTCATTTGCCGAAGTCGTGACAATAGCAATTGCATGTTGTTGTTCTTCCACAGAAGCTGTCACTTCTTCTGCGGCTGCTGCATTTAACTCACTCATATCAGCTACTGTAGCAATTGCACTCGTCATAATAGTTTTAGATTGATCAATGGCACCGACACTCGCAATGACTGCATCAATAGATTCTACAATATGTGTTACCGCCTGCTCTAATTCTTCAAAAGCTAGCTCTGTGTATGCCACAGATTGGTTTTGTTGTTGTACAATTTGATACGTTTTTGTCATTTCATTAGTGACTAAAGATGTCTCTTCTGTAATACCGCGTAGCGTCGTACGCACAGAATCTGTAGCGGATACCGTTTGATCAGCTAACTTACGTACTTCTTCCGCTACTACCGCAAAACCTTTGCCATGTTCACCCGCGCGCGCTGCTTCGATTGAAGCATTTAATGCTAGCAAGTTCGTTTGGTCAGAAATATCGCTAATTGTCCCGACAATCGTCTCAATTTCTTGCATTTTATCTGTTAAATGAGTAAATACTAAACGCATGCGCTCCATAATTGTAAACGTCTCGTCGGATTTTGTTTTTAGCTCTTGTAAACTCGTTACACCTTTTTCATTGGACTGCTTCATCTCATTAGAAGAAGCATACATAACCGTATTGCGATCTTGCAATATTTTCAATTCATTGGCAAATTGTTGCGATGTCTCTTGGGTGTTTTCGGCGCTCACCGCTTGCTGTTCAGCACGCGTTGAAACTTCGGTAATTGCTCTCACGATTTCATCACCGTATGCTGTTGTTTCTTCAGATACTGCTGATAAATTCGTTGATGTGTCTTTAATTACTGAAATTGCACCTTCGACCTCCGTAATTAACGCTTTCAAATGAGCTACCATTTGATTAAAGTTACGATTTAATGAGCCAACCTCATCTGCTCTTTGTAAATCTTCTAGTGGCATCGTTAAATTGCCTCTCGCAACTTCTCGTACACGTTCCGTTAAACGTGCTAGCGGGCTCGAAATATGTCGTGCCACGATGGAGACAACGATAATACCTACTATGATAGCAATGACAAGCATCAGTATAATTTTTTGTAAAATACTTTTTGCAGGCGCGTTAAAATCCTGCATGTATGTACCAGCTGCTATCGTCCAACCCCACTCACTATCCGTCTTAGAGTAGACGACTTTTTGTGCAATCGTTGTTGAAAAAGGAAGTGCAAAGTGATATTTTGTAAACCCTCCTTGTTCGCCTTGCTCAATAACTTCTCGAATAAAATATTCACCGTCCGTATCCTTCTCTTCCCATAAACTTTCTCCTTCACGTGTCGGGTGCATAAGTAACACACCATTAGCATCAACAATATATAAATAACCTGTCTCTCCTAAATCAGCTGGGTGTGTGATTTCTCTCTTACCATCATTTTGTTTTGCACCTAGCAATAAGGTTTTGACCTCCTCTTGTGCTTCTTCTAACGTTAAGTTACCCGCGTAAAAATCACGTTTGACGCTAGATAGTAGTTGCATAGATGTTTCAACGCTATTTTTCAATACTGTTTCCCCTAATGTATTTAAGCTGCTCTTAGCTTGCGTATAACTAACGATAGCCATAATAGCACTCGGTATGAGGAGTAAAGCTAGGCATAAAATCGTAAGTTTTCCCCTTATACTATTAATGTATCCCATATTCCTCGCCTCCCCCTGATGTTTTATACTACTTTTGCAATATACTTCTATTATCCATTAGCACAATGAATAAGCAATACTTTTATTGATTTTTTTGCTAGTTCATTCACTTTTTCTAGCGATAAAACATATTTCATCTTTTACTATAAAGAAAATCGGCATAGAAAAAGCCAACATTTCTTTGAAGTGAAATGTTGGCTTTTTGTATTATGCTAAATCTGCGTTATGATATACCGATTGCACATCTTCAAGATCTTCTAATGCATCAATTAGCTTTTCGAACTTCTCTGCATCTTCGCCTGCTAAAGCTACTTCAGTTTGTGGTAGCATTGTTAATTCAGCTACGGTAAAATCAGCGATTCCTGCTGCCTTTAACGCTTCTTGTGTTGCGAAAAATTGATCTGGTTCTGCATACACAATGACGTGGTCATCTTCTTCAAAGACATCGCGTGCATCTACGTCAGCTTCTAGTAAAATTTCTAATACTTCATCTGCAGATTTGCCTTCTAATCCAAATACAGCTGTTGCATCAAACATATAAGCAACTGAACCACTTACACCCATATTCCCACTATTTTTACCGAAAGCCGCACGCACTTCCGATGCAGTACGGTTAACATTGTTTGTTAAGGCATCCACAATGATCATAGTACCAGCTGGTCCAAAGCCCTCATAACGTAATTCATCGAAGTTTTCTTCGCCGCCACCTTTAGCTTTTTCGATAGCTTTCTCAATAATATGTTTCGGTACAGAATACGTTTTAGCACGCTCTAACACTACTTTAAGTGCTCGATTGGCTTCCGGATCTGGTTCGCCTGATTTTGCTGCTACGTAAATCTCACGACCAAACTTAGCATTTACACGGCTAGTACTTTGGTCTTTCGCCGCTTTTTTCTCTTTAATATTATTCCACTTACGACCCATGTCTGTCATCTCACTTTTCTTATTTTCTGTCGTTTATTTTACTACTAGTGCTAACGTTTTGTAAAAGAAAAACTTATAACTCTTTAGCATTAAACGTATCGCCACCTTGAATTGTACCGTTTTTATAGCCATTTTTAAACCAGCGCTTACGTTGCTCAGAAGTACCGTGTGTAAAGCTTTCTGGTACAACGTAGCCGCGCGCCTGCATTTGCAATGTATCATCACCAATAGCATTCGCTGCCGTTAATGCTTCGTTTAGGTCTCCTACATCAAGGTAGCCTGCATTTTTTTGGTGGTGTGCCCAAACACCCGCATAATAATCTGCTTGTAATTCTAATTTTACTGTAGCTGCGTTATAAGATGTTTCATCCACTTTACTGCGCAATGCATGGACTTTTTGTGATGTCCCTAATAATGTTTGTACGTGGTGCCCTACTTCATGCGCTACGACATAAGCCATTGCGAAATCACCAGGTGCTTTAAAACGCTCTTTCAACTCTTTATAAAAACTTAGGTCAATATACAATTTATGATCTCCTGGACAATAAAATGGACCGACTGATGCCCCTGCTACACCACATGCTGATTGTACACTATCACTAAAAATAACTAAGGTTGGCTCTTCATAAGTGAGTCCGTTATCTGTGAACTACCCACCACTTATTGACCTTGCGGTCTAATTGAAGTGGGGGCTTCTCGACTTATCGTTGCTTTTACTAGCCAACGAAAACTGACCGAGCTAACCCTCTTGTTCCAAGAGTTTTTGTTTCTATGCTAATGCCAATAGGCGAATGCCTTCATTT
>NZ_QAFW01000050.1 GCF_003057615.1 Metalysinibacillus jejuensis
GTTTTGGTGACTTTATTTTAACAGAAGGTGTTCTTTTTTAACCACAAAAATCAAAGCCCTTGAACTTTTACGCCATGTAAAAGTTCAAGGGCTTTTCATTTATAAGCAGGGTTTTGTCCCAGCCTCTACGTGTTAAATTGGTCGTTCTTGCCAATACCCACCACTGCCAAAATCATCAATTACGCGGATTAATCCACGATTTTTCGCAAACCAAAATGTTTTTGCAGCATAGGTATCTTCCCTCGTAAATGTCACAATGACAACATCCTTATATACTTGTACAGGCGTTACAGCTATGCCGTTTGTTGTAATTATTTTAAATTTGCCTACACCACCTATTAAGAGCTCATCATACCATGTTTTACCTTGATATAATGGGTAAGGCATTACTACATCGTCATAAATAGTAGAAACAAAATACTCTTCTTGCTCTTCATAAGCTATAGTATCGTCACACCACACCACATTGTAACCATGATTTTCTTCAGAGAAATAATGGAAGATATTATTTTCATATGTGTACTTTCCATATTGATACATGAAATTTTGAATAGTAACATCGGCGCTTGGCATCATACCCTGATTAAATTTTATTTGTTGTTTACTTGGTCGAATTTCAGGCACTAATGCACGTGCCACAAACGCTGCAAAATGAGCACGCGTTAATTGCTGTTTAGGCTTAAATGTGCCATCACCATAGCCTGTTGTAATATTATGGGCTGCGAGTGTGGAAATATAGCTGTGTGCCCAATAATTTTTTGGTACATCACGAAATGAGTGTGTACTATTTGGCTTCAATTGAAATGCACGGGTTAATGCACGTGCCATTCCTTCTCGTGTAATTGGTCGATTTGGATAAAAATATTTTTCTTTCGGAAAAATACCTAGTTCTGTTGCAATCGCAATTTCTTTATAGCCATCGTCTGAAGTACGAACATCCGCAAAATTTGGATTTTTATATTTTGCTTGTTGTTGCTGAAGTGCACGCACTAACATAAGTGCAACTTGACGATTAGTTACATTATGTTGTGGATTATATGCTCCGTTTACCCCTTTCACTACACCAATATGCGATAAGTACTCAATAGCACCGTAGGTTTCATCATTGTGTCTAACATCATAATAAAAAGCTTGCGTCACTATCGGTGAAAGCAAAATTACTAAGCTTACTATCATACTGCCTATTATTTTTTTCATATAAACATCCTTTCCGTGTTATATTATTTCATCCACATAACATAAAAGCAACTTCATTTTTCAATGAAGTTGCTTTTATGTTAAAATTTAGAACCTACATCGCCATACTCTTCTAGTAGTTCTTCAAATGTTTTGTTCTTTTCGCGTTCTTTGCGCTCACGACGTAATTGTTCCTCACGTTCGATAGCTTGTTGCTCTTCTTGCTTTGTTAAATCCTTTTTCATTTGTGCAAGCTTTTCAAGCATATCGCCGCCAAGTTGATCCGCAATTGTTACGGTATCTTCTTGTTTTTTCACTGTGCCTGCGACTTTTTGTCCGCGTTTTTTTGCCATAGTATTTCACCTTCTTTTAGCGTGTAACGACTGTTGCAACGCCCTGACCGCCACCAATACATAAAGTAGCTAAACCTTTTTTAGCATCCTGCTTTTGCATCTCATGGATAAGCGTTACTAAAATACGCGCACCGCTTGCCCCAATTGGGTGGCCAAGTGCAATAGCTCCGCCGTTAACATTTAATTTATCATGGTCGAATTTAAGCTCTTTGTCAACTGCAATGGACTGTGCGGCAAATGCTTCATTCGCTTCAATAACGTCCATTTCATTTAATGCCACGCCTGCTTTTGCTAACGCTTTTTTAACTGCTGTTACAGGACCAATGCCCATAATAGCCGGATCAACACCAGCTGATGCATTTGATGCGATTGTTACAAGTGGCGTTAAACCAAGTTCTTCGGCTTTAGCTTTAGCCATAACAACAACTGCAGCTGCACCATCATTAATGCCCGATGCATTACCTGCTGTGACTGAGCCATCACGTTTAAACGCTGGACGTAATTTGCCGAGTGATGCTTCTGTTGTCTCCCCTTTAACATACTCATCTTGGTTAAAGACTATAGGATCGCCTTTGCGCTGTGGGATTTCGACCGCAATAATTTCATCAACAAATTTTCCTGCTGTAATCGCCGCTTGGGCGCGTTGCTGTGAACGCGCAGAAAAAGCGTCTTGTTCTTCACGTGTAATATTATAGTTATCACATAGGTTTTCAGCTGTGATACCCATATGATAATCATTAAACGCACACCATAAACCATCGTGTACCATACTGTCTATTACTTTTTGATCACCCATACGATAGCCTTGTCGTGCTTTTGGCATCAAATAAGGTGCTTGGCTCATATTTTCAAAACCACCTGCTACAATAATCTCTGCGTCGCCTGCCTTAATTGCCTGTGTCGCTAAATGGACTGCTTTTAAACCAGAGCCACATACTTTATTAATTGTCATCGCAGGTACAGTTTGTGGTAAGCCTGCTTGAATTGCTGCTTGACGCGCCGGGTTTTGTCCTAAGCCCGCTTGTAGCACATTGCCCATAATAACCTCATCTACAATAGCGCCATCAATACCTGCTTTCGTTAAAGCCCCTTCAATAACAATTGCCCCAAGTTTTGTCGCAGCTACATCTTTTAATGCACCTTGAAAAGATCCGATTGCTGTACGCACAGCACTTACAATTACTACTTCTGTCATTATAAACTGCCCCCTTTTTCTCTCATGCCACCCTTTGTTTTGACATGTACTTTCAGTTTACCAAATTGTTAGATAATTTACTATATGTCACTTGTTCCTTGTCGTTATAACAGTAATGCTTTTTACGTGCACCGCAGTTTTTCTTCCATTACAATTAAAAGGAATATTGATGAGGAGGCGTATTAATGACAAAGAAAAAGAAATGGCTCCTAGCATCTGCCGTCACTACTGCACTTGCTACTATTGCAACGACTGTATTTGGCATTAAACTATCGAACCGTTTAATGTATATTAAGAAAAAAGATGATGCTTTTATTTTAGAGCGTGAAACGCTGGCTAAACGCTTTGATGAGGCTTGGTATAATCAATATAAAGATACGGAACTAACCATCGAATCACCAAACGGCTATACGATTAGTGGCGTTGTATTAAAACCGCTCGAAACTAAAAACACAATGATTATTTGCCATGGTGTTACTGAAAATAAAATTAACTCTGTACGCTTTGCTCGCCTTTTTGAAAAGCTCGGCTATAATTCTGTTATTTATGATCATCGACGTCATGGTAACTCAGGTGGTAAAACGACCAGTTTTGGTTATTACGAAAAAATCGACCTAGAGGCTGTAGTGAAATCCGTGCGTCAAGTGGTTGGCGACGACGCTATTATCGGCGTGCACGGCGAGTCGATGGGAGCAGCCACTACACTACTCTATGCAGGGCTATTAGAAGACAAAGCTGATTTTTACATTGCAGACTGCGCCTTCTCCGATTTTGGCGAACTCGTGAGCTTAATTGCACATAAAGATATGAAATTTAATACACCTATTCCACTACACTTAGCTAACTTCTTTTTACGTATGCGTGACGGCTACTATTTAAAAGATGTTAATCCCATTACAGCCGTTAAAAACATTACAAAACCTGTGCTCTTTATTCATACTATTCCTGACTTATTTATCCCGCACGAGATGACTAAGGCAATGTATGAAGTAAAAACCGGCCCAAAAATGCTTAAACTATTTGACAAAGGTGGGCACGCAGATGCCTTTAACGAAAACCCACGCGACTATTTACAAGTGGTAAGTAAATTTTTAGATGAATATGTGCCTGCTTACAAAATTACTGAATAACAAAAGCATCCTTTACGAAATGCGTAAAGGATGCTTTTTAGTATTATTGGAATTTATTCATCTGTGACATCATTTGACGCACTTGTTTTTCAGACGGTTTACGTCCCATTTGCGCCATCATGACACGAATCATTTGTTCATTAATAGGTGGGTTCTCTTTTAAATATTTCATCATGTATTGACGGGCGAAATAGAAACCAAGCGCTGCCCCTGCGATTAATGCTACAACGATAAGTAAAATAGCAAGCCATAATTGCATTATTGCTAAACCTCCTCCGCTACTTTCTTCCGAGATTTTATCTCCACACTGCATTATACAATAAATTAGGCACTGTTACTATATCCTAACCATAAATTAACCTAAAGTTTGTATTCTTTGCAAACGTCTGATAGCGTCTCAGCCTCAAGACCTAGAATAAAATCAACTTTGCGCCCATTACGCACTTTGTAGACGCTTGATAAGATAAGAGTAACAAATCGAAGGGAGCAACAATCATGAAAAAACTTTTACTTTTAAGCTTAGGTTTTATCGCCATCTTAGTGGCATTCGCATCAATCGGACCACTTGCTGTACTTGCATTATCACTCGCTATTGCAGGAGGTAGCATTTACTTATTTAACCGCACCACATCTTCACTACTTAAAGTGTTCTATATTTTTGTAGGTGGCATTAGCGCCATTACAGCGGTATCAAACGTGCCAGCCTTACTTGGGTTAATCGCACTTTACGCTGTGTACTATGTGTATAAAAATATTAAAGCTACAGACCAAGCACCAGAAATTACAGCAGTCGATCCTTTCGCAAGTTTTGAACGCGAATGGGCTAACTTAACAAAATAAAAGGAGCGAAACACAATGACAAACATTTTTAAACGATTTTTCACTACAGTAGAAGCAGAGGTTAACTTTGCCTTAGATAAAAAGGAAAGTAAAAATCCAGCCGTTATGTTAACAAAATATTTACACGACGCCGAAAAGCAAGTAGCCGCAACAGGAAAATTACTCGCTCGCCAAGCTCAACTTAAAACAAAGCTTGAGCAAGAGCTTGCAACAGCTACAGCTATGCTAGAGAAACGCGAGGCACAATTACAACTCGCAGAACAAAGCGACGAGCAAGATTTAATTGCCTTTGCTGCTCAAGAAGTGAGCATTTACCAAAATCGTAAAGCGACGTTAGAGGATAGCATCACTTTAACCGCAAGCCAGTATTTAGATATGGAACGTCGCTACGAGGAAATGAAACATAAAATTAAAGATATGCGTGTACGTCAATTGCAGCTAATGGGTAAGGAAAATGTCACACGCGCTAACCATACAATGAACACTATTTTACAAGGTAAGGCAGACAGCGCGCTACAAAACTTTGAGTCTGCAGAACGTTACATTGATAACCTCGCTGTTGATATTACCGCACAGCAACAACAGTCGATGTATGAATATCGCCTTGCAAAATTACAACAACAAGCTGAAAAAGTGCTATAATTTCAAAAGTAGAGTTGCTCACCTCGAGCAGCTCGCTTTGTGATATAAGGAGGAAATTATGACGCCTACAACCTTAAAATCTCTACTGGCACTCTTTGGGGCCGCTGTGTTAATTGAGATCATTACACTTAATAACGGCGCTATTATTTTACTAATAATTACCGCACTATTTTTATATGAGGGTATTAAGCGACATCGTAACAGTTTGCTCGCTATTGGGCTCGTAGCACTCGCTATCGCCTTATTTTCGCTTATAACTTTACGCATTGCGGCTGTTATTATTGCACTGTATTATATTTATTTTTATTATAAAAAAGATACACAGAAAAAAGCAATATTTAACGAAGCTACGGACACTTCACGCGTTACGAGTAATCCTTTCTTTCAAACTGAAACAGACAGTGACACGTATGCTTGGCGAGATGTTAATATGTTACGCCTAGGCGGAAAAGTTGTCATTGATACAACACAAACGGTTTTACCACGTGGTACGTCCGTAATTACGGTGCAACAACTCCTCGGCAATGTACAAATTATTTTGCCGCATGATGTACCTGTTCGCTTTGTATTTTCTACCTTTTACGGCGAAGCTAAGTTACCTATGGCCACAAAGCGATTAAAAAATAGCACCTGGCATACTACGATTCCTGCAGAGCAAAATTTGCGAGAAATGGTTATCCATGTATCTGCATTAGTTGGTGATGTGGAGGTGATGTACGCATGATAGCATTTTTCTCTCGTTGGTTTTCCTTGCAATTTTTATTTATGATGGCGGTAGCCCTTGCGCTATTTATTGTGCTAGGTGAGCCGACAAAAAATAACTGGTCACCTCTTTGGGAGCAACAGTTTGAAGGCGCCCCTATCGTTATTTTTATTATACTAATTATTACAGCCGCTGCTTTTTTAACTGCGCTTTGGATGACGATTACGATTTTACTACGCGACTCGCAAGCTTCTCGCCTATTAAAAAAGGCCAATAAGCACGAGCTTCAAGAAAAACAAATAAAACGTTCTCCTCGTTTGTTACGTAAATCTCTTCGTCAAACACAAACGTTAATTGAAACACAACGTAAAAGTTTACAAAAGCTATCAGAACAACGAACAGCAACAGTTGATGAAGTCACACAAGAACGTATTATTGCAGAGCGTCAACACTTAGCACGTGAGTTGCATGACTCTGTATCCCAACAATTATTTGCAGCCTCTATGCTATTATCTGCACTAACTGAACAGGAAGACATACCAGATAAAACGTTATTGCAAGTAGAGCATATTGTACAGCAAGCACAGCTCGAAATGCGTGCCTTACTCTTACACCTCCGCCCAGTAGCACTCAAAAATAAAACGCTAGCTCAAGGCTTAGAGGAGTTAATTGTCGAGTTACAACAAAAAGTCTACTTCCCTATTGATTATCATATTGAAGAAATTGCACTATCACGCGCTGAAGAGGATCACTTGTTTCGTATTGCACAAGAGGCGCTATCTAACACCTTGCGCCATGCAAAAGCAACGGAACTTGAACTCTCGTTTATTGAACGTAATAACACCGCTATTTTACGCATTCAAGACAATGGTGTTGGCTTTGATTTGGCACGTGATAAAACAACAAGCTACGGGCTACAAAACATCGCTGAACGCGCCGTTGAAATTGGCTGTATTTATAATATTGTTTCCGTGCCTGGTGAGGGCACAATGATTGAAGTAAAAACACAGTTAGGAGATCGTATATGATTCGTATTGTACATGCGGATGACCATGAGATGGTACGCATTGGAATATCTGCGTATTTAAACGCACAACCCGATATGGAAGTTATTGCCGAAGCTATTAATGGCAAAGAGGCTGTAGAAGTCGCATTAGCACTGCGCCCTGACGTCATTATTATGGACAATGTGATGCCCGTTATGACAGGGCCTGAAGCAGCTGAACAAATTATACAAGCATGGCCTGAGGCTAAAATTATGATGCTAACGAGCTTTTTAGATGATGATAAGGTTTATCCTGCACTCGAAGCAGGCGCAGTCAGCTATTTGCTTAAAACAACAAATGCAAAACATATTGCCGAAGCTATTCGTAAAACCGTAACAGGTGAGTCTGTACTTGAGCCTGAGGTGACTACTAAGATGATGAAGCGCATGCGCGGCATCGAACAGCCGCTTCATGAGCAACTTACAGAGCGTGAGCGAGAGGTGCTGTCACTACTAGCTGATGGTAAAACCAATCAAGATATTGCTGATGAACTCTTTATTGCCCTTAAAACGGTAAAAACACACGTTAGTAATATTTTAGCAAAGCTGGATGTACAGGACCGTACACAAGCTGTAGTATATGCATTTCAACATAAACTCAAATAATAAGCGAGACAAACTAGCGCTAGTTTGTCTCGCTTATTTTACTTAGTGGCAACCTTCCCTTTACTGTAACGTCCTATATACTAAACGAAAGGGGTTGTTTGTCGTATGGGATGGTTAAATATCGCAAGCTTACTACTAGGTTTAGTCGCTTGGTTTTTACCTATTATCTATTTATTACGTAAAAATAAAACTAACTGGGGACAGTTTGCCGTTGTTAGCATGCTCGCATGTGCTATTGCACTTATGTGTCAAATTCGCTATACGCAATACCTTGTGGCGATTGAAGATTTCTCTGCATTAATGGACACCGCACAAGCTGTGACCGTTTCTGCTATAACGCTACTCAGCATTACAGTACTTCTTAATATCTTCACCTTTACACGCACTAAACGACATACCATTATATGACTAGTCCAATGATACTAATGATAAGCCCTGACAAAATAGCAACAATTGCAATAATCATACCTTTATTTTCTTGTGCAAAGTGTAAGACGAGCTCTGTTGTTGTTTTAGGCAATATAAATGCCACAGGCTCCTCCGTTTGTTTGCCAGTCACGATATAATCTATCGTTACATCATAGAGTTGCGCTAAGGCAATCAATACCTCAATACTTGGCTCTGCATGTCCTGGCTCCCATTTCGAAATTGCCTGGCGCGTGATATGTATTTGTCCTGCAAGTTGCTCTTGTGACAAGCCTGCTTGCTCACGCAATATACGTAATCGTTCGTTCATAGATAGCCTACCTCCTCTTATACGTTAGTATAAAGCAAATGGTTAATAGGATGTTGCTACATTTCGTTGCGCAAGCGCAACTACATAAAAAAGGGTCATCCAAAAATCGGATGACCCTTTTACTATTATAACGCTTTTACTTTCGCTACTACGTTTTCAACTGTGAAACCGTATTTTTCCATAACTAATTCGCCTGGTGCTGAAGCGCCAAATGTATCAATACCTAATACATCGCCTTCAAGACCTGTATATTTGTGCCAACCTAATGTTGCGCCCATTTCTACAGCTAAACGTTTCGTTACGGCTTTTGGTAATACGCTTTCTTTATACGCTGCATCTTGCTTGTCAAAGTTATATGTTGATGGCATCGAAACAACAGATACATCAATACCTTCTGTAGCAAGTGCTTTTTGTGCCTCTACTGCAAGCGAAACTTCAGAGCCTGCCGCAATAATAATGGCATCTGGTGTTTCTTTTTGTGCTTTAGCTACGACATAGCCGCCGCGTGCTACACCATCAGCTGCTGTATCAGCCGTTGATGCTAGTACCGGTAAGTTTTGACGAGATAATACTAAAACCGTCGGTGTGTCTACTGCCATTACTGCTTGCTTCCAAGCTTCTGCTGATTCATTCGCATCTGCTGGACGAATCACGTTTAAGTTTGGCATTGCACGTAGTGAAGCTAAATGCTCGATTGGTTCATGTGTTGGACCATCTTCACCTACAGCAATTGAGTCATGTGTAAATACATATGTTACAGGAAGACCCATTAATGCTGATAGACGAATGGCTGGACGTACATAGTCAGAGAATACGAAGAATGTACTACCGTAAACGTTAACACCACCATGTAATGCCATACCATTAAGTGCAGCACCCATAGCAAATTCACGTACGCCAAACCAAATATTACGACCTGCATAGTTATTAGGACCGAAGTCGCCTTCGCCCTTCATCATTGTTTTATTAGAGCTAGCAAGGTCGGCACTACCACCAAAGAAGCTTGGTAAGTTTTTAGCAATTGCATTAATGACTTCACCTGATGAAGAACGTGTCGCAATTGATTTACCTTCTTCATAAACAGGTACATCTTTAGCAAAATCTGCAGGAAGATCGCCAGCCATTGCGTTTTCAAACTCTGCCGCAAGTTCTGGGTATTCTTCTTGGTATGCTTTAAAGCTTGCATTCCAAGCGACTTCTTCCTCAGTACCTTGACGCATCGCTGCCTCTTTAAATGTGTCATACACTTCTTGTGGAATCGCAAATGGCTCATGCTCCCATTTATAAGCCGTTTTCGTTAAAGCGACTTCATCCGTACCAAGTGGAGCACCGTGTGAATCTGACTTACCTGATTTATTTGGTGAACCGAAGCCAATAACTGTCTTTACTTCGATTAATGTTGGTTTGCCATTTAATTCTTTAGCTTTTTCGATTTTAGATTCTAAATCTACTACATCATTTCCATCATCAACACGTAAGTAATTCCAACCGTATGATTCAAAGCGCTTTTGGATGTTTTCTGAGAACGCCATACCAAGATCGCCATCTAAAGAAATATCATTACTATCATACAGCACGATTAGCTTTTCAAGTTGTAGGTGACCTGCTAACGAGATTGCCTCAGCTGCTACACCTTCCATTAAGTCACCATCGCCGCAAATCGCATACGTATAATGGTCTACAATGTTATGGCCTGGTTTGTTATATTTTGCTGCTAAATGTGCCTCAGCCATTGCCATACCAACAGTCATTGCAATACCTTGACCTAATGGGCCTGTCGTTGCTTCAACTCCAACAGTATGACCGTATTCAGGGTGACCTGGTGTTAATGAATCCCACTGGCGGAAATTTTTAATTTCTGACATCGGTAAGTCATAGCCACCTAGGTGTAATAGGCTGTATAAAAGCATAGAGCCATGACCTGCAGATAATACAAAGCGGTCGCGGTTATACCAATTTGGATTTTGTGGGTTATGGCGTAAATGTTTTGTCCAAAGCGTATACGCCATTGGAGCAGCCCCCATTGGTAAACCTGGGTGACCTGAGTTTGCTTTTTCGATTGCGTCAATTGACAATGTACGGATTGCATTAATTGCAAGTTGATCCGGAGTTTGCGTCATTTGTATGTGACATCCTTTCTCGTGCTAAATAGTTTCATTTAATAGTGTAGACAACATCCCTAGAGAAAACAATGCTTTTATCGGTTTTAAGCCATACTTTTTACAAATGTGACATACTTAATTCAAATTACGTTTTGCTTTTGCTTGTTTTACTTTTTCTGGCGTTACATCGTTTCCTTGTTCATCCATTACTGTAACATTTTCGATGGTATTGCGCATCGATTGACGGAATGAAGTTAAATACTCTTTACGCAACATTGAACGTTCTTTCGCTTCTTCCTCTGTTAAAATTCCTGCTTTTGCTTTTTTAGAGAGCTCATTAATACGAGCAATTTTTTCTTGTGATAACATTTTTAGTTCACACCTTTCTTCTTTAATAAAGGTATGAAAATTATGCATGAAGTGCAAGTAATATCTTTTGAACTACTCACCACTTAGCTAAACCCATCGATTCTTAACGCTTAAAGTGGGAGCTTCTTAGGAACAAAGCATACGTATGAGCGTATTTCTTTACTCACAATGGTAGCTGTTTATTTTCAGTCTGCTAGTGCCTAAACGTACTCCTCACACCGAGCGGCATTCATCACTCACTTATAGAAAATCGGGTGACTTCTGCCTAAAAGAAGTTAAAATACGCAACTTATCGCTTGCGCTACTCATCGTGAAAGTTTTTTCAAAAAAGATGCCTACTTTTCAGCAGACATCTCTTGTTCATAGGCTAAATAGCGTCGATTAACTGTCGCTTTACTTACTTGATAACCTAAGCCGTTTAATGTAGTTGTAATTTCTTGAAATGTTAACCCATGTTCACGCAAGCGTACAATTTCTTCAATAGGTACTTCAATGCGTGGTGCACCTTCAATTTTGCCGCGATTTTTTAGGTTGTCTTGAGGTCGATAACCTTGTGCTACAGCACGCTGCATGCCCCGTTTAATTTTAGCATTGTGCAACTTACGCTGGTATTCCTCAACAATAGCCAATATTTCAAGCAACATCGTATCCATATCATTTAAATGAAGCGGACCCGCTTCATTTAATGTTACTACTGTAGCACCCATCTTCTGAAGTAAGTGAAGTACTGCGATGCGTGCATTACCTCTAGCTAAACGGGTTTCATCTTGAATAAGTACGGCATTGACAGCGTTTTGCTTCATATAATCAAGCATGCTTAATAAACCGTCACGTTCGATATCATAGCCGCTATGTTGATCGTGAAAACTAGCTACGACATCATAGCCAAGTTTGGTGGCAAAAGTCTCGAGCTCTTGCTGCTGCCGAGCTAACGAACTTTGCTGTGTTTCTTTCGTAGTGCTCACTCTACAATAAATTACTGCCCTACCCATTATTGATCACTCGCTAACTGCCTTTTAGGCTTACTTTCTGGAATGCGTAACGTTTGCCCCGCCATAATAATATCATCATAAATCGCATTTTCTGTTTTGACAATGGCTACCCAGTAATCTGTGCTAAGTGAGCCTTTATATTGTTCAGCTAATGTTATAAGGTTATCGCCTTGCTCTATTTTAATTTCTTCATATGCGACCGGACGGAAACGCCAAGCCAGAAAAATACTAAGTACAATAATAACTAAAATAAGTTGAATTAGTTCTTTTTTAAGTTCTTGTTTGCTCATAAAAATCGCCCCTTACGAATGAACGTTCTGTGAATATGTGTTCCCATAATAATACGAACATTTGTTTTTGTCAACCATTTTTACGAACTTACGTTTGATTAATAGCTATCAAGCTGTTATACTTAACATAAATTATAAGAGAAAGTAAAGAGGTGATTTACTATGACGACTAAATTGTCTAAACGTCAGCAACTGATTATCGACTTTATAAAAAGCGAAGTGAATACAAAAGGTTACCCGCCTTCAGTACGTGAGATTGGAGAAGCAGTAGGTCTCGCTTCTAGTTCAACCGTTCACGGTCACTTAGAGCGTCTAGAGAAGAAGGGCTACATACGTCGCGATGCTACGAAACCGAGAGCTATTGAAATACTCCATCCTGATGACGGCATCACTAAACATAACGTTATCCATGTCCCACTTGTCGGAAAAGTAACAGCCGGCTCACCCATTACAGCGATTGAAAATATAGAGGAATACTTCCCTCTCCCGAATGTCTACGGAGAAGAACGTTCTTTATTTATGCTAGAAATTGTTGGAAACTCTATGATTGAAGCGGGAATTCATAATGGAGATTTAGTCATCGTACAACAGCAAGTCACAGCTAATAATGGTGACATTGTCGTAGCGATGACAGAAGATCACGAAGCTACTGTAAAACGTTTCTTTAAAGAGGAAGGTCATTTTCGCTTACAGCCTGAAAACGTTACAATGGAGCCTATCATTTTAGATCACGTTTCAATTTTAGGTCGTGTCATCGGCTTATACCGTCAAGTACATTAAAAAAATCAGCGCTCCTTTAAAGGGCGCTGATTTTTTTGTTAATTAAAGCCTTTTTTACGATAGAGAATAAAGCCAAACGTTGCAAGTGCAATAAGAGCACCTACATAAGATAAGGTCGCATAGCTTGTCCCCGCTACAATAACACCTGACAACATTCCTCCAGCAGCACCTGATAGGGCGACAAAGACGTCAATACGACCTTGAATTTTTGCCCGCTCAAGTGGATGAATAGCATCTGTTAATAAAGCCGTACCACTAATAAATCCAAAATTCCAGCCAATACCGAGCAGTGCTAATGCTAATGTTAACCAAAACATAGATTGAACAGGTGCTACAGCAGCCATTACCCCAGCCGCGATTAATGTAATAACCGCTGCGATAGCCATAGCATAGCGTCCAATTTTATCAACGAGTACCCCTGTAACAAGCGAAGGTAAATACATCGCACCTACATGAATACCAATAACTAAACCAATTTGCTGTAAATCATGACCGTGATGTGACATATGAATAGGTGTCATTGTCATAATCGCAACCATCACCACTTGAGAAACAATCATAATCGTTGCACCTAACATTACACCTTCACGATTCGTTGCCTTCGCTACAATTTGTGCCGCTTCATTTGCTTTTTCTTCATTCGCAATGATAGCTTTGGCAACTAAATAAGGATCTGGACGTAGCATGACAGCAAGTATGAGACCAGCTAAGCCATAAGCAACTGCAGCTAAAATAAAAGGACCTGCAAGCGTTGGAATACCTATGCTATCCGCTACATTGCCCATTACTTGCACGAGATTAGGTCCTGCTACAGCACCAAATGTGGTGGAGACCATCGCCATACTAATCGCGGTTGCACGTTGTTTAGCATTCGCTAAATCTGTGCCCGCATAACGCGCTTGTAAATTTGTCGCAGTACCCCCGCCATACACTAATAATGAAATAAATAATAACGGGATATTAGTTAAGATTGTCGCGGCTATTACACCAATCGCTCCTAAACTTCCTAACCAAAAACCTGTGGCTAATCCTAAACGTCGGCTATAACGCTGTGATAATTGACCAACAAGTAATGCCGCACCTGCCGAGCCAAATGTAAATAATGCAGAAGGTAAACCCGCAAAACTGTCTGTACCTAGCATATCCTGTGCTATGAGTGCGCCTACCGTAATACCTGCGGCTAGACCAGCACCGCCAAAAACTTGCGACAAAATCACAACCCATAACGTACGCTTATACAGTTTTTGTCTGGCTACTTCATCGTGCACATATTGTTCAATAGATGAATTCAACTTACCAACTCCTTCATAATAATTTCACAACTCTGTTTGAGTATAACGTATAAACCCCTAGGCGTATTTATTTTTGCTTATGAGCATTTATCTCGAATTCAAGATAATTTTATAGTATACTACTATTACTATAGTTAAAGGGGGCATTTTTATGCTAAAAGGGATTCACCACGTTACCGCGATGACGAGTAGCGCCGAAAAAATTTATGATTTCTTTACTTACACATTAGGCATACGCCTTGTCAAAAAAACCGTTAATCAAGATGACATTCGCACGTACCACTTATTTTTTGCAGACGATGTCGGAAGCCCTGGTACAGATATGACCTTTTTTGATTTCCCTAATAACCCAAAAGGCTCACACGGTACTAATGAATTACGCCGCACAGCTTTCCGCGTACCTACAGATGAGGCACTCGTTTACTGGAAAGAGCGCTTTACCCGCTTACACGTAGTGCATGAAGAAATTAGCGAACAGTTCGGTAAAAAAGTACTTAATTTTTATGATTTTGATCAGCAACATTATCAATTGATTTCAGATGAAAAAAATAATGGTGTAGCTGCGGGAACACCTTGGCAACTTGGTCCTATTCCCTTAAAATACGCTATTACTGGGCTAGGTCCCATCACAATCGCCGTCGCTAACATAGACGGCTTCTCAAACATCTTACAAAACGTTTTTAAGATGACACCTACTGCGCAAGAAGGGAATGCCAAACTGTTTACAATGGGTGAAGGTGGCAACGGTGCACAAGTGATTGCGCTCCATGAACCTGTAGCACCTGCTGGTCGCCAAGGCTATGGTACTATTCACCATGTCGCTTTCCGCGTAGACAGCAAAGATGATTTAGCACAATGGCAACAACGTCTTGAATCATTTGGCTATACAACGTCAGGCTTTGTTGACCGCTTCTTCTTTGGCGCTTTATACGTGCGCCCTACCCGCCATTTATTATTCGAAATTTCGACAGATGGCCCTGGTTTTATAGGGGATGAGCCATATGAAACATTAGGTGAAAAGTTAAGCTTACCTCCATTTTTAGAAGCACAGCGTGAACAAATTGAAAGTATGGTACGTCCTATCGATACCGTACGTAGCACCAAAGTATTTGAAAAACAATAAAAGTCGCATTATGCGGCTTTGATATGCTCCCCAATAGGTAGACAGATGAAAAAACAAAATCTGTTTATCTATTGGGGGGTATTTTTTATGGGGCGAAGTAAGCATACGATTGAACAAAAAGTTATAGCCGTTCAAATGTTAAAAGAGGGAACCCATACATGGGCTGAAATCAGTGAAATCTATCAAATATCTACGGATACGCTTTATCAGTGGCAAAGGAAGTATGAAACATCTGGTTTAGAAGGATTAAAAGAATCTAGTTATTGGAAAGCTTATTCAAAAGAATTGATGGAGGCAGCCGTTCTAGACTATCTAAATCATGGACTTTCAAAAGGAGCAATAGTTTTAAAATATGAAATTAGTAGTCGTTCCGTTTTATCTCGTTGGATTCGCAAGTATACTAGTCATAGTGAATTAAAAGATTCGGGTAAAGGAATGAGCCAAACTATGACTAAAGGAAGAAAAACGACTGTAGAAGAACGCATTGATATCGCAAAAGCATGCCTAGCGAACGGAAAGAATTATCA
>NZ_QAFW01000051.1 GCF_003057615.1 Metalysinibacillus jejuensis
AGCGATTAAGCTCATGTTGCTGGCATCAATTTTGATGTCCAAAATTTTGTTTCAATTTAATGAAACGATTTATTGATTAACGTTTTGCTTGTTCAGTTTTCAAGGTTCATGTTTGCGTCGCTTGTTTGTTGCGACTTATAATAATATATCATGTCGTCATTTCATTGTCAACAATTTTATTATTTTGTTTTTGTCGTTCGTTCGGAACAACGTTTATAAATATAACCTGTATCCTATTCTTTTGCAACCTTTTTTCAAAAAAAGATTACTATTCTTTTTCTCTTCCTATTATATATACAAAAAACCTCTTTCACTATTTTTAGCGAAAGAGGTCACTATGGTATTTATAAGAAAATGAAATAAGCTAAAAAGATAAAGAATAAGCCATACATAATTGGATGAATTTCTTTGGCACGACCTGCAACAATCATTGTAATTGGGTAAAAAATAAATCCAATGGCAATACCTGTAGCAATTGATGATGTTAATGGCATCATAATAATAACTAAAAAGGCAGGTACTGCAATCTCAAATTTATCCCACTCGATTAATTTAAGTGCGCTAGCCATTAATACACCTACAATAATTAAGGCAGGAGCCGTAACTGCTGAAGTAATAACGCTAAGCACTGGGTAAAAGAACAAGGCTAATAAAAATAAGACACCTGTTACTACGGAAGCAAAACCTGTTCTTGCACCTGCTGCTACACCCGCCGTAGACTCTACATAAGATGTTGTTGTTGATGTACCGAAGATAGCTCCTGTTACTGTGGCTAATGAGTCTGCTAATAAAGCGCGACCTGCACGTGGTAGTTTTTCGTCCTTAATTAATCCTGCTTGATTAGCTACAGCTACGAGTGTACCTGCAGTATCAAAGAAATCTACAAACAAGAATGTTAACACTACAACTAAAAAGTTAAGGGAAACTAATGAGCCAAAGTCGTTAAAAATTGGATCAAGCGCAGCACCAAATGTAGGCGATACAGAAGGAATGGCTCCAATGATTTTTTCTGGCATTGGCACAAGGTTGAAAATAATACCAACGACTGCTGTTAATAATAAACCGTAAAACACGCTTCCTTTAATACCTTTGGTCATGAAAATTACTGTAATAGCTAAGCCGAAAATGGCAAGTAATGCGTTTGGTGTTTCTACAATATTACCAAGCGTTACAAATGTAGCTTGGTCAGGCACAATAATTTCGGCATTTTTCAAACCAATAAATGTGATAAAAAAGCCGATACCTGCACCTACTGCATGTTTAAGTTGCATCGGAATTGCATTAATAATTAACTCGCGCAATCCTGTTAATGATAAAACAATGAAAATTAATCCTGAGCATAGCACACCTGTTAAAGCAGTTTGCCAAGGAATACCCATGCCTAATACGACTGAAAATGCGAAGAATGCATTTAACCCCATACCCGGTGCAAGCGCAATTGGATAGCGTGCAATAATCCCCATAAATAATGAACCTACCGCTGCAGCAAGGGCTGTTGCAACAAATACTGCTCCGTAATTCATACGCATCTCATCTGGAATATCTTCAACGCCATCAAGAGATAACATTAGAGGATTTACAACTAGAATATAAGCCATTGCTAGAAATGTAGTTAAGCCCCCTATGATTTCACGGCGATAATTTGTCCCCAACTCTTCAAATTGGAAATACTTCTTCATAACTTTTTTTGCCTCCGTTTGTCGTACGTAAGCTCTTTATTGCATTCGTAGTCAAGTCATTTATGGTGACTTGGTAGAGACTACCGATCCTTATTATCGGTATTATACGACGACAGTTTTTATTTACATTGGTAATATATCACCGCTTTTCACTAAAATCAATATTATTTACGAACATTTTTGTGTTTAATTATATAAAAGTTCGTGATTTGCTCGATTTCTATTAAAACGTTTATACTTAAGGCGAGGTGATGAGAAATGAAATTACACAAGGCAAACCAGCAAGACGTAGCGTATGTTGCAGATTTATATGATCGCTCATGCGCACAACTAGAGGCAAATACGAACTACCCTTTATGGAAGCGAGGCGTTTACCCTAGTGAGGCTACAGCTATTAAAAGCTTTGAAGCAGGCGATTTATTTATCTTTACTAAGGATAACGAACGTGTTGGCTGCGTCGTACTTAACCAAATTGGTGCACCTGCTTATAATGAAGGCGATTGGCAATTACAGAAGGCAAACCCTGTAATGATTCATGGACTTGCTAAAGATTTTTTACATAAGGTCAGTGGGACTGAGCTTGTAACATGCATTATAAATTGGGCAAAGACTGAAGGCTACGACAGCATTCGTTTAGATGCCGTTACACAAAATACGCCTGCCATTGCGCTATATGAAAAACTCGGTTTCCAACGTGTTGGCAAAGTAGATTTACAGCTAGACTTCCCGTGGGTAAAATGGTTTTACCTTTATGAATTGGTACTAGCATGAAGAAGCTCTTCTTGCTACTCAGTTTATTAATGTTAACTGCCTGCAACAGTAGTACAACAGATGTGATTTACGAATTTCCTCAAGGTTTTGAGGGCGAATTTGCTGTCATTTACAATGTAGCCAGTGCACCAGCGCTCACTAAAGAGGATGATTATACAGTAGTAAAAATTAATGAACAAGGCTATATGTTAACCTCAACGCCGGTACAAAAGTACGGGACAGTTACGGATAAATATTTTTATGTAGATGCTAATGGCAAACGCACAGCAATTAACGATAAATGTGTGTTAGATGGTAGTACAGGGTCTTACGAGGCAGAAATTGCAGTTAACTTTTCGCAAGGCACACTTGTGAAGGATAATTGTGAGGAGGAGCTCCACCTGTTAACACCTAATTTTAATACGTTAGATATTGATGCATTACTCATCAACGTCACAAAAGAAGCGACCCAACCTTGAGCCGCTTCTTTTTATATGGCTTTACGTGTAAATGACCACGTACCGAGCATTAAAAATATCACAAAGCTACCTACCGTTACTAATAAGAACTGACTCAGTGGCACAAAAAAGAGACCACTAACATCACTTTGCATATACATCTTGAACTACTTGCCACTTAACACCCTTTCAGGTGGTGGAAAGTGTGAGATTCTTGAGAACAGAGCATACTTATCGGTGTATTTCTTTACCGTCAGCGGCGTCTCTTATTAACCGAGCTATCCCTGTAGTTCTTACGGTTCTTTCTTATTGTTAAGCCGAAGCTAGCATTCTTAATTCTTCAGCTAGAATGTTTTACTCGCATTGCTATTTCTATCGTGATGTTGGTGGCAAACAGGGCAAGTCCAATCCCTTATTGCAAGTGATTTCTTGCCATCTTGATGACCCTAATTGACTAGATGGCAGCCACCTGCTGATTTTTACGACGTTAGTTGGCCTAAGCTTTTTTTACTTGGGAGACGGACAAATGGCGTTGCTAACCTATACTGAACCGTATTTTATTTCAAATGGAAACTTGCCTAGTGCAAAAAAGAACAAACGTTTCCTTTTAGGTAGATTAATACTACCACGAAGTTCTGAATTTGATCATAAAAGCTTTTTGGCTCTCGCCAACCGCCATTTATTTCTCTCGTATCGTGAGCTTTTCCCTCCACACAATTGAAAAGGGCGTCTTCTGTCGGAAAAGATGATAAAACAATCACCACTCGTTTCGTAAGCCTCAAAAGAAGTGTAAGTATATACGTTATAGCTTTTGGCTAATTCATTTGTAAGCTAATCGGCAATTTGTGGCTCACCTTCAATATATAAAACAGTTGTCACAACATAGCCTCCAATGTTTTTGCGACAAGCGGAAATGTAGTAAAACCATCACTTTGCATAAAGTGATTGCCGGTCTCCTGCGCAATCATTGTAGCATCGATACGCTTTGCTAACCGATCGCTACAACTAAAAGGCACGATATTATCATCTTTGGCTGCAATAATGATACGTTTTTTAATCGTTTTTTTAATATACGCATCATCAATAGGATGAGCAAAATTATCTAGTATCGGTAAGTGCGGAATTTTTTCTGCAAAACCTGATACTAAAATAACACCACCAATTGTAGTTTGCGTTAAAGCATAATGCAGTGTTGTATGTGTACCAAGACTATGCGCTACAATGTACGTATTTTCATCCGCTTTGCCTATCGCTTGCTGCACGGCTCCTAGCCATTCATCAAGTTGTGGTGCATGTGCATTAGGTAATGTAATACTTGTTGTTTGCAACTGCGGAAACTGCTCCGCTAACCATGGAAACCAATGTTTTTCGGGATAGGCATTATAGCCATGTATAATAAATAATCGTTTCATAAATTATCGCCACCTTTTTATATACTATAAGATTACTAGGAATTAAAAACAACTCTTTTTTTACGAGTTGATATAAAATGTTCATATTAGCTATTCTTACACTATTTATGTTTTACCTTGCTACTAATTATTTTGTAGCTTTACAGTTTGCTATGATATTTCCGAGATTTTCAATTGTTAGCTATAGTGTCATTGCTTTGCTAACGCTTACTAGCTTTTATATTGCCCTTGGCATTACCCTACTCCTCTTTGGCTACGGGGCGTGGCATGCTAAGCAAATCAAACTTACCAGCTAAAAAACCTCACTAAGTGTGCCTACTGCTATCAAGCATGCTGTCTTAATTAGCGATGTCCACCTTGGCTATATTGTTGATGACAAGCATTTTGCTAAAATTGTTGCACGCATCCATGCGTTACAACCTGTTATTGTGTTAATTGCGGGTGATTTATTACAAAAAATATCCCCACGTTGACTATGGCTATAAGTGTTTACCTAGTCTTGTACAAGTCGTAGTGTCCTCTAGCGTTGGCTTTTGGGGTCCACCAATGCGCATTACAAAGAGTGAAATTGTTTCCTTAAAGCTGAAGTAAATGCGGTATAATAAAATGGTAATTTGAAAATTCTGATTTACAAGGAGATGGGAAAGCTATGCATGAAAATATTTTACGCCACCCTGGTCCAACGCCAATTCCAAAACGTGTTGAACTAGCGATGAATCAAAACATTATGAGCCATCGTAGCCCAGAGTTTGTGACGCTTTACCGCAATGTTACAGAGCGTGTGAAAATGGTCTTTGGTACAACTAACGAAGTACTACTATTACCAAGTGGCGGTACAGCTGCCCTCGAAGCAGCTGCCGTTAATGTAGCTCAGGCAGGCGATGATGTTGTCGTAATTACAGTTGGCGCTTTTGGTGACTACTTTGTTGGGATTTGTGAGCAGTACGGCTTTAACGTACATAAGCTCGAAAAGCCTTGGGGTGAGGCTTGTACAGCACAGGAGCTTGCGGATTTTTTAGCACCGCTCACTTCTATTAAGGCTGTCTTTATGACATACAACGAAACATCAACTGGCATTTTAAACCCTATTGCGGAACTTGCAAAAGTAGTAAATGATACCACAGATGCACTTGTGATTGTTGATGGCGTAAGTGCCTTAGGTGGAGCACCTGCTGAAATGGATAATTGGGGTGTAGATATTTTAGTCACAGGCTCACAAAAGGCCATGATGCTTCCACCTGGGTTATCTTTTATTAGCTTAAGCGAACGTGCTTGGCAAGCTGTAGAAGCAAATCATACACAGGCGTATTATTTAAACCTTCAAAGCTATCGTAGTTGGGCACAAAAAGGCATGACGCCTAATACACCAACGGTTACACTAATTTATGGCTTACAAGCTGTTTGTGACTTAATTGATGAGGAGGGTGGCTTTGCTAACACGGTTGCACGTCATGAACTAATGAAAGATATGACGCGTGCTGCAATGCGTGCACTCGATATTGAGTTACTAACAGAAGATGCTTACGCTTCACCAACAATTACAGCTATCAAAACACCAAAAGGATTAGATTTAGCTGAATTTTTACGTACCTTAAAACAAAATTACCACCTAGATTTTGCAGGTGGACTTGGCCCATTACAAGGCGAAATTTTCCGCTTTGGACATATGGGCTATTGCTTCCCTAGCGATGTTTTACAGGCTGTTTCCTTAATGGAAGCTGCACTGCAAGACTTAGGCTATAACTTTACAGCAGGTGCTGGTGTACTCGCTGCGCAACAAGTATTTTTAACAAAACGTTAAACGAAAAGAGGCGTCGCATATGCAACGCCTCTTTTGCTTATTCTAATTCAATTAATAAATCACCTGTGGAAATCGTGTCACCTGCTGTTGTATAAATTTCTTTCACTATACCATCTACTGGTGCTTGCACGGTTGTTTCCATCTTCATAGCCTCAGTAATTAATAAATGGTCGCCTCGGCTAACTTTAGCGCCTTTGGATACAACTACTTTTAAAATTGTACCTGGCATAGTCGCGCCAATTTGTTTTGGATTCGCTGGATCAGCTTTTACTGCTGCCGCATTATCCACTTCAACCGTCATATCTTGAATAATAATTTCACGCGATTGACCGTTTAATTCAAAGTACATCACACGCGTGCCATCATGCTGTGGCTCACCTACTGATACTAATTTGATAATAAGTGTTTTACCTTTTTCGATTTCAACCTCAACTTCCTCACCTAAACGTAAACCATAAAGGAAGGTTGGTGTATCTAACACTGAAAGGTCACTGTATTGATCAAATGTTTTAGTGTATTGCTCAAATACCTTAGGGTAAAGTGCGTACGCCAATAACTCTTGATTCGTTGGTGTGCGTCCTAAACGCTCATCTAATACATCTGCAAGTTGTTCAAAATTAACAGGCTCTAGTAAATCACCTGGTAAGTCTGTGATAGCTTCGCGGTCTTTTAAAATTAATGCTTGTAGTTCCTGTGGGAAACCACCATGTGGCTGCCCTAAATAGCCTTGGAAGAACTCAATTACTGAGTCAGGGAAGTCCATAGCAACGCCGCGCTCATAAATATTTTGTTCTGTTAAATCATTTTGCACCATAAATAATGCCATGTCCCCTACAACTTTTGATGACGGTGTTACTTTAACGACATCGCCAAACATTAGGTTAACTGTAGCGTACATGTCTTGCACCTCATCCCAACGTCCGCCAAGTCCTACTGCTTTTGCTTGTTGTTGTAAATTACTGTATTGACCACCAGGCATCTCGTGCTTATAAACATCTGCATGTGGTGCATTCATACCTGACTCAAAGTCAACATAATACTTACGCACATCGCCCCAATAGGCAGACAGCTTTTGTAGCCCGTCAATATCCGCTCGCACCTTACGTTCATTACCTGCCATCGCATAGTACAGTGAGTTAGCACTTGGTTGTGAAGTTAAGCCTGCCATCGAGCCTAATGCTGTATCAATAATATCGACACCCGCATCAATTGCACGCGCATAAAGGAAGTTACCATTACCACTCATATCATGCGTATGCAGATGGATTGGTAAGTCTGTGGCATCTTTCAACTCCGAAATTAAACGGTAAGCAGCTTCTGGCTTTAATAAGCCTGCCATATCTTTAATAGCTAAAATATGTGCACCTGTTTTTTCAAGCTCGCGCGCCATGTCTTTATAGTAGTCAACGGTATATTTTGTTCGGCTTGGGTCTAAAATATCGCCTGTATAGCAAATCGCTGCTTCGGCAATTTTGCCTTGTGCTCGTGTTTCATCAATGGCAACTTCCATCGCTTTAACCCAGTTTAATGAGTCAAAAATACGGAACACATCAATACCTGATTGCGCTGACTCTTTAATAAATTCACGGATCACATTGTTTGGGTAGTTTGAGTAACCTACTGCGTTACTACCACGGAACAACATTTGGAATAACACGTTTGGAATTTGCTTGCGTAGCTTTTCTAAGCGCGCCCATGGGTCTTCACTTAGGAAGCGGTAAGATACATCAAACGTTGCACCGCCCCACATTTCTAACGAGAAGAAGTTGTGCAGTAAATGACTTGTTTCATCTGCAATTTGGTATAAGTCCTGCGAGCGCACACGCGTCGCTAGTAAGGATTGGTGCGCATCACGGAATGTCGTATCTGTTAATAGCACATCACGCTGCGCCTTAATCCAATTTACTAAACCATCCGCACCTTGCTCATCTAAAATCTGTTTTGTGCCAAATGGTTTAAGGTCGGTAATAATTTTTGGTTTAACAGGATGATCTAAAATTGGTTTTTTACGTTTTTCAATCCCTGGGAAGCCATTTAATGTAACATTGCCGATATAATTTAATAACTTCGTACCACGGTCTTTACGCTTTTCGATATTAAATAACTCTGGTGTTGTATCAATAAAACTTGTATTAAACTCACCTGATAGGAAGTTTTGATGCGCCACGACATTGCTAAGGAACGGGATATTTGTTTTAACACCACGAATACGGAACTCACTTAAGTTACGTACCATCTTCGCCGCCGCTTCTTCAAATGTTGTACCCCATGTCGAAATTTTAACAAGTAATGAATCATAGTGAGGCGTTACAACAGCGCCTTGGAAGCCATTACCCGCATCTAAACGCACGCCAAAGCCACCGCTTGAACGGTACACCATTAGCTTACCTGTATCTGGCATAAAGTCATTTTGCGCATCTTCCGTTGTTACACGCGATTGAATAGCAAAGCCAAATAGCGGTATATCTTGTTGCTGTGGCATATTAATTTCTTTGCCATGCAACGCGTAACCTTGTGCTACTTTAATTTGCGCGTGCACAATATCAATACCTGTAATCATTTCTGTAATTGTATGTTCAACTTGGATACGTGGGTTAACCTCAATGAAGTAAAATTCATCGCCTGCTACTAAAAACTCCACAGTCCCCGCATTAATATACTTAATATTTTTCATTAGCTTAACAGCTGCATCACAAATACGCTGACGTAAATCTTTGCTAATAGAGTTTGACGGCGCAATCTCTACAACCTTTTGATGGCGACGTTGGATGGAGCAATCACGCTCATATAAATGCACAATATTGCCATGCGCATCACCAATAATTTGTACTTCAATATGCTTTGGTTCAACGATACATTTTTCAACATATACTTCATCCGAACCAAAGGCCGCCTTTGCCTCTGACTTCGCACGCTCATATGAGGATGCAAGGTCTTCGATTTTTTGCACCATACGCATACCACGACCACCACCACCAAGTGATGCTTTAATCATCACTGGTAAGCCATTAGTATCCACAAAATCTTGTACTTCTTGTAAGCTCTCCACAGGACCATCTGTACCAGGGATAACAGGGATAGCTGCTGCAATTGCTTGCTCACGTGCTTTTACCTTGTCTCCGAACATGTCGAGTTGTTCTGATTTTGGTCCAATGAAAACAATTCCTTCTTCTTCGCAACGACGTGCAAAGTCTACGTTTTCAGATAAAAAGCCGTAGCCTGGGTGAATCGCATCAACATTCGCTTCCTTCGCGATAGCTAAAATCCCTTCGATATCTAAATAAGCATCAATAGGCTTTTTACCTTTACCAACTAAATATGCTTCATCTGCCTTATAGCGATGGTATGAGCCGCTATCCTCGCTAGAATAGATTGCAACCGTTTTCATTTTCAGTTCGGTACATGCGCGAAATACGCGAATCGCAATCTCTCCTCGGTTTGCGACTAAAATCTTTTGAATCGTTGTCATTTCTTTACCCCCTATGGAATCATGAATGATAGTACATTACTTTGTAAAAATGTCATTATACAAATCGCAAGTAGTAGCCATAAGCTGTACTTGAGTGTGAAACGCAGTAATTCTGACTCACGCCCTACTAAGCCAACTGCCGCTGCTGCAACTGCAATGGATTGAGGCGAAATCATTTTACCTGTAACACCACCAGATGAGTTAGCCGCAAGTGCAAGCACTGGGTCCATACCAACTGAGCCTGCCGTAACCTGTTGCAATTTTGCAAATAATACATTGGCAGAAGTATCCGAACCAGTAATAAATACACCAAGCCAACCGAGCACTGGCGAAAAGAACGGGAAGAGCATTCCTGTTTTAGCTAATACTAAACCAAGCGTCGTCATCATGCCAGCAGCATTTGTCACATACGAATAACCTACGACAAAACATATCGTGAGTAACGGATATTTGATTTCGTTTACCGTACTAGCAAAAATACTGAAGAACATTGACCACTTTACTTTAAATAAAAACTTCGTTACAACTGCTGCAAGTAAAATCGCTGTCCCTGCTGCGCCTAAAATTTCGAGCTTATAAAGTGCTGGGATTGGCTCATTTGTTGCGCCGTTAATGACAAGGTTATGCAAGAAGGGAACCTCAGGATAAAATGTTAACCACTTACCTAGTACATTAACACCTTGTAGTACGATATTATCGCCCTCGTACGCACCAATCAATGCCTTTTTAATAACAGGAATACCCCAGAATGAGATAAAGGCGGTTAATACAATAAATGGTGACCACGCTAACGTAATCTTACTTGCACTGTATTTTTCTTCTTGTGCTGCAACCTCATCATCAGATGCAAAACGATAAATTGTTTTAGGTTGCCATACCTTCATAAATAATGCTAACGCAAATAATGATACTAATGCTGATAATACGTCTGGTAACTCAGGCCCTAAGAAGTTTGAGCTTAAAAATTGTGTAATCGCAAATGATACACCTGACACAATAACAGCTGGTAAAACTTCGAGTGTCTTCTTAAAACCTACCATAATCATAACTAAAATGAACGGAATAAACACAGCTAAAAATGGTAATTGACGTCCAACCATTTTAGAAATCTCCATTGCTGCAATACCTGTTGGGCCCTCCATTGCAGTAATTGGCACACCAATCGCACCAAAGGCAACAGGCGCTGTATTAGCAATTAAACAAAGTCCAGCCGCTGTTAATGGGTTAAAGCCTAACCCTACTAATAAGGCTGCCGAGATAGCTACGGGAGCACCAAATCCTGCTGCACCTTCTAAAAATGCGCCAAATGAAAACGCTACGAGTAATGCTTGAATGCGTCGATCTTCTGTAATGGACAGCACCGACGAACGAATAATATTAAATTGCCCCGTTTTGACTGTGATGTTGTACAAAAATACTGACGTTACAATAATCCAACCAATTGGTAGTAAACCATAAACCGCGCCTTGTGTTGCGGACATCAATGCGGTCGCTACTGGCATTTGATAAGCAAACACTGCTAATACTAACGCTACAAGTAAAGTTGTAAAACCTGCTACATAGCCTTTCATTTTCTTAATTGCTAATGCCCAAAAGAAATACAAAATCGGGATAATCGCTACTAATGCGGATAGCCAAAGACTTCCTCCGACAGCTGTAAAATTCTGCGTAAAACTCATATTCTTCTCGCCCCTCTCATTTTCTTCTCTTTCCAACTCCCCCTCGCGAAGTCATCAGATGATTAGATGATATGATTATAGTTACTAAATTCTAAACATTCAATATGTTTTTTAAAAATTCTCAAATTCCGTAATGATGTATAATAAAATGAATTAGTATGTAGTGAGGTGTAAGGATTGGCTTATAAAAAAATTAAAACCAAAAAAATTTACGAGGAAGTTGCAGACGTCTTACTCGAATCAATTACCTCTGGCAAATTACAGCCAGGCGATCGCCTAGACTCTGTGGAGCAATTAGCCGAGCAATTACAGGTGAGCCGCTCCGCTGTACGTGAGGCGCTTGCTGCTATCAAAGCAATGGGGCTAATTGAAATCAAGCAAGGCTCTGGCACATTTGTCATTGAGCCGCCCAAGCAAGATTTATTATTTCCCTTTGCCCCACAACTCAATAAAACTGATATTGAGCATTTACTTGAGATGCGCCAAATTTTAGAAATTGGCATTGCAGGCAAGGCTGCACAAAATCGTACGACTGACGACCTTGCTGTGCTCAAAAATATTTTAACGAAGATGCAAAATACGCATGGTGACCACGAGCTAGGCGAAAGCACAGATTATCACTTTCACTCCGCTATCGCTCGCGCTACTCAAAATCCAATGCTTGAGCATTTATTAGCGCAAGTATCCGAAACGATGATTGATATTATGCGTGAAACACGACGCATTTGGCTGTACTCCGAAAAAACGACGACGGAGCAACTATTTGTACAACACAAAAATATTTACTTAGCTATACTCGCCCAAGACTCACTTGCAGCTGAAGATGCTATGCAATTTCACTTAGAAAATGTACGTGCTACTCTTATTCAACATATCGAGCAAAAATAACCTGATGCTATCACAGGTTATTTTTTTTGCCGAAAAACGCATTTTTTCACGCCCTGTGTAAAATTTTTTGAAAATTTCTTTCTTTTCGATTGTGGTTTGTAGTATGATGTTTTCAAAGTCATCTGATGACCTGTCGATTTAATAAAAGGAGTGACAGTGATGAAAGTAACGTTATTCGCTACTTGCTTAGTAGATATGTTTCAAGGCAATGTCGGTAAAGCAACAGTTGAGCTATTGGAGAAACTTGGCTGTGAGGTTGATTTCCCTGAAGGACAAATTTGTTGTGGGCAACCTGCTTATAATAGCGGCTATGTAGAAGAAACAAAAAAAGCAATGAAGAAAATGATTACCACATTTGAGCATGCGGAGTATGTTGTTTCGCCGTCAGGCTCGTGCGCTTATATGTTTACCGAGTACCCACACGTATTTAAAGACGATGCAGTTTGGCATCCAAAGGCGCAGGCACTCGCGGATAAAACGTATGAGCTAACGGATTTTATTGTGAATGTTTTAAACATTGTAGACGTGGGCGCCAAACTAGACGGCACTGCTACATACCATAGCTCTTGTCATATGACACGCCTACTTGGCGTTAAAAACCCTCCGCTTCAGCTATTGCAAGCTGTTGAAGGACTTACGTATATCGAAATGCCAGACAAAGATCGGTGTTGCGGCTTTGGCGGTACGTTTTCAGTTAAGATGGGGGACATCTCAGGACAAATGGTAGACGAAAAAGTATGTACAGCTGAAGAAACAAGCGCTGATTATTTAATTGGTGCAGACGCAGGTTGTTTAATTAATATTGGTGGACGTATTACACGTGAGGGCAAGCCTATTAAAGTTATGCATATCGCTGAAGTATTAAATAATAGTTAAGGAGGTCGTACAATGTCGATGAAAACGAGTGATAAACAATTTAAAGAGCGCGTAACAGAAAATCTCGCTGATGATTTTATGCGCGGGGCGGTTTCTTCTGCACAGCAACGCTTTCAAACACGCCGCTTAGGCGCAGCTGAAGAGTTAGGCAACTGGGAAGACTGGCGCTCACACGGTGAGGAAATCCGTCAACATGTGTTGGCTAACCTTGATTATTATTTATATGAGCTGAGCGAAAACGTGGCGAAGCGCGGTGGGCATGTTTACTTTGCCGAAACAAAAGAGCAAGCTGCAAGCTATATTCAAGATGTAGCCAAAAAGAAAAATGCCAAAAAAATTGTTAAATCAAAATCAATGGTGACAGAGGAAATTCATATGAATGCGGCACTAGAAGCAGTAGGCTGTGAAGTAATCGAAACTGACCTTGGTGAATATATTTTACAAGTGGATGACCATGAACCACCGTCACATATTGTCGTACCTGCTCTACACAAAAACAAAGAGCAAATCCGCGATGTGTTTAAAGAAAAACAAGGCTATAGTAAGTCTGCATTGCCTGAAGAGCTAGCGCTTCACGCGCGTGAGCAACTGCGGCAAGATTATTTAACTGCAGACATTGGCATTACAGGATGTAACTTTGCGATTGCTGAGAGCGGCTCAATTACACTTGTCACAAACGAGGGCAATGCTGACTTAGTTGCGGCATTACCTAAAACACAAATTACCGTAATGGGCATGGAACGTATTGTACCAACGTTTGCAGAGATGGAAGTACTCGTTAGTTTATTAACGCGCAGTGCTGTAGGGCAAAAGCTAACAAGCTATATTACTACGCTTACAGGTACGCGTGATGAGGGCGATGTAGATGGCCCTGAAGAGTTTCATTTAGTTATTGTAGACAATGGGCGCTCTGATATTTTAGGTGGCGAATTCCAATCGATTTTACAATGTATTCGCTGTGCAGCTTGTGTAAATGTTTGCCCTGTTTACCGCCACGTTGGCGGTCACTCTTATGGCTCGATTTACTCTGGTCCTGTTGGAGCTGTACTCTCACCACTGCTTGGTGGCTACGAAGATTATAAAGAATTACCGTATGCCTCAACACTTTGCGGAGCTTGTACAGATGCTTGCCCTGTAAAAATTCCGCTTCACCAACTATTACATCAACACCGTCAAGTCATTGTCGAAAATGAAGGCAAAGCACCAATATCTGAAAAAGTGATGATGAAGGCATTTGGTTTTGGTGCTGCGTCAAGCGGACTTTATGGTATGGCAAATAAAATGGCGGCACCACTCATGTCACCATTTACTAAGGGCGACACGATTAAAAAGGGTCCAGGTCCGCTCAAGGCTTGGACAGAAGAACGTGACTTCCCTGCGCCAAACAAAGAAAGCTTCCGCGGCTGGATGAAAAACCGCTCGAAAGGAGAGAAGTAATCATGATCGAAAATCGCAATGAATTTTTAAGTAAAATCGCCAAACAGCTCGGACGACCACAACCTACTTCTCGCCCTGAGCGTAATTTTTCGTTTGGGCCACAGCACCAAGTATTAGCAAACGCTACGCAGGAAGAACTCGTTGATGTTTTAGTAGAGCAATGTAAAAACATTCATACAAAAGCAATTACTACAACGACTGCTGACCTAGGAGCTACCCTACAGCAAGTCGTGTCTGACTATAAAGCTACCTCTGTCATTACTTCGACAGACCAACGCTTTGCAGACTTTGGCGTCCTGCCACTTATTACAGAACACTGGCCACAACAAGAGATTGCTACCCACCAATGGCAAGAGCGTTGTGGCCAGGATAATATCACATTCGCTGAACGCGCGGACGTTGGTATTATGGTGAGTGAAATGACACTTGCCGAATCAGGTACAGCTGTATTGTTTAGCGATAAAGATAAGGGTCGCTCAATTAGTTTTCTACCCCAAAACTCAATCATCCTTATTCCTAAAAGTACAATTGTGCCACGTATGACGCAAGCTGCTGCTTCGATCAGCGCAATGATTGAGCGCGGTGAACAAGTTGCGTCATGCGTAAACTTCATTACAGGCCCAAGTAACTCTGCTGACATCGAAATGATCTTAGTAGTTGGCGTACATGGTCCTATTAAAATGACGTACATTATCATTGAAGATCAATAAACAAGCTAACTCCCCTTATTGTTTAACCTTAGATCAGCATAATGAACGTAAAAAAAGCACCCGTAGCGGTGCTTTTTTTAATTGGCATGAAAAACTATCTACACGCGCTTTTATTTTATCACACCAAATCTGGACAAACGAAAATCCATGACACATTAGGTCAGGCCACTGCCTACCTCTCGCAATTTTGCCAAACGCTTACCTTACATCAAACCATGCAAGCAGGCGATATCGAAAAACACTGTAGCCAGCTAAGTGCGGATATTGATTTATTAGTTTCATTAGGTGGCGATGGTACAGCTAATGAGCTAATTAATGGCGTAGTAAAAAATGAGCTAGATATAGCGCTCGCTATTTTACCAGGCGGCACTTTTAACGACTTTACGCGTACATTACAGTTAGCACCAAATGTAGCTACTGCAGCCGAGCAGTTAACGACAGCACAAGAGATTTACTATGATGTAGTGAACTACCCACCACTTAACTTCGTTTGAAGTGGGGGCTTCTCGCTTCCACGAACATCGCTTGCAAGCAAGTCTTATGTGTTCTCCACGAGCGTGAATTCGGGGCATTCCAACCCTACTGATACGC
>NZ_QAFW01000052.1 GCF_003057615.1 Metalysinibacillus jejuensis
GATTCCATTCCACTAAAGAAATGTTGTATTTACTTCCAATCTTAATGAACATTTCTTTTGCAAAATCAGATAATTCATTGTCAAAAACTTGTATCCGATATTTCACAACCAGTACAAGATGATAATGCATTAAGAATACTGAATGATTATTACTATCTAATTTCATTGTGATATCAATCCTTTGTTACATCTAAGACTGATTATATTATAAGCTTTGGCTAAAGCCAACCGAAATTCATCTCCCGCCTACTCATTGGTGCTATTCGCACCTTCTCATTCCTTGAGGATGGGAGACTTCTTTGGGAAAGACGTTAAATTGCGCATTTCGCGTTCAATTTGTGCTTGTTGTACAGAAGATTGGCCTTGCAGTAACAAGGTTTCTTCAACGTCATCGAGCAGGCGCTGCTGCGTTTGTTTAAGCTCGGTAGCATCGAAGTGCGCATTAATGCGGTCTTCTGCGGATGACATGCGGCGGTGCAGGTCGGCACGTTGGCGCTCGCGCTCAGAGCTAATGAGCAGGGCGATTTGGTTTTTCCAAAGTGGGATGGTTGTCATTAAAGACGTCTGGATTTTTTCGGATAACAGTTGGTTAGACTGTTGGATCATCCGAATTTGCGGTGCGGCTTGTACCGTTAGCTCGCGCGCAATTTGTAAATCATACAGGCGCTGGTTTAAGCGCGCCAATTGGTTTTTAGCATCGTCTACACGTTGCGGCGCAAGCCCTGTTGGATCAGCTTCAGCAGCTTCAAGCAATAAAGGCAGTTCGCGTGTTTCGAAGTCTTGATGCTTGAGCTCACCTGCGGCAATAATAACCGATAGCTCGTCGTGGTAGCTTTGATTAAGGCGAAACATGTCGTTAAGTACTTCGATGTCGTCAAGCAACTGCTTTTGTGCACGGTGCAACTGCAATTCAATGCGCTCAATTTGGATGCTTGCGCGCTCGTAATGCATGACGCTCTCGGGAGAAGGCCCCTTCTTTTTGAAAAAACGTGAAAAGAGATTTGTATCATTTTCTTCGACATTTACACTCGTAATCGTCTGCATTAAGCGCTGTAAAGTATCGCCTACTTTTGTAATGTCACGGTTTTTAATATGGTAGAGTACACGGTCGCTAAACTGTGAAATATTGCGCTGTGTATCATGCCCTAGTGTAAGGATAGACTCGTAGTCGCTCATATTAATTTCGCCCGCAATACGCAAGGCATGGGGCTTGGTTTGCTCAGGTAAAAGGGCAAATGTATTCATTATTCTTCGCCTCGCCATTCCAATTGTTTTTTACGTTTTTCTGATGAATATTTGACATAGTCGAGCTCGTTATTTAAGTGCTCGATGTCGTTAGCTAACACATCTTTTAAGTCGAGTTTTAACGTTTCAGTTAAGTCGTCGAGCGTGGCAGTCGTCTCAGAAAGTGCAATCGTAATTTCTTTATCACGCACTTGCTGGCGCGATAAGAAGCTGTATTTTTCGGTAAGTTCGACCGCTGAATCGAGGTGACCGTAAAAAAAGCCTTCTGCTGCAAAAAACTTTTCAGGCGTTTGGCGTACTAAACGCACGATGTTTTTTGCGACGCTCGTCATTTCGTGCAATTGTTTAAATGAATTTACCGAGCGCACTTTTAAGTAGGCGCTGTTTAAGGATTTAATTTTTGTTTGAGCTAATTGTAGCTGTTTTGTCACATGCTTAAATTCTTTGCGCGTCAGCGATGTTTTACGACGGCGGCGCATGAATTGGATTTGTTTAAAGACGTAATTTATTACGAGATAGCTTGCGACTAACGCACCGAGCGCTAAAAAAGGATTGTCATTCGTATCTGCAATCATACCAAAAGCAATCATACTGACAATAAAGGTAGTAGCGTGGCGTAATATATGTTGAAAGAATGTTAGCATCGTGTAACCTCCTAAATAGTATGTCTTACTATTATACGTCAAAAAGCGGCTAAAGTTTCAAAAAACACACTTTTAACTAAGGGGAGAAAGGTGGCAGAGAAAATATGTTGACGTTGCCATAAACTTTAGCCAAAAAAAGAGAAGCGGCATAGATCCGACTTCTCTTTTTGTTGTGTATTAACTCATCAGGCGCTCTTTTTGAAGAAGATTGATAAGTTGTTCGATATAGCGAAGTACTTGTTGCGATGAGGTATCGAGGCAAACGAGATGCTCCTCTGCCTTTTGGATATCGCCGCGATTGAAGGCATCGACCGCTTGTTTTGCGCATTGGTGCACTTCAACGTGGTACGGCTCCATATCGGTATATTCTTTAACATTGCTAAAGCGTTTTTGCGTGCGAGGTAAGTCATACCATTGACCGAGACGGCAATCATGGTGAGATGTAATCGTGCTTGGATCAATTTCTTCAAGCCCTAAGAACATATTGTAAACACGCCACTTCCATAAGATGTGGTCAGCTTTTGATAGTTGTAACAGGGCAATGCTTGAAAGTTGTATGTTGTTTTCGGAAATTAACTCTAAGCGGAAGCGGTTAATTTCTTTACCCATTAAGTGAATATCACGCGATGTATCTTGACCGTACTGGCGAATGTCTTCTTGTAAATCAGAAATTTCGACCATGCGCTGTGATACTTCGTCAATCGCCGCAGCTTGTTGCTGTGAAATGGCTGCGGTATTGGTTACATCAAAACTAATATCTTCAAAGGCATTCACAATGGCGTTCAGCAGTGGCAGTGATTCACGCGCCTCGTCCGTCGCCTCTTTAATAATGCCTGTCGTATTGGTAATTGAGTGCGATACGTCATTAGAGTAGCTCTTTAAGTGCTGCACATTTGTCGACACTTCAGATAGGGCAGACACAGTACCTTCTGCGAGTTTACGCACTTCTTGCGCTACGACCGCAAAGCCTTTGCCGTGTTCACCGGCACGCGCGGCTTCAATTGAAGCGTTAAGTGCGAGAAGGTTCGTTTGATCGGCAATTTGATTAATTAGCGTTACGACGTTTTCGATGTCATTTACGCGCTTTTGTAGCTCGGCAAATGATAAAACAATCGAAGAAAACGTCTCTTCGGTTTTAAAGATTTCGGTTAGGGCATGTTCAATGGCATTTTTACCATTGGTTGCGTTTTCAAGCGACTCTGTTGTTTTTTCAGAGATGCGTGAAGAAGAACGCGCGACCTCGTTAATCGAAGCGGCAATTTGCTCCGTCGCCGCTGTAGAAGATTGCAATTCTTCAGTTTGACGGTCTAAGCTAAACACTAAATCTTTCATATACATAATACGTGCGTTTACGTCCATTAGTGAAGAAATTTCACCAACGACCTTCTCCATAAGTCGTTCGTCCTGTGCTTCTACTAATAGTTGCTGATCCACGTTGACCGCAGCTTGGAAAGATTGTAACAACTCAAACGCCGTGTTTGGTTTATAGCCAAAGTTATGCAGTAAATGCGTCGTTACGTAAAATGCGAATTGGTTAAACACCACAATCACTTTACCAGCTTCATAGCCGCGTTCTCTAAACATGTTAAAGAACCTAACCGTTTTATCGACATAATTACCGTCACGCTCGTGTAAAAAGAACATATCTAAATAACGTTCGACATATTTCATTTCAATACGATTCGTGCCAGTAGGTGAGATTTCTGCTAAGTAGTCAGTAAAAATTTGTTGGATGGAAGGTTGAACATTTTGAAGTTTCTCGCATAATTCACGTAAATGGACTTGCGTTGTGCTAGTAAAGTTGTTAAAGGCTAATGTTTCCTTGAAGCGCCCTGAGACTTTTAAATCCGTCCCACGTTTAAATAAATCTTGCACTTCTGCTTTTGGCCTGAAGGAAGCAAACATTTAATAAAAACCCCCTATGATAAAGTGAATATATTTCACCTTTATAGTATCATATTACTAGTTGCTTTAATAGCAAATTGTAAGAAATATTATTCGTAAAACCGCTTCGTATAGAAAGTTCAAACGTTTTGTTTTTTGGTTAAGCATTGGTATACTAAAGGTAGTATTATTTTGCGATAATCAAATAGCTACTATGCTTGCCTTCCAACATCCATTGAAGCTGACCAAGCCCTCTCAAGCTTTTTGTTTTAATCCAGTTTCGAGGGCTAATTCCTCAGGTCGTTTCACTTCAGCAGTCAAAGGTAAAAAGCACCTTTGCCGCTGAATAATCCAGTGAAGTGAGCTAAATCCTCAGGTCATGTCGCACTTTCATTCGAAGTAAAAAGCACTTCGTATTCAAGTGCTACCACGCCCGACGGATTTGACCAAGCTCCCTTCACATTTTGGGGTTCCAACGCCTATCGGAATTGACCAAGCCCTCTCAAGCTTTTATTCGTTATCCAGTTTCGAGGGCTAGCTTCTTCGGCTGTTTCGGTCAATCAACAGAAAGCAAAAAACGCTTTCGTTGCTTGCCTTCCAACATCCATTGAAGCTGACCAAGCCCTCTCAAGCTTTTTGTTTTAATCCAGTTTCGAGCTGCATCTGCTCGCGTCGCTTCGTCTTTTCGGGCGGAAACAAAAAACGTTTCCACCTCAAATATCCAGTCAAAACACCTAGCTTCTCGCATTGTTTCAACCAGCCACTAGAAAGCAAAGAACGCTTTCCGTGTCTGCTTTCCAACACTGCTGAAGCTGAACAGGTATTTTGACATTTAAAGACTCCAGCGCGTGTCGCAGATAAACGCAGCTCTCAACTTTTTGTTTTATCCAGTTTCGAGGGCTAGCTTCTTCGGCTGTTTCGGTCAATCAACTGAAAGCAAAAAAACGCTTTCGTTGCTTGCCCTCCAACATCCATTGAAGCTGACCAAGCCCTCTCAACTTTTAGTTTAGGAGGATTTAAATGTTTCGTGTAATTTATATGATGGCAGACTATGAGCCATGGTGGCAGTTTGATGAGTGGGAGCAAGCGATCCAGCAGGAGAGCGTGCACACTACTATAGAAGAAGCGGAGGCAGCGCTCGCTGTACTGCTTGAAAAGTTCCGTGCCAATTATCCAAACGAGCTCGTGAAAGATGACATGTACGCTTTCTGGAAAGAGGGCGAAATTGTCTACTGTGAAGCGTGCGAAGATGATGGGCAAATTTACCATGGTTTATTTATTCAAAAGATTGATTGACAATATTATGAATGCTGTGTATACTAAGGTTAACAATTAAATTGATTCACTCGCAAATCCATGAGATTCACATATTACAAAGAGTCATCGGGTTCGTAATCGGTACTTTTTGTAATATGTGAGTTTTTACATCTGTGAAGAATTGCATATTGTTACATTTATTTTTTGGAGGTTTTCTTAATGAAACAAGGTACAGTAAAATGGTTTAACTCAGAAAAAGGTTTTGGATTCATCGAAGTAGAAGGCGAAAACGACGTATTCGTACACTTCTCAGCTATCCAAGGCGACGGTTTCAAAACTCTTGACGAAGGTCAAAAAGTGGAATTCGAAGTTGTAGAAGGCAACCGCGGACCACAAGCTGCTAACGTAACAAAACTTTAATCTTTAGATTAAAGCAAACACTTAGTTGAAACTAAACAAAAGAACGACGCTCTCGTAGCGTCGTTCTTTTTTTCATTTTCTTTCTAAAATGGTCGTAATGCGCGAAATATCATCAAATGTGTACACTTGTTTCGGATCATATTGGTACACAAGCTTACCGGTATCGCCTTCACCTTGCCACACATAATATTCATTCCCCAGCAATTTTAAATGATAATCTGCTGTTGCAATATCTAATGTTTCATCTGTTTTCTCAGCTTCTACAAAAATGTTTTCGATCACCATCACATCCCCGCGATCTTTAATGCTGTAGAAATTTGTCTCATCCGCTTGCTGACACCCTGTCATCACCACAAGCGCCCCTATGAGTAGCCACTTTTTCATTGTCTCACTCCTTCACCTAACAAACGTACAACGAAAGCGGCCTAACGTCAATGAATATGCCGGAAAATGATTCAGGTTACATACTAATTTTCACATCTAGGTTAGACAGAAAATGTACATCTTCTACTATACTTTTTTTCATATTTCTGCAGGCGAGCTAACGAGAAAATTTAGCTTGCCTGCAAGTAATTTAGCGTGTGAACAAGAAATATAATACCTTTAATTGACACTAATTAATTATATTTGGTATAGTAATGAATAGTTACATATTTCCATGTAACTATCAAAAATGGAGGTGTAATAATGGCTATAGTACTACAGAAAGGTCAACGTATTGACTTAACTAAGGGAAACCCCTCGCTAGAGCAATTAGTCGTAGGCCTAGGGTGGGACCCTATCGATCAAAAGCGTGGCGGTTTGCTAGGTGGCTTATTTAGCGGTGGTGGTACAGATATGGATATTGATGCATCTGTTATCATGCTGCGTGATGATTATTTTACACGAAATGAAGACCTCATTTACTTTGGCAACTTAACGAGTAAATGTGGCGGCGTCAAACATACTGGTGATAATTTAACTGGTGACGGTGACGGAGATGATGAGCAAGTTATAGTACAATTAAGCCGTATTCCACAAGATATTAATCGTTTAATTTTCGTAGTAAATATTTACGATTGTGTAAAACGAAAACAAGATTTTGGTCAAGTAGAAAATGCTTATATTCGAGTGTTAAACAATCAAAATCAACAAGAATTACTTAAATTTAATTTATCAGATAATTATCAAGGGTTAACGAGTTTAACCGTTGCTGAAATTTATAGACACGGCAATGAATGGAAGTTTGCTGCGATTGGTTCTGGCTCAAAAGATGCTGGATTAACACAAATGCTACAACATTACGCATAAAATTGGAGGAAAAAAATTATGGCAATTTCGCTAAGTAAAGGGCAAAAAGTAGATTTAACTAAAGGTAATCCAGGTCTGACAAACATTATCGTAGGTCTAGGCTGGGATACAAATAAATATGATGGTGGTCAAGATTTTGACCTAGATTCTTCAGTGTTTTTATTAGACGGTGCAGGTAAATGTGCAAGTGAACAAGACTTTATCTTCTTTAATAATTTACAAGGTGGCGCTGGTTCTGTCGTTCATATGGGTGATAACTTAACGGGCGAAGGCGATGGTGACGATGAAGTTATTAAAATCGACTTACCAAATGTGCCAGCAACTATTGAAAAAGTAGCATTTACAATAACAATCCATGACGCAGAAGCGCGTGCGCAAAACTTCGGTCAAGTATCAAATAGCTATGTACGTATCGTTGATGAAGCAACGGGTACAGAATTAATTCGTTATGATTTAGGTGAAGATTTTTCTATTGAAACTGCAATTGTAGTGGGAGAGCTATACCGTCACAATGGCGAATGGAAATTTAACGCTATCGGTTCAGGTTACCAAGGCGGGTTAGCATCACTTGTACATGATTACGGATTACAAGTATAAGGAGGCGTAATGATGGCAATTACATTAGCAAAAGGACAAAAAGTAGATTTAACGAAAACGAACCCAAGCCTTGTGCGTGGCATTATCGGCTTAGGTTGGGATACGAATAAATATTCAGGTGGTCAAGAATTTGACCTAGATGCTTCTGCTTTTTTAGTTGATGCTACAAACCGTTGTCAAAATGATACGGACTTTGTGTTTTATAATAATTTAGAGCATCCGAGTAAAGCTGTGATTCATACGGGTGATAATCGTACGGGTGAAGGCGATGGTGATGACGAACAAATTATTGTGGATTTCTCTAAAATTCCAGCGTATGTAGATCGCATTGGGATTACAGTTACGATTCATGATGCAGAAGCCCGCGCGCAAAACTTCGGTCAAGTATCTAACGCATTTGTACGTTTTGTTGATGAGGCAACGAATGAGGAGTTATTACATTTTGATTTAGGTGAAGACTTCTCCATTGAAACAGCAGTTGTATTTTGCGAATTATATCGACATGGCAACGAATGGAAGTTTAATGCCATCGGCTCTGGTTTCTCAGGTGGATTAGCTGCATTATGTCAAAACTACGGATTAGAAGTGTAAGTTTAGCATAATGGGGGCATACAATGGAATTAATTAACGGAATATTGTCAACATATGCTTCTTTCTTTGATTTAGCTATGTGGGTAGAAGTGTTGTCCGACCCTGTAAACTGGGGGTTAATTGGTACATTAATTATTATAGAAGGGCTATTATCTGCGGATAATGCGCTTGTGTTAGCGGTAATGGTACGTCATTTACCTGAAAGCCAGCGCAAAAAAGCCTTATTTTATGGATTAATTGGTGCCTACTTCTTCCGCTTTTTAGCCATCGGCGTTGGTGTATTTTTAATTAAGCTTTGGTGGGTAAAAGTATTAGGTGCGGCCTATTTAGCATGGTTAGCTATTCAATACTTTATTGACAAAGCTAAGGGCGGTAGCGTCGAAGAAGAAATTGAAGATATGAAAGCAAAAGGATTTTTAATGCGTGTATTCGGTACTTTTTGGGGTACCGTTATCGCTGTAGAATTAATGGATATTGCATTTTCTGTTGACAGTGTTTTAGCAGCGTTTGGGGTAAGTGAAAAAGTATGGGTATTATTATTAGGTGGTATGATCGGGATTTTAATGATGCGTGGGATTGCAGGCGTATTTTTAAAGTTAATTGAACGAGTACCAGAACTAGAAACTACCGCTTATCTTTTAATCTTATTAATTGCTGCGAAAATGTTATTAAGTGTAATTGGCTTTGAAATTTCGCATGTGACGTTCTTTGTTATCTTAATTGTGATGTTCTTAATGACATTCGTTGTACATGCAATAAATAATAAGAAAACGGCATAAGAGAGAGGAAAGTCGCATCGTTACGTGACTTTCCTTTTTTTTATAGGAGGTGCAAAATGCGCTATTTTTCACATTTATCTAAGGATTTATTTTATAAACAACCCGCAGATATTACGAGAGAAAGTTCGCGTGAACAAATTGCCTATAGCTTAGGTGCATTATTATATATGCCAGCGACTAGAGCAGATATTACTACTTTAATTACTGCAAAGAAATTTCCCTTTTTACGAACAATAGCCATTTGTTTAGAAGATGCGATTGCCGATCAAGATGTAAAAGCGGCTGAACAGCTACTTCTGCTACAACTCGCTAATTTGCCTACGGTGGATTTGCCGTTTATTTTTATTAGGGTGCGTTCTCCTGAACAGTTAAAACGACTGGCTACGCCGCTACGTGCGCATGCTCATAAAATAACAGGGTTTGTTTTCCCGAAATTTTCTACTGACAATGCCCAAGCTTATTTAGAAACATTGCGCGATTTAAACGACACTTTACCGCTGCCACTTTATGCGATGCCCATTTTAGAGTCGAGCCATGTGCTGTATAAAGAGCAACGAATGGAAGAGTTAATGCGCTTGAAAACAATGATAGATGGCTATCAAGATATGGTGCTTAATATAAGAATTGGCGCTACGGATTTATGCGGTTTGTACGGATTAAGACGAGACGCAACTACGACAATTTATGACATTTTATTAGTGAAAGAGTTAATTGCGGATACGTTAAATGTCTTTACGAGAGCACCTATGGATTATGTGGTGTCAGGACCGGTATGGGAGTATTTTGATAAGGCAAGTCAAGCGGGGTTAATCCGCGAAGTTTTGTTAGATCGCAGCAACGGTATCGTTGGGAAAACGATCATTCATCCTGATCATCTTCCTATTGTACAAGCATTACAAGCTGTAACTTATGAAGAATATAGCGATGCCTTAGCGATTATAGATCATCAAGCAATGCATAACGGCGTTTTTAGTAGTGAATTTTGTAATAAAATGAATGAGACAAAGCCACATTTTCGTTGGGCAAAAAAAATTGCGCTACGTGGCTTAATCTATGGAGTGTTAGCAGATGGAAAAACATACAAAGACATCTATACATCGTTATGAGGATTTAGCTGTTACGATTACGACAGCCCCTCATAATTATGGTGAGCTTTATCAACTCGCTTTACGTATTAATAAGAAACGAAGCTTTTTATTTGTAAGTACTGTATTAGGTAAGCATTTACCGCTTCGCCCTCAACTGCCTTTGATTGCGTCTGCTTTATTAGCGGTAATCTTGTTTGAGGAAACAACAGGGGAGGCTCATCCTGCGAAAGAGGTATTAGCACAAGCAATTCATACAAAAAAAGAAGAAGATATCCAACGAGCTTATGCCACTGCTGCATCTTTACAAGTCGATATTGGTGAGGCGCTAGTGATCGGATTTGCTGAAACAGCAACTGCTCTTGGCCATGGCGTTTATGACTGCTTAGTAGGTACACATTACGTTCATTCTACACGTGAACAGGTAGACCAGCCTATTACGTTATATTTTGAAGAGGAGCACTCTCATGCTACAGATCAGCGCTGCTATGCAGATGCTGCGTTATTTACAGGAGATACAATTATTTTAGTCGATGATGAAATTACGACAGGTCAAACGGTTATTAATATTATCACCTCTCTTCGTGAACGTTTTTCGCATAAACGATATATCATTCTATCTTTATTAGATTGGCGTACGCCAGCCCATTGTGAGCGTGCTAGCAAGTTTGCCGAAGCACAAGGCATCGAGCTCTTTTTCTATTCGTTAGTTAAAGGTACGGTACAAACGACAGGTAGCCTCGAGTTACCGTACCAAGCGAGTGCAGAAGGCGACAATGACGCCTACACATTAATTAATGTACCTGCTACAGCTAAACATAAAGGCTATTTACAACATAGCGGTAGGTTTGGTACAAATCAATCGCTCGTGACGTATTGTAAAGAAGTAGCGGCTATTTTAACGCCGTTGCGTACGGGGCGTAGCGCGGTAATTGGTACGGGAGAATTTATGTATGTGCCTATGAAAATTGCGAGCTATATGGGTGAAGACGTTTGGTATCATGCGACAACGAGAAGCCCTATTTACGTTTATGATGCGCCTCATTACCCTATTGTTAAACGCTTTACTATTGCAGGAGAAATCGAGCATTACATTTATAATGTAGAATCGTACGATGATATTTTTATTATTGTGGAGAAACAATTAACAACAGCAGAGCTGACGGCATTAGTAAAACCGTTTTCTGCCCAGCATGTGTATGTTGTGACAATGTAAAGGAGAGAGAGAATGCGAGTAGTGAGTAGTTATGATCCGCAAGACGTCACGTTTTTGTTAAAAGATATTACAGCAGCAAAGCTAGAGAAAAGCAATGAAGCCCGTGAGCAGGCGATTCAGTCAGGTACGCATTATTCAGAAATGTTGCCGATTGAATATCATCCGAGCGAAGCCTATTGGACATTATACGAACAATCGTTAGCGCGCTATAAAAAAGATGTAGCCGTAGCGGTAGGGGTTGTGGCAGAGCTATTACTGCAGGAAAAAGGTAATGATTTAACGCTAGTGTCTCTCGTGCGTGCGGGTACACCGATAGGCATTTTAATAAAGCGTTACTTGCAACAAAAAGAGGTGCACGTAGCCCATTACAGCATATCAATCATTAGAGGAAAAGGCATTGATACTAATGCCCTCCAGTATATTTTACAACACCATGCGGATAAGAGCCTTGTCTTTGTTGATGGGTGGACAGGCAAAGGAGCGATTACACAGCAGTTGCGTGAAGCGATTGCGGCATTTAATCGCGTGCACGGGACAGCGATTAGTGATGAGCTTGCTGTACTAGCTGATCCTGCGGAATGTGCAACGTATTATGGCACACGTAAAGACTTTTTAATTCCGAGCTCTTGTTTAAATTCAGTTGTCTCAGGGTTAGTGAGCCGCAGCGTGTTAAATGATGAGCTCATTGGGCCGCATGACTTTCACGGGGCTAAAGTGTACCACGAATTAGCGGACCAAGATGTATCAGTAAACTATATCGAGACAATCGTTAAACAATTTGACCAAGTGCAAGACGCGACAGCACACCAGCTCGCCGCCATTTTACAAAGTGAGCGTGCTATCACGTGGGCAGGCATGCAAGATATCAAAAATATCCAACGAACATTCGGCATTGAAGACCATCATTTAGTAAAGCCAGGCGTAGGGGAAACAACGCGCGTTTTGTTGCGTCGTGTGCCGTGGAAAATACTTGTGAAAGATTTGCAGGATGAAAGTTTAGCACATATTTTCCAATTAGCAGAAGAAAGAGGGGTGCAGGTCGAACAGTATGACGCTATGAATTACGCATGTTGTGGCATCATTCGACCATTAGTATGAGAGCTTTAGCGAGTGATTTAGACCGTACATTAATTTACTCTCACCGATTTTTACAACAATATCCAAGTGACAAACAGCTCGTGCTAGTCGAAAACTATCAAGGCAAGCCACACGCTTATATGAGCGCAATGAGTGTGCAACGAGTGGCACAACTTTGTGAGCAAGAGGCTTTTATTCCTGTTACGACGAGAACGACGGTGCAGTACCAACGTATTTTTGGATTGACGCAGTTACAGCCAACTTTTGCGATTACGACAAATGGTGCCGAAATTTTGTATAAAGGTGAAGTCGACGCGCAATGGGCCCAACATTTAAAAGCGCAACGCAATCCGCATTACGATAAAATGTATCAATATATGACCGCATTGCCAGGAGTAGAGCGCGCTTATGATGTGCAACATTTTATGTACGCGATTACGACGATTGCTGTTACAAGCGAGACGAGGCAGCTAGCGCAAGAATGGGGTTTTAATGTTTCACAACAAGGGCGTAAATTATACTTTGTACCTTCGTATTTAACAAAATGGCATGCGACTTCATATGTAGCAGAAAAGTTAGGGCTCACCGGCATTTTTGCCGCAGGTGACTCACTATTAGATATGCCATTATTAGAAGGCGCCCATCAATGTTTATATATGCGCCATGGTACGGATCATGTTAACCATCTGCCAACGACAGTAGCAGTAGGCATCGACGCAACGGAAGAAATGCTAACGGTGGCGACGAATTATATACAAAATAGTAGTTACTAACAATGAGTTTGGTACGATACAGTACCAGACTCATTTTTACGTCTGCCATTAAAAAGCACCCTCGTTGTTGAGCGCTCAACAGCGAGGGTGCAGTTTTATAGAGAGAGGCACATTACATAAAATTTTCTTTTAACTGTTGCAGCTTCTTCATTAAACGCGCATGGCGACGCGTCAACGTCGTATAGGGCACACCGAAATGAACGGCAGCTTCCTGCAGCGTATACCCTTGTACATAAATTAAGCGAAATAGCTCCGCATCATGCTTTGGCACATAGCGCAGCACTTCATCGACAAGCGCCAGTACGTTTTCATACGTCACGTCAGCCGTAGGGTTATCAGGCAATGTGTCAAACAGCTTCACCGTCTCGTTGTATACCGCATTGCGACGAAACTCATCCAACATCGCCCCACGAATTTTAGCGTACGCATACGCCGCAAATTGCGCGGCATCTCCTTTAGTAAAACCTTGTTGGGCTTGCCATAGTGCGATCAGCCCAATATTTTCGAAATGTGCGAAGTCATGCTTAACGTGCAGCTCGCGAATGAACGACTGAATCATAGGCGCATATTGTTTGTGTAGAATATCAAATGGTACGTTTTTCAACGTCAAAAACTCCTTGTTACTTGTGCACAAAGTAGGTGTATTTCCATGGTTGCCTCCTACTATAATGCATACGAAAATTCCCTAACACTTTCTCAGTGAAAAGTCAAAGTCGTTAATTTGCAAAAAACATGCCTTAAATGACAATTTCGGAATTGGGCATTTTTAGAAATGGCTTTATATCAACGTTTGGGATAAATTGTAATAACCAAAATGTTAAATTAAGCAGTTTTTATGCAATTAACGCGAGTTGCAAAATTTTTAAAAGTATGATTTGAGACAGGGCAAGGGTTTTAAGCGCTTTTTGAATTTTTTGACAGTCGTTTTGTTCACAGAAATTGAGGCTATTGCACTATAAAAGTGCACCCAATATCTTCCTAAATTATGAACTTTTTTATAGCTAATTGAGAATGTATGGTATCATAAGAAAAATGAGGTGGTATAATGGCATGGAATATGCAAATGGGAGAGCTGCAAGCAACATATGTTACCGAAGACGAAATCTGGGGTAAGATGAATTACTTTTTCTTTTCTGCAAAAACAACTACCACGTATAAATATGGTTTTTTTAAAGCGCTTCTCGAAAATTTATATGTGACGACAGATGAAGGGTGTATCTCGTTTGACCATTTGTTTTATGACTTTAGCAAAATTTATTGGAACTTGGTCATTCATCATAAGTTATGGCAATCGAATGCTAAAAATCAGCGCTCTAGCATTCAGCGTATTTTAGAGGAAACACAGGAAAAATACAGCATACCGTGTGATTGGCGCTTTGACCGCTTGCCTGAACCTGTGCAACAACAAGTGGTGAGTGCAGTAAAAAGAGAAGGAAAGAAGTATGTCATCGGTGCGTTCTACGGTGATACGGACGGGGTGTTCTATTCGTTTCACTTAAAGGAAGAACGTCTTGCTATGAGCCTCCCTGTATTACAATTTATGAAAAAATACCAGCGCTTATTACTCAACTTAACGAATTATCAGTTAGCAAAGTTTTTGGAGAAGTACAACGTAGACTGTACAAAGCTTCTGACGCATGTAGAACAAGTATCACAACGCGCTAGTCTTGAGGAATTCCGTCGTTTATTAGAGGCGAGTGTGGGGGCAACGTGTTTCTATTGCGGCAAAACGAGCCGTAAAACGCTACATGTTGACCATTTTATTCCATGGGATTATGTGCAAAGTGATAAGCTGTGGAATTTTGTGCTAGCTTGCCCAACGTGCAATACGAAAAAGAGCAATTATGTACCGACAGAAACGCAATTAGCCGCGCTTTATCTGCAAAATGAGAAGGTGCAACAGCTTGTACGTATGGATTATTTTTATGGATATAGCGAACAACAATTGCGAGAGCTTTATGACTTCGCTACAACGAATGGCTATAAAGTTTGGGCGTAGAGCATCAGAAATGGTGCTTTTTTTTATTGGAGTCATTAATGAAGGGGGAAGTGTTTTAATAACAGGGAGTAGGAATGGTATCATCTTTCTCACTAAGGTATTTCTCAACACCATGTTTGTCCATAAGTTCGCGATAAGCACGCAACGTGAAGGGCTTGCTATCACGTTTTAAAATAGCAACGTCTTTGGTGAACTACCCACCACTTAACTTCGTTTGAAGTGGGGGCTTCTCGCTTCCACGAACATCGCTTGCAAGCAAGTCTTATGTGTTCTCCACGAGCGTGAATTCGGGGCATTCCAACCCTACTGATACGC
>NZ_QAFW01000053.1 GCF_003057615.1 Metalysinibacillus jejuensis
ATCGAACCTGATTTTGAAAACGTAAGCATCGATTCAACAAGCGTTCGCGCTCACCAACATAGTGCGGGGGCAAAAAAAACGCCATCGATACCGAAGTTGCCCAACACATCGGTGTAAGTCGTGGCGGCCACACAACGAAAATTCACACGATTGTCGATGCGTTAGGCAACCCGCTTGCGATTTGTTTGACCAACTCGCAATCGAAGGCAGTAACGTGTTAGGTGACAAAGCGTACGGTGCGAAAGCGATTCGCGACAAACTGACAAGTAAAGGCGCACGTTATACGATTCCACCACGTACGAACGCCAAAGAACCATGGTCTGTCGATTGGTATCTCTACAAGGAGCGTCACATAGTCGAATGCTTTTTCAATAAAATCAAACATTTTCGTCGAGTGGCAACCCGTTACGACAAATTAGCCACTTCTTTTTTGGCATTCGTTTATATCGCTGCGATTTTCAAGTTGACGCAGTAAAATGGAGTTTTTAGACACGTCCTAGTATCAAAATAATAAAGTTAAAAGAGTGAGGGCTTGTTTACTCGCTCTTTTTTTCGTTAACAGGTAGTATACATGTAAAGGAGTGAGTGAAATGTATCGACATACTGAAGATTTTTTAGCGGAGTGGCAAAATGCTGCAAAAGGTGCAACGAAAGCAATTGAAGCTATTACAAATGAAGCGCAAGACATAGCTATTGTAGAAGGTCATAACACATTAGGTTGGCTAGCGTGGCATTTAGTTGAAGTGGGCACAATGTTTAGCAATGTGGTTGGTTGCACATTACCAGCTGTAAAGGCTGACCGTGACATGGCACACGCATTAGCAAGTTATACAGCTATGCAATCAGCAATTGCCGACAAAGTAAAAACCTTAACGAATGAGGATTTACTACAACCCGTAACATTATTCGGCAGTGATATGCCACGTGGACAAGTATTACGTATTTTAGTTAATCATCAAACCCATCACGTGGGACAAATGACGGTACTATTACGTCAAGCAGGTTTACTTGTGCCGCCTGTAATGGGGCCTACAAAAGAAATGCAATAAAAAAAGTTGGCGCATAAACGCCAACTTTTTATTTTAGTGTTTTTAGTAACGTAGTAAGTTCTGTCAATGATGCTACTTCATAAACAGGCTTAACCGTCGTTGGTGTTGCACCTTCACGGTTAATCCAAACATTTTTCATGTTAAGTCGTGATGAACCTAAAATATCGGTATTTAAATTATCACCAACCATAATCGCCTCATCCGCTGTAATGTCAGCTACTTCAAGCACATGCTCAAAAATCGAAACATCCGGCTTACCTTTACCAAAATCGCCTGAGATAATAATGTGATCAAAGTATGGGACTAACTCTGGTGTAATACGTAACTTTAAGTTTTGTAGGCTAGGTGCGCCGTTCGTTAACATAATTAACTTGTACTTGCCTTTTAGCTCATCTAACACGTTAAATGTATCTTCATATAACTGTGGTGAAGCAATGCGTGCCTCAACGAAGTACTCACCTAATTCAGCACCTAATGCCTCGTTATCAATACCGCAAGCCTTTAAGCCTTGTGTCCAAGCATCGCGTCGGTATTGTGGCACAATCTCCTTCATTTTTTGGAAGGAAGGTGTCGGATCATCAAATGTGCCCCATAGTCCTTCAAATGGATTGATACCAATTAATACGGTGTAATCATATGTTTCATAGCCTTGGTAAAGCTCACGTGCAGCTTGACGTGTTGCTTGCTCTAGTTGTGTAGGGTCAACCTCTACTTTAGTCGCTGCGTACGCACATGTTTTATCAAAAGCCGTTTGCACACTTTTTTTATCCCATAATAATGTATCATCTAAGTCAAAAATAACAGTTGTAATCAATGTCTCTATCTCCCTTACATGGTAGTTACTTTAGTTTACCATAGTTATTTACGTTTTTTATTACGTAGTTTTTGCATTAAAGCATGAACTGTAGCTTTCGCATCCTCAGTTTGTTGCTGTTGCACTTCAAAACAATAGCGACCATCGTGCTCTGTAATCGTTACAATGTCCCCTACTTCAATAGCCTCAGGTACAAACGCTTGTTTAATAAGCAATTGCTCCTCTTCGTCAGGTCGCTGTAAAAATACAGCAAAGCCATCGTCAATACGGTCTAGTGTGTAATCAGTCGAGTTCACTTACAACAGCTCCCTTCGCATCCTTTAAAATAGCCGCATCACCATCATTTAACCAAATTTGTTTGCCTGTCCATTTGATATGATGCTTCCCTTCTTTAGCTCCACTACCACTCGTTACTGTGATTTTTTTACCAGGCTGTAGTGTGACTTCTGGGAAGGTAAAGATTTGATTACCCTCAACAGAAATTAACTGCCAATTATAAAGTGATACTGCTTCATTACTGTCATTTGTAATGTCTACCTCTTCACCGATTAAATCCTTACGTGTAATACTTACGCCTGTTGGTTTTTCACCTTCTAAATGCTCAAAGGGAACGCCCGTAATAGAGTAATGAACCCCGTCCGTTGCTGTAATAATCGTGCCACTCTCCGCTGTACTGTAAATTTCGACATCCTCTGCAGTTAAGGCATCTACTACTTCTTTATGGGGGTGACCATATTTATTACCCTCGCCATAACTTAAAATGGCTACTTCGGGTTGGACAGCTTTAATAAACTCATGCGAGCTACTCGTATTTGAACCATGATGACCAGCCTTTAAGAATGTCGCTTGAACATCGCCATTTGCGAGCATTTCCTTTTCGAGTTTAATGCCTGCGTCTCCTGTTAATAAGTAAGATACCTCACCATAGCTAACACGTAATACGATAGAGGCATCATTATTATCTTTTGCCGCTTCGTTAGCATAAAGCACTTCTACTTTTACCTTTTTATCAAGTTGCCATGACTCACCAATGGTTGGCACCTCGTAATTAACATCATGCTCATCAATCAGCGTCAGCATATCAATAAATGTTTGCGATGTGTGCTCCTTGCCTGAGTCAACAAATGTGCCGACTTCTAACTCTTGTAAAATAGGCACTAGCCCACCAATATGGTCAGCGTCAGGGTGTGTAGCTACTACAAAATCAAGCTTAGTAATACCTAGTCCTTTAATATAGCTCGCTACATTACGCCCAGCTCCCTTTGTACCTGCATCTACTAGCATCGTTTTACCATTTGGTGCGATAACTAAAATACTATCGCCTTGTCCAACATCTAAAAACTGTACTTGTAAGGTAGCGTCTCCTTTAATTTCTGTAGTTTCCTTTTTTTCTTGCGGTACTTGTGTACAACCCGCAATGACTAAAACAAGGAATGCAAAGATTAGCCCGATATATTTCTTCACACGCTCTCCTCCTCTAATTGTGTTAACAATGCTAACTTCTTCTCTGTATCCGCTTTAACAGTCATTGCGTATGCTGCAGGGTCCTTAGCATTATGGAACTGCGTAATGCGACCGTTAGCATCTACAAGTTTAGATGAAGCCCCGCAACCAATACCAATAATCGTTTGGACTTCTTCCATAATAACAATATTGTAAATGCTCTCCTCGCCTTGCTTACTATAGCCGACATTTTCGAGATTGCCTAAAATATTTTTTTGACGGTATAAATAATACGGCTCGTATTGGTTACGCTTCGTCCAGCGCTCTGCCATATGCATCATTTCTTCGACAGTAGCACGGTCAGCAACACGATACTTATCTTTGTTTTGTGTCATTTCTGACGCGCGTTTAAAAGATAGTGTGTGTACCGTTAGGGATTCTGGTTGCATTTTCTCAGACTCTAGAAGTGAATGCTCAAACTCTTCAATACCTTCATTTGGTAAACCAATAATTAAATCCATATTAATATTATTCATGCCTTCCTCACGTGCTAACCAAAATTTTTCAATGGTTTCTTCAACACTGTGATGGCGTCCAATAGCTTTTAAAGTTTCGTTAGTATAAGACTGTGGATTAACACTAATGCGGTCCATATCCCATTTACGTAATACCGCCAGCTTTTCAGGTGTGATTGTATCAGGTCTTCCTGCTTCTACCGTCACCTCACGAATAGTAGTAAGGTGTGGGAAGTAATCATTAAATGTTTGGTAGAGTGCGTCCATTTCGTCTGCTTCAATCGAAGTTGGTGTACCACCACCCCAATATACAGATGTGATTTTTTTATTATGCGCAGTTAACCAATTACCTACTTGCTCTAGCTCATAATGTAGCGCATCTAAAAAGCCCATGACATGACCTTTTTTGCGGTGATGGCCAATCGCGTAAGCTGGAAATGTACAGTACGCACATTTGGTTGGACAAAATGGAATGCCAATGTAAATGCTCACTTCTTGTTGAATAGCATCGAGATCTGAAATCGTAGCTAACTGCCGCTTTACAATCGTTTTCATCAGTGTAATTTTTTCGTCACTAATCCTAAAATCCTCTCGTAACGCTATGGCAATTGCCTCATCGCTCATACCGGACTTACGCATTTTATGATAGAGCTTTGTCGGACGAATGCCGGTTAAAATACCCCATGCTTGTGTAATACCGGTATATTGTTCTAACACGTCTAAAAACACATGAGACAGGGCACGTTTTCGACGAATCAGCTGCTCTCTCAACGTTACCGTAGTATCATACGTCTTAGCATAGCTACTCGTATAACTGTTACCTTCTACTAAAAGCTCTGCGGTCGTCGCAAAATGTAAACCGTCGTCATTTTCGGTAAAACGGACAAACATATCAGCCTGTACTGCATTTACTTTAATTTTACTATCCTCAAAAAACAAATTTGCGAGATGATTAAATACGCGCATCACATCTTCTTTGTAGGCGCGATCTACTTGGATTACTTTCATAAATTTGTACGCTTCCTTTACGTTATAATCTTCTCTATTGTATCAAAAAAAGCTGCTAACTACGCTTGTAGTTAACAGCTTTTGCTTATTGTTCACTTGGTTGCTCAATAGGCTTTGGTAATTTTTTTACTTCAATGTATAAAATATGATGACCATCGAGTTCTTTAGCTGTAAAAGCATAGCCTTGTTCTTCAATAGTATCACCTTGTACCGCATTAAAGTGATTTGTCATAAACCAACCACCGATAGTATCAATATCATCATCTTCAATCGTAATTTTTAGTAAATCATTAACATTTTCAACGATTACTTTAGCATCTAAAATATAATGATCCTTACCAATCTTACGTACTTCAGCTACTTCATCTGCATCAAACTCATCACGGATATCACCAACAATTTCTTCGATGATATCTTCGATTGTTACTAAGCCTGACGTGCCACCGTATTCATCAATTAAAATGGCCATGTGAATACGTTCACGCTGAATTTTTAATAATAAATCGCTAATTGGCATAGTTTCCATTACACGAATAATCGGTTGCATATACGCAGTAATTGGTTTATTACCGTTCGCTGGATTTTTAATATAGGCAGTTAAAATATGTTTCATATTGACAAGTCCTATAATATTATCCTTATCTCCATCAATAATTGGGTAACGCGTATATTGCTCAACGCCCATTACTTCAAATACTTGCTTAATCGTCAATTCTTTTTCGATACCCACAATTTCAGTTCGGGGCACCATAATTTCTTTTGCTAAACGATCAGAGAACTCAAAAATACTATTTACATATTTATATTCTGACGTATTGATTTGACCGCCTTTTAAGCTATCAGCCAAAATCATACGCAACTCTTCTTCAGTATGTGCTGCCTCTGTTTCATTGATGGCTTTAAAACCAAATAAACCAGTTAAAGCACGTGCTGATCCATTTAATAATTTAATAAATGGATACATGATGTTGTGGAATAAAATTAACGGGCCAGCTAAATACAGTGCAATCGTCTCTGCTTTTTGAATAGCGATCGTTTTTGGCGCTAACTCTCCGATAACGACATGTGAAAACGTTACAATCGAGAACACGATAATAAACGACAGTATAGTAGTGAGACGCGCATCGAGGTTTAAGAAATCAAATAATGGTGTTAGCATAACTTGAAACGTAGGCTCACCTATCCAACCTAAACCAAGCGCTGTCATTGTAATACCTAGCTGACAAGCTGATAAATATTCATCTAAGTTATTCACAAGCTTTTGCGCTTTAACCGCTTTTTTATTTCCTTCTAAAACGAGTTGATCAATACGTGTTTTACGAACTTTTACAATCGCAAACTCCGATGCAACAAAAAATGCCGTTAGGGCAATTAAGGCAGCAAACACTGCCAATCTTATGGTTATCACCAATATGTCTCCGTCCAAATAAATCCTTTGTTCCCACAACGTGAAAACAAAGAGTACACCTCCTACAGTGAAAAAATGTTAGTTGCTTTCAATAATAAATTATTTAGCTGTAAAATACAAATTTAATCATATACGTGAAACAGCATTAACTCATGCACCATTTCCTTAACATTTTGCTCATTTGGCGGCGTTTGTTGTAAAAAGCGAATGGTACCGTCTTTCGCATACTCCGCTTCATAGCGCTGTTGCTTATAAAAAAATGAAACATACCAGCCCGGTAGCTGGGTATTTTCATACATCGGCTTAACGTTAAAATGTTGAATCACTCTACATCTTCCTTCCTCACTTTGTTTCTATATTATGCATTAATGTAAGCATTCTGCCAATAAGGGCGCATTTGTTTTCTTTTCATTACCCTCTTTTGCTATAATAACTACAGAATTTCTGTAGAAAGTGAGGCATACGATTGAAAATTATTTTTACGCTAGCTTTCATGGCTTTTATCGGTGCACTAATTGGTGGTATGACTAACCATTTAGCGATTAAAATGCTATTTAGGCCCCATAATCCTATTTATTTTCGTGGTAAGCGACTACCTTTTACACCTGGACTTATTCCTAAACGTCGCGATGAATTAGCAAAACAACTCGGTGTAACCGTAACAAACTATTTATTAACACCTGAAACTATCCGCAAGAAATTTTTCTCTCAAGACATTAAAGATAAGGTGCAAGACTTTGTAACAACCAAGTCAGACGAATTATTATTCGACGACCGTACAATTGCACATTGGTTAACAACAGCAGGCTTTCCTAATGTAGCTGACGATATTGAAAAAAAAGTCGATACGGTAATCGTTCAGCAATTTGGCAATTTGCATCATACACTCGCAACTAAGCCCATCAATCAATTATTATCAGATGATATTAAGGCAACAATTGATGGCAAAATCCCTTTAGCCGTTGAGCACATTTTAAATAAAGGGCGCGATTATTTTGTATCACCTGAAGGCGAGGCAACAATTAAACATATGATTGATGAGTTTTTAGGCTCTAAAGGCTCACTTGGTAATATGGTGCAAATGTTTATGGGTGACTCAACTTCGATGGTATTTAAAGTACAAAAAGAAATCGTCAAACTTTTACAATCCGATTCTTCACACCAATTATTAACGTCTATTTTTGAAAAAGAATGGCAAAGTCTCCAGACACGACCAGCGCTTGATTTTTTACAAGACGTACAATTCGAACCAATTGTCGATAAAGTGCAGACGTACGCAAAGCAACAGCTTGCAGTGCATTCTCGTCTAGATAAGCCACTCAAACATTACTGGCCAAATGGCAACGTGTATATGAATGAAACGCTTATTCCTAAACTCGTTGCCAAAGGCTTTATTGCTGCTGAAGATAAATTAGAAGACGTGCTAAAACGCTTGAACTTGCAAGAAGTTGTAAGAGAGCAAGTCGATTCATTCCCTGTAGCAACACTTGAAGATTTAGTGCTCGGTATTTCGAAACGTGAATTTAAAATGATTACCGTGCTAGGTGCGCTACTTGGTGGTTTAATTGGTATTGTGCAAGGCTTAATTGTATACTTAATAGGATAAATTATAGAGAAGAGGCTACGTATGATTAATATTTATGATGATTTAAATCGCTTAGAGGCAACTTTCCGTAAAACGGATGAATTTAAAACGCTTGAAGAAGCCGTGAAAATCGTACAAGAAGATGAGGAAGCACGCACATTATTTACCAACTTCCGTGATGTGCAAATGCAATTAATGCAAAAGCAAGAAGCGGGTATGGAACTACAAGAGGATGAATACCAACATGCTCAAAAAGTAGCGTCACTTGCACAACAAAACCCGAAAATTTTAACAATGCTTGAAGCAGAGATGGCACTAAGTGGTTTATTACAAGAAATCAACCGTGTGCTAACAAAACCAATTCAAGGCATGTACGATAACCTATAATAAAAAGTTCGTTGGTGCTTGACGCCAACGAACTTTTTTTAGCTTTCAGTTAAGCCATGTTTGACCGCATACAGCGCTGCTTGCGTACGGTCTTGAACTTCAAGCTTACTAAAAATATTTGAAATATGTGTCTTAATCGTTTTTTCAGTAACGAATAAAGAACTTGCGATTTCTTTGTTGCTTTTCCCTTTTGTCAGCTCTGCTAATACGTCACGCTCACGCGGTGTTAGCGGATTAATGCGATGTGGAGCTTGCAATAGCTCTTGCTGTTGTTGTTCTAACGTCGTGGTCGCTTCTGGATGCAAAATATGTTCCCCATGCATAATTTGACGAATTGAGTTTACAAGTTCATCAGGCTCAATATCTTTTAACTGATAGCCTGCTGCGCCTGCTTCTAATGCAGGTAATACATGATCGCGGTCAGAAAAACTCGTAAGCATTAACACTTCAATTTGTGGCCATGCTTCCTTTATTTTTGTCGTCGCTTCAATTCCGTTTAATTTCGGCATGACTAAGTCCATTAAAATAATGTCAGGCTGTAACGCTTTGGCGAGTTGTACTGCTTCCTCACCGTTTGAGGCTTCACCAACCACTTCTATATCTTTTTGCGTCTTCAAAAAAAATAATAAACCTCTCCGCACAACATGATGATCATCGGCAATTAATACACGTATCATTGTTCTCCCTCCTTAATATGGCAAGCGCACTAACAACTCTGTACCTTCACCTATCGCACTAACCCAATCAGCAGAGCCACCCATTTCTTTCGCACGGTCACGAATCGATTGTAAACCCATCGATAATAGCTGTGCACTCGCATCAAAAGTAAAGCCTCGCCCCTCATCGCGAATGACGAGTAATACATCGGTAGCTGTTACGGTTAAATATAAAGTTGCTGCTGTAATGCCTGCATGTTTACGTACATTATTTAATGCTTCTTGTGCAATGCGAAAAAGTGTTTCTTCAATGCGTGATGGAAATTGTAGCACACCCGTCACACTAATATGTAGCGTTAGCCCGAGTACTTCTGCATACGCTTTAATTGCATCCATTAAACCTGTCTCTAACCCTTTAGGACGCAGTTGCCAAATTAGTGCCCGCATTTCTGTTAAGGCATCTTGCGTTAACGTTTGAATTTCTTTAAATGTTTCTTTCACAATAGGTTGTTCAGTCATTTCTACGCCTGCACGCGCAGTTAGTGTTACGGAAAATAACAATTGGTTCACGGAATCGTGCAAGTCACGTGCCAATCGGTTTCGCTCTTGTGCTAGCGCGACTTCTTGCGCTTGCTTCGTTAAACCGATACGTTTTATAGCTGAGCCCATTTGAAAGGCCACAGACTCAAGTAGCGCCAACTGCTCATCACTAAAACGTACTGTTTTTGGAGAAGCTACGTTTAATAAACCAAAGCGCTCATCACCTGATTGAAGTGGCACTGTTGCATGATGGGTAATATCCGCATGTTCGCCCACTTGTGCGGCGATAGCATTATCAATACGCTGACAAGCCATAATATTTGAAGCCTTTTTTAATTTTTGGTTACGATAACGGGAAACGCACCAACATTCACCATGCTCTAAGTAATAGCACCCTTTATAAGCAAGTGTTTCTGGTAAATTTGCTTGCGTAACTAATCTAGGCTTACCATCTGCATTAATGAAAAAAATCCATCCTGTTTCAAATGCCGTGCCTGCTAAAAATTTTTCTAGCGCTTTTTGTAACATAGGAAAAATTTCTGTTCCTTCATTTAAAAGCTCGGCAATTTCCTTTAGTAGTACAATATTGGATTGTTCTTCGTACACTGTACTCACCCTCTCTTTATCATAGCACTACCTACTGTTATAATTTGTTCATACTTTCGGCGGAAAGCTGTGGTCTTTTCATTTACAAGTAACTTACTAAGTTTTATAATCAATAGCGAAATCATGGAGGTGTTAATCATTACAAAAAAAGCAGAAAACCTACTCATTGCAATTTGGACTGTTTCGCTCATTGCAACATTAGGCTCCTTATATTTTTCTGAAGTACGCAACTACATTCCTTGTGAAATGTGTTGGTACCAACGTATTTTAATGTACCCTATTTTACTTATTTCTACAGTAGCTATCATACAAAAAAATGTAAAAACCGCGCTTACCTTACTCGTTTTTTCAGTTATAGGTGGTGCTATTGCACTCTATCATTACGGTATTCAAAAATTGAGCTTTTTAGCAAATACCGCACCGGCTTGTAAAACGGTATCATGTACAGCGCAGTACATTGATTGGCTAGGCTTTATTACAATTCCATTTTTATCATTACTTGCATTTACGCTTATTATCATAGCGTCTCTCGCTGTAATGCGTGAAGCAAAATGATTTATACACTACAAACAGCTACTACAATTGAAAATGTTTTACGGAATGAGTTACATTTAGGCAAAAAATACGTACACCAATTACGCATGGCTAAAGCGGTGAGCGTTGATGATCAGCTTGTGAGTTGGACCGTACAACTCCCTGCTAGGACAATATTAACGATTGATATACCTGAGACAAAGAGCAATTACTTACCCGCTTCTATAAGCGTACCAATTATGTATGAAGACGAGCATTTACTCGTTGTAGACAAACCTAAAAATATGGCTACACACCCTAATAACTCTTCTGAAACCTCCACTTGTATGAACGCAGTGATGCGGCATGTCACACATTACGCTGAACATGTGCATCGCTTGGATGAAGGTACAGGCGGTTTATTGCTTATTGCTAAAAATCCTATTGCCAAGGCAGCGCTAGACTATGCACTTGCTAACAATGAAGTGACACGCAGTTATACAGCTGTTGTAGAAGGGCGTATGGTACAACAACAAGGTACTATCGCTAAACCTATCGGAAAAGATAGACATCATAATACACGCCGTGTGGTTGCTAAAAGTGGGCAAGTAGCGGTAACACATTTTAAAGTTATAGCACGAACTGCTAAAACAACTACTGTAAAACTAACGCTTGAAACAGGGCGTACACACCAAATTCGTGTACACTTGGCGTATTTAGGTCATCCTATCGTCGGCGACACCTTATATGGTGCTAAGCTACAAGGAACAACATATGCATTAGAGGCAACTGAGCTGACATTTACCCATCCAATTACACACAAAGTGATAACAGTAACGAAAAAATGAAATGGCAATCACGCCATTTCATTTTTATTTGAAGTGCTTAGCAAAGTCACTGTATTCAGGATTTACACCAAATCGTTTATTTTGGTTAAGTAACGAAATTTTCTCCATATCTTCGCTAGTAAGTACAAAATCAAATATAGTATGATTTGCTTTAATACGTGATGGTGTTACAGATTTAGGTATCGCAATTACGTGTTGTTGAATATGCCAGCGTAAAATAATTTGAGCTGGTGTCTTGTCATAAGCGCGCGCAATTTCTTGTAAGCGCTCATCCATTAATACGGCACCACGTCCTAATGGAGACCATGCAGTAATCGCAATATTTCTTTCTTCACAGTAAGCACGCAAGTCATGCTGTTGTAAATACGGATGCATCTCAATCTGGTTAATCATCGGCATTGTATTAGCACTATGCTCCAATGCAGCTAAATGCTTTTGATGATGATTAGATACACCTGGAACACGGATTAATTTTTCGTCATACAAACGCTCAATAGCACGATATGTATCGACAAATTTACCTTCAATCGGCCAATGGGTTAAGTAGACATCGATATACGCCATATCCAACTTTTTAAGCGATGTCTCAAATGCGCGCAAGGTTTCATCATAACCTTGATCATCATTCCATACTTTAGTAGTAATAAAGATCTCTTCACGCGGTATGTTGCTAGCGCGCACCGCTTGACCGACTTGTTCTTCATTTTTATAAAAAGAAGCTGTATCTATAGCGCGATAGCCATTTGTCAACGCCGTTGTAATAGCATTAACGGTTTCATCTGGGTCTGTCATTTTATAAACCCCTAAGCCTAGCAGTGGCATTTGAATGCCATTGGCTAATGTGCGGTACTCCATAACTATCCCCTCCTCTATCTTTAGTGTAAAACATTATTGCTTTTTATGCTTAATATGATGCTCTGCTGATGTAAATTGTTTAGGGTCACTTTGTTTATGCTCCTCGGCTAACTCGGTTTCATCTAACATTTGATCCATTTCTTTGCCGAGCTTTTTTACTTCTTCAAAATTAGTAGCCATTTCACCATTTGTTTTGTTTTTCATATTGATCGCTCCCTCTTTCTTATTTCTATTCCCCCTTTCCGAACGATTTATGCCATAATTTCGCATAGAATATCATTTCATTTTGTTTTTAGTTGAGCTATACTTAACTGTATATTGCTATTACATGAGGAGGGTTCTTCCATGAAGTTACTACTTATTATTGGTGTTTCTGTAGCATTCCTATCTGCGATCTTCACAGCAGGCTACGAAGGCGATAACTACTCAGCTGATAAATAATACCGTAAAAAGAAGTACCGAGACTTTCGGTGCTTCTTTTTTTAGCTTTAGCGGTATACTACTATTACACCACTTTACAATATGAAGGAGGCTTTTTCTTATGAACTTTCATCAAAATCCTGCTCACTATATTAAACATATGACAATACATGTTAAAGATTTACAAAAAATGACGGATTTCTACGAAAAGATATTAGGCTTTACAGTAATTACACGCACTACGACAGCGGCTACATTAAGCGCTGACGGTGAACATCCGCTATTTACATTACAAGCATTAGCTACAGTTGCCGAACATCAAGTACGCGCTACTGGGCTTTATCATATCGCATTTTTATTGCCAAACCGTTCAGATTTAGCACATATTTTACAGCACTTTGATCGTATTGGTATGCGCCTAGGCGCTTCTGATCACGATGTTAGTGAAGCGCTGTATTTAAATGATATCGAAGGGAACGGTATAGAAATTTATACTGACCGCAATCCTAATCAGTGGGAATGGCTTGATGATGCGACGGTAAAAATGACAACAAAACGTCTTAATGTGGCCGATATTTTAACAGAAGCTACAGACGAATGGCAAGGTATGCCAGCTGAAACTTGTTTAGGTCACATTCATCTAGCTGTTGCCGATTTACCTCGTATGCGTGATTTTTATACAAAAGGGTTAGGCTACACGATTACTGCAACTTACGGGGATCAAGCTTTATTTTTAGCAACTGATCACTACCATCATCATATCGGTATGAATAGTTGGGAGTCGCTAGGCGCACCTGCTAAAAAAGATAATGAGACAGGGTTAGCCAATTTTACAATTCATGTTGCGGATAAGGAAGCTGTTAATAAAATATTAACTAACCTCAAACCATTTCATGCGCCGATTACACCGCTTCCTAGCGGTTTTTCTACCATTGACCCTTCAGGTAATGAAGTACGTGTACGCTATTAACCATAAAGAGGCTAGAACAAAAGAAAAATGTGAGATGATTTTAAAAATCGTCTCACATTTTTTAAATCTTTTCAAAATACCGAGTGATGTTCTAGCCTCTTTTCTTACGATTAGTCAAGTGTATTTAATTAATTTCTTTTGTTATTATGATTTAGTTTTGTGGGGGAGGGGTACCCCTCCCCCACAAAACTAAATTTTCACAAGCCAAAAAGACCTAACGATTTTTATTTTTTTCGAAAGGTCTATATGGTATAGTTGAGTTACATTTTATTACGAATTCTGAGCTGGTAGTGCGGACTCATAATCGTATAGGATGCCTCTTGTCAGTAACTGAAATGTCACTTTCAGAAATTTATTGACGCAGGCGATGATCGCAACCTTATGAGGCTTTCTCTGAGGTTGCGTTTTTAATTTATAATAGTAATCCACAAAATGATTTGCTTTCTCCTTTAACATAAGCATCCCTTGAATCATGAAGTATAAGATTTTTCGCAAATGCTTATTCCCCCGTTTATTGATGCGATCCCGATAGTGTGTGTTGCCGGATTGATAACGCATGATATCGATACCTGCGTAGGCATTCAATTGTTTCGCATTTTTAAAACGACGAATATCACCGATTTCCCCAATCAGGCGACAAGCTGTTGAATCACCAACACCAGGAATGGAACGTAATACGACATATTCTTGACATTCTTTAGATAGTACTACCATCTGCTGGACGAGTGCTTCTTTCTTTTCCTTTAACTCCCCAATGCGAGTTGCGTAATCTCTTACTTGGTCGCATCGAACGTCTGTAGATTTAATAGCTGGATAACTATTTTGGGCTGCTTCCATGAGTTCCATTGCTTTTTTCTCTGCACGAGTGAGTGAAAGATTCTTTTTTGTATTTTCCTTCAAACGATTTTTAATGACAGTTTTTGAATGAGCCAATACAAACGTAGGGTGTGGATAGAGCTGCACGATGTTTAAAAATAAAGCCGAACTTGGTGTAATTAGTTTTTCAAGCTCTGGAAAGCTCATATGTAAAATCGCATGCATTCGACTTTTTAGTAAAATCATTTCTTCATCTACTTCGTCGTAATAACGCGTAAGAGCTCGCATCTGTTCATAATAATCATTTTGAACATACGTCGCTTCACGTTCCAATTTAAAGTGCGTTTTCGCTAGTTCATGTGCGTCACTACAGTCCGTTTTATGACGTCGCATTTTCGCCATTTGTAGGTTCGCTTCAAGCGGATTCATGCGACTATATGTATAGCCATGATTTTTGAAA
>NZ_QAFW01000054.1 GCF_003057615.1 Metalysinibacillus jejuensis
ACAAATAATAAAATAAAGCTCATCAAAAGACGTGGGTTTGGCTACCGAAATGATGACCGTCTTTTCCTACGTTTACGCTTGGAAACCGGTCATTGAATTTGTCATCCCCGGGATTTGGTGATGAGCCAATGAGTAACACATTTGGTGTTTTTTGTTTGGAAAATTAAGATGAATATTACTTTTTATATGGTAAACTAAAGGTATTTATTGAGTATTTAGTATTAAATATCGAGAGGTAGGAGGGGGATTGTGAAGCAGTACATTTGGCATATCGCTTGGTTAGCGCTAGTCATGACGGTCGGCTGGCAAGGGTTATATTTTAAACATGATTTTTATGTTGTTGCGTTAGTAGTAGCGCTTATAGGATTAGTAACTATGCTTATCCGCCGCTCAACATCTTATATTTATATACTCGGACTCAGTGCCATTACGTTGTTGCCTTTACTAGCAGGCGTTGCACCTCACTTTGTCGCAGAGGGATTTGTGCGAGCTGTGACATATCTCTTCCTATTTATATTAATACAAACGTATGGCACAAAAGATGTGCGACTGTTTTATGTAGCAGGCATCGTCGTAACATTATGGAGTTATTTTCAAACTAACCTTGATGCGGGACGCTACGGTGGCGTGTTTGAGTATGCAAATGTCACAGCTATTGTTGTAGGGGCTTTCTTTTTATTCGGTTTACTGCAATATGTCGGTGAACAAAGGCCAAAGCTCGCTTTATTTTGGTTGTTGCCGCTTCTTCCGATGGCAACGCTCGTCGCGCTCACAGCATCACGTGGCGCCCTGCTTGCGTTAGCTGCCGCATGGCTGTTAGCTCTATGGCTTGTACCAAGCACGCAGCAATTGTTATTTGTCACGATGACAATTGCCCATATCGGTCTCGTTGCTATGCTACCATTTCCGGTCGTTTTTATCGGTAGTATTGGCATAGTGCTAATACATTGGGGGATGCGTAAATTAACGTGGCAGCCGTCGCCGCTATTATTGCCGCTAATTAGTGTGATGATCATAGGCGGTATAGTTGTTGTAAGCAAGTGGCAAGGCATTCAGCATATGTTAACGGGACGTAATACGGCTACCGAACGGTTTGTTCATTGGCGCGACGGGTTACTAGTAGCGCAAGACTCCTTATGGTTTGGGCATGGTTATGGAGGTTTTGCGCGCCATATTACACGTTTTCAAAGTGAGCCTTACCGAACGATTGAAGCACATAATGGCTACCTTGATTTAGTCATTAATTACGGTGTGGTAGGAGCTGTTGCATTAGTTGGCGTAGTAGTTTGGCTAGCGTATCAGGTCATTAAGGCTTGGCAACCTACCGCTGTGGCACCACTTATTTTTATAAGTGCGATTGCTATACATAGTGCACTTGATTTTACACAAGCTTATGGCTTTGTCGGAATCTTAGTCGTTTACGCGTTTGCCTTACTATACACACCGCGCGTCATTACTATGAATACTATTGTAAACGTAGTGATGCTACCTGCTATCGCATTTGGTGTTATGTACATTACAGGCACTACATTAATAGCGCAGGCGTATGACAAACATTTAGCGCATGTTTCCGATGCTAAAGCGTATGAGCAAACCGTGCAACGAGCTATACGATTAGACCGAAATGAGCCTTTATATGCTATTAAGCAACTCGCCCATGACGTTAAAGTGTATGAGCAAACCGAAACAACTGCCTACTACGAGCAAGTGATACAAACAGCAGCTGCGATTGCCGAGCGCTTTTTTGCGTCACCGACTGTACTCTTACAAGTCGCAATATATCTAGAAGCAGCGCAAGCGTATGTACAGAGTGAAGCGCTAGTTGAGCGAGTCATTGCACTCGACCGCTACAACGAAAAAGCGTATGCATTAGGTATAAAATTGGGTGTAAAGCAAGCTATCGAAGAGACAGAAGATGCCAACAAACACATTGCTAAAATTGAAAGATATGTAGAGGCTATAAATAAAGAGCAATCCTTAAAAGCAATGTATCAAGTAAACTCAAGATTTAGGATAACTGAAGAAGCAAGATATTATCTCGCTACGTATCAGTTGATAATAGGCGATTATGAAAGTGCTATTGAACATAGCGAAGAAATTATGCAGTCTACTTTTAAAGCTGCTCATCCTTACAAAGATTATGCTGCCGCTATAGCGATAGTAGCACATACAAAAATGGACAATTTTTTTGCCGTAGATTACGTAATGCGAAATTATCCAGCATCAATCGATTTTATTAATCATTATCAAACCTTAATAGGTGAGGAGGAAGTTAATTGAAAAAAATAGTATATGCATTAATTTTAATGATGGTATGTTTTTTTGCATCTGAATGGTCGAGCACTGGCTATGCGAATGACAAAATTAAATATTTAGAAATCCCAGTAGAAAAAGACGGTCAACAAGTAATTGACGTACCTGATAAGAAATTAGAAACACTTATTAAAAAATACACAAATATTAAAGAGCATGAACCTATTCTTTATAAAGACATTAGTAGTGTTTATGAGTTAAACGAGAAACAAATTAATAACTTAAGTGGTTTAGAACATGCATATAATCTAAGAAAAATGAAATTTAGTGATGGAGAAATACAGGATGTGAGCCCGCTTGCTAACCTGACTAAAATACAAGTATTAGAGTTACCAAATCAAGAAATTGAAGATATTTCTCCGTTAGAACATTTAGGTAAAAATGTAAGGCAAGTTATTTATCAGCATGAGATAAATTTAAATAACAATAATATAAAAGATTTATCACCTTTGAAAACGTGGGGAAATTTACATTTTTTGAAAGTTAGCAATAACCCATTAGAAGATATTTCGTTTTTACTACAATTAAATCATTTGCAAAACATAGAGATAAAAGAAGTGGATTTAAACAAAGACGATCAATATACGCTAAGAGATTTAGTTAGGAAGGGCGTACGTGTAAGTTATAAAGATGATTTAGATAGTGAAGAAGACATCTTTTTCTTAGACAAAAATTTAGAGCGCATTATTCGCGAAGAATTAAAAATAACAGATAGACCAGTAACTGCTGAAGATATGAAACTGCTTACACAATTAGATGTATCTAATAAAGGTATTACAAAATTAGAAGGCTTAAATTATGCGGTTAATCTTGAAAAGTTAGATATTAGTTCTAATGAAATAGCAAATTTCAATTTATCTTTACCTAACCTTAAAGAGTTAGATATTTCTTCGACTAACATTGAAAGCTTATCTAGTCTAGGAGGGAACCAAAAATTAGAAGTTTTAAAAGCGAGAGATTTGTATACTTTATGGTCTATGCCTAAGCTACCAAATATAGTTGAATTTGATTTTTCTAATTCTTATATGCGAAACTTTAAAAGCATTAGTAAGCGTGATTACTATACATTAAAGAAAATAAATCTTAGTAACGCATATTTTATAGACCAAGATTTAAAGGAAATCGATAGAATTCAAAGTGAAGGAATCGAAATAATAAAAAGTTTACCAAGCACTATTCAATATGGAGATCGCCGCTTATATTTAAATGACGAAGCAGATGAGAACTTAAAAAAAATAGATGAGATTGAAATGTATAGTAGGATTGTGAGTGGATTATTTGGTTCGAATAATGCAAGATATAAACAGCAAAATATACCGGTTCATGTTAGTAAAGACGGACGTAACTATATCGATTTGACTAATATTGCGTTAGCCAAAGACTATGAAGTAGTTATTAAAACGAACAATTATAGTTTTAAAAGCAAAGTGAATATTTTGTTAGAAAAACCAACTTTTCCTATTGAAAGTACCATTATTATTAAAGGAAAACTCTTAGATAAGGATGGTTTAGCGGTAAGTAGACAAAGTATTAGTTTTGCTAGTTTGAATTCTAAATTTAACAAAAGGGTAAGAACAGATATTAATGGGGATTTTCAAATAACAACATATAATAAAGACACCTTTAATATATCTACTTATATTAATAAATTTAATATAGAAATGGAACATGTTAAATTAAATCCACTAACTACGAATTACTTGGATTTAGGTATTTATCAGTTACCTGATATCGAGAATAGCTTGAAAATTCACGGTGTAATTGTAAATGATAAAAATGAGCCTATTGTCGATGCACCTATTTCTATTATAGATGAAAATGGTTATATTATTGGAGGTCACTCAAGTGAAACAGACGGTTACTTTAGCATTGATGGTTTAGAAAATAAGAAATATACAGTTAAGATTTATGGAGAAGGAATAGGGTACAAGGATTTAGTGGTTTATATGGAACCCAGCACTACAGAAAGAACGATTAAGTTAAGTAATGTAAGCAGTGAAAATCCCTTTGAAGGGGAAGGGAATAGCATTATTCCTTCTGTAGAAGTTGTAGCAGCTGGTCAGCATGTAAGCTATACAATTAAGTATAAAAACAATGGTACGGAGTTAATTGAAAATCCAATTCTTAATATTGTAGCGACAGACAAATTTAAACTTTTACAAAATAGTGTAAAAGTAAATGGAACTTCTGCCAAAATGTTTAACGATACTGAAATTCAGCTACCTTCATTAAAAGTTGGAGAATTTGGAGAGGTTCGTTTAACTACGTTGATTAATAATAATAGTAGTATAGAGCCTGTGAAATTTACAGTAGAATTGAAAGAAGGTTATAGAGTTAAACATAAAATGACTAAAGAAATAACCAAGGTTATGGCTACAATTAATACACCTACGATAACAAACAATAAAACGATAGGGCTCTATGGTGTAGCTTCACCTAATTCTCAAATTACTATTTTGGTGAATAATCAGGCTATGGTGACTACTAAAGCTAATGCGAAATTATGGATGGCAAGCGTTCCTTTACCTGTTAAAGGGAAGGACGAGGTTTTCGATATTAAACTTAAAGTAGTAAATGAAGGTGTGACATATGAATCACCAGTATATAAATTAAGTTATACAACAGAGCCACCTAATCTTAAAGCAGCTAGTATTTATGTGGGGAACACTAAAATTCCTGAGAATCCGAATGTAAAATTGCCTACAGCAACTAATATCATCCTTCCAAATGCTATGTATCCTTCTCAAGATATGGGCTTTTATTTGACTTTTGATAAGCCTATTACTAATGGCTATGTTGAGTTTTTAAATGGTACTTATCCATTAGTCAATGTGCATAGTTCGGAAGGCGACTACCATTACCGAGTAAGCATCAAAGGAACGTGGGAAGCTTATCAAAATCAAACAGTGAAATTACATTATGCCACGTCAGGAGTTAAAAAGATTACACCCTTGCTGTTAGTTATTCCATTAATTGATCCATCAGGTTATGTGTTTGAAGGTAGCATGGAAAATCGCTTGGAGTCAGTAAAAACCACAGTACAGCAAAAAGTAGGTTCAACATGGGAGGATTGGCAAGCTTCGCAATTTGGTCAAGTAAATCCTTTATATAGCGATAAAAATGGTCGCTATGGTTGGGATGTCGTACAAGGAGACTGGCGTGTTATTTTCGCTAAAGATGGCTATGAAACGTATACTAGTCGAACAGTAACGGTTCCTCCGCCAGAAACAGAGCTGAATGTACCGTTAATTTCAAAGCGTGCATTAGATGCTGAAGTGGAGCTGCTCGATAACTATAGCATTCTTGTTCGCTTTAATCGACCTGTAAAAGAAAAAGATTTAAGTTCATTAATTCGTGTTGTGCGACAAGATACTGGAAAAGAAGTAGATGGAGGATTAATTTTACAACATTGGAGTGGTTATAAGGAAACTACATCTGGTGTATTTATAGAAGACGACACCGAAAAATTGTCGAAAGAAGTTATTTTTAACATAATAGCTTCTGACATATCGATTGGCGATTACACAGTTATTATTGATAAAGAAGTGACAGACTATCGTGGTGAGAAATTAAAAGAAACAAAGAAAATAAGCACTGCTGTAAAAGTAGTCAATAAAAATCACACATTTAAAATTACATTAAGTAATGATTTTGATATTTCTACAATGTATGAAAGTGTTACGGTTGAAGATGTCCAAGGTAACCCACTACCTATTAAATTAGAGAAGCATGGACGTGAACTCCATGTATTGCCGCCTAATGATACCTATAAAAATGGCAAGTATCAGCTTAATATTACTGATAAATTAACAGGTGATGCTAAACAAAAATTAAGAAATCCGCAAAAGCTGTTATTCATCGTTCAATAAAATAAAATACCAAATTTGGCACACGTTCAAATTTGGTATTTTTATTTTTAACTCATTTAAGCAGAAGCCACCCGCCCTCTATAGGTGGAAATGAATGCTGTTCGGTATTAGGGTTACCTTTGATAATGCGAAAGCCGACACCTAAAGTAGCATTGTCTTTTTATTTCTATATAAGGGGTAGGGCGATCTCCTGATGAAATGAGATACAACTCACCATTTATGCTAAAATACTTTTGACTACCGGTGAAGTAGCGATTGATGTCCTAAAGAAATCTACGCAAAATCGTAGATGAACGTTATAGAATGACTCAAAGTATATAAGTTTAGATTATATCCAACTGAACGAAGGGCTGACAATGAAATCGTTAAGCGTTAATAACCTATAGACTTAGTTAAGTAGTGAGTAGTTCACGAGTAAAAAGGTGTTATTATAAAAGTAAAGGAGTGAGCGCATGAGAAAGTGGTTAATGTTTATAATTTTAATGAGTAGTTTTTGTATAGTACCACACGCTACAGCACAGGAAATACAATATGGCTATGATGAAGCTTTTGATGAAGTTGTCTATGCGGTAGCAAGTGAACAATTATCAGAAGATGCGTATGTGCTGTATGAGCAACTAAAAATAATAATGCAAGCAAGACAAACGGAGTTTTCTGTTACATATGAAGGGGTCTGGTCACAAGCACAGACGGACTTTAGGCAAGCGATAAGTGCTGTGTTACGAGAAGATGAGTATTTGGCATACGATTATTTAGGTTATCGATATACATCACGAGGCTATGATGGCTTAATAACATTTACAGGCACAGCTAATTACATACAAAATGCTGAGCAAGTAGCTTATGTAAGTACACATATAAAAGAAATACTACCGACAATTATTACCCCACAGATGGGTGACTACGAGAAGGTGAAAGCTGTACATGATTATGTAGTGACGAATGTTGCTTATGATACAACGATGAATCAGGCAGTGAATGCACCTTATTTTGCTATAACAGGCGGGGAGACTTTGTGTAATGGCTATGCCATGCTTGTTCATCAAATGTTAAAAGAAGTAAATGTGCCCGTTCGTTTAATTAGTGGGACAGCAGGGCATAATGGCAATGTAGAAAATCATGCTTGGAACTTAGTACAGGTAGGTGGGAAGTGGTTTCATTTAGATGCGACATGGAATGACCCTATCCCAGATGTAGCGGGTCGCATTATATATAATTACTATTTGCTAAATGATCGAGAGATAAGTAAAGACCACTTTTGGCAAGATGGTGGATTAAATAATCATGATGCACCTTACCCACGTGCTACAACAGAGTTATTTATGCATTTAGCTTTAACAGGACGTTTGGATGTGCAACGCGCTTTAGCGAATGGTTTACCTGTCATTCATACGGAGCAGGCGTTAACGACTTATGTTGAAGGTCAATTTGCAACGCATAACCCTAAATTCACAGTATTATATCAAGGGGGAGGCTCATATGTTAAAGCAATACAGCAAGCATTAACAGGCAATGAGCAAGGGGTACGTTATCAAACAACACGACATCGTTTACCTAACACTACACAAGTAACGATTACTGTACAACAATATCAAGGTAGCCCGAGTCTGCCTTCTATAAAAAGTTTAGCCTTTACCCCTCAGTTGCCTGCTACTGTAACAGTAGGTGAACGTCTACCGCTTAAAGTACAGGCAATATATACAGATAACACTGTAAAAGATGTGACGGCTAATGTGGATTGGCATATTACAGGAGCTATATGGCAAGCGGATGAAGTCAACTTTTCAACAGTTGGCGAAGCAAATATTAATGCAACGCTATCAGGGCAAACTGTTTCGCAACGCGTTACAGTGCAGCCTCCCCTTTTTGTTTATCCTATAGCGGGTATAGAAGCGTTAAAGCCTGTCTATAATGTAGCAACTACGAAGGTATGGCATGTTAACTTTAGCAATCCGATTAATCGTGCGACAAATGTACGTGTTGTCAATCGCTTCGGTCAGCAAGTGCCAATAGAAGTACGCATCCATCAACTGCAGCTACGTATAGCTCCATTGACACCTTACCAAAAAGGAGAAACCTATTATTTATTGTTACAAGGTATTGGTAATGAAGCACACGATTTACCTCCGCAAAGTATGGCATTCACGATAGGTTAGTTATAAGCTGAAAATAGTTCCTCTCTTAAGTGATTTTTTAGTCTACTTAAGGGGGGATTTTCTATTTTCAAAAGAAAATTAGAAGTGCCAATATAAATAGAAAGCGCTATACATTTAATGTTTATCGCTATATTTTTTAGTACTATTCTTATAAACTGATGGTTTAATCGACATAAGGAAGTGAAGAAAATGATTATGGATTATTATGAAGCAGAGCGCGAGTTTAAAGAGTGGCTGCGGCTTCGCAAATTGAGTGAAGAAACGGTGCGTGGTTATTGCATGGACGTTTGGCAATATTATGAGTGGCGCGCTACTAGCTGGAATGCGCCTATTAATATGTTAGCGCTCGCCCCGACTGACTTTGAAGGTTATGTCGCGCATTTACTGCACGACCGCGCGTGTCAGCCGCGCTCAGTAAATCGTAAATTAAATGGTCTCTCTACATTTTTTGAGTGTTTAGTGCGCAAAGAATATATCGTCAAAAACCCGATAACGCGTTTACATCGCCTAAAAGTAGTAGAGCAAGAGCGCGTTTATTTATTAGCAGAGGAAGTCGAACAAATTTTAGATGCGGTGACACATCCGGTAATTGCTTGTTTTTTAAAGACGATGGCGTTTACGGGGATGCGAGTGAGCGAGTGTCGCAATTTGCAAACGACGCATATTAATTTTAAAGAGAAGGTGCTCACGGTCGTTAACGGCAAAGGCGGAAAATCGAGGCGCATTCCTTTAAATGATGAGTTAATTGAGGCATTACAGCATTATCAAGTGCATGTGCGAGATGCCGACTCCCCTTATTTTTTTGCCTTAACACGCACAGGTAAAGTGAGCGCTCAATACGTTAACCGCTTATTGCGCGAGGCGACCGCACGCGCAGGCATTACAAAACACGTGACGAGCCATATTTTACGGCATTCTTTTGCGAGTTATTTAATTAAAAAGGGTGTGCATGTGGCAGTAATCCAAAAGTTATTAGGGCATGCGAGTTTGCGTACGACGTCGACGTATTTACATGTGGATGATACCGAACTTGTGGCAGCTGTCGATCAGGTGACGTATGAATAAAGCTCAATTTATTGCAGATCAAATTGCTGAAGGGGTAAAGTTAGCTGATATTTTAACGCAACATGAGTTTGATTCGTCATTAGCGCTCGGCCAATACATGTACCAACAAGGTTACCGCTTCTCACCAGCGACGCATCGCTATCATTTTGAACAAGGGCTCGTTAATCAGCAACTAGAGCTACCATTAACACAAGTAAATTTACGAGAGCGTTTGAGTGAAGCGCGCTTAGTGGATGCGCTCGAAAGCCAGCTTAAAACGATACGCCAACTCGTTGACGGTGCCTTTCCGATTAAACTTAGTGAAAGTACAAAGCGTCAACTCGTCGCCTATTGCGATTTTCATCATTTATCTGTAGATGCTTTTATCGAAGCGGCTATTTTAGATAAGCTACTGACTAGCGAACGTTAGTCAGTAGTTTTTTTAGTCGTTAGCATTATTGCGCGAAAAAACCCCGAAGCCAATACGTTGACTTCGGGGTTAGCACGTTAATTAGCCTTGTGCATCTTTACGCGCCCAGTGGCGTGTTTCGGCAAGGTCTTTAATAAATTGCGGGATAGTGGATGAAATACCAGCACTTGTTACGTAAGGAAGCGGCTTATCTGTTAAATTAGCAATTGGTTTATAGTGGTGATACGTTTCGTCAATAAATTGTTGTAGCTTACCTGCGTTAACAGGATCATTAAACGTCGCAGCGACAATAATACCGTCGTACAATACAGGGGACGTCGTATCAAGCGTATGATCAATCGTATGCTCACCGCATTTTCCTTGTTTAATGCTAACGCGCTCGAGTTGAATGTCTTCAGCTTCTAAGAGCGAGCTAGGGAAATCCGTCGTCGTATCATCGACAATGACGGCTACTTTTTTACTGTACGTCGTCTTTTTCGGTGCGCGCAATTGACTGACCGCGGGTGATGTTTGGTCGGTTTGTACAGGTTCTGTTTTAGCAGGTGGTTGCACGCCAACATTTTCGGCTACGGCTGTCGCTAAAATCGGACAAACATTAGCGAGTAAATCCACCACTTGTTGACGAATTTCTGTACGTGCTACTTTACCTACTTCAAAGCTAAACGCTTTACGAATATGTTCGCGCTTGACTTCGGTCATGCTTAGCCAAAACATACGTGCTTGCGTAAAGTGATCCGCAAACGATTGGCTACGTGCGCGCACTTTATGACCTTCTACTTTTTCGGCATAGTGGGCGTAACCACCTGCAGCTTCTGTTGTAGGGGCTGGGCTATTTTGTTGAATCGCATTTTGGTGATAGCTAACAGGCCCTTTATTAATCGTTTGACGTCCGTAGCCGTCGCGCTGATTATTGTGGAAAGGGCAGACGGGCTTATTAATCGGTAGCTCATGGAAGTTAGGCCCACCAAGGCGAATGAGCTGCGTATCCGTATAGGAAAATAAGCGACCTTGCAGTAAAGGGTCATTCGAAAAATCAATGCCTGGCACGACATGTCCTACATGAAAAGCAACTTGTTCCGTTTCGGCAAAAAAGTTATCGACATTTTGATTTAACGTCATTTTACCGAGTAAGCGCACAGGTACTTGTTCTTCTGGCCAAATTTTTGTCGGGTCTAAAATGTCAAAATCAAAGTTAAACTCATCTTTTTCGTCAATGAGTTGTACGCCTAACTCATATTCAGGGTAATAGCCGTTTTCAATCGCATCATATAAGTCGCGACGATGGAAGTCGGGGTCTTTACCGGCGATTTTTTGCGCTTCATCCCAAACGAGCGAATGCACACCAAGTACGGGCTTCCAGTGAAATTTGACAAAGCGCGCCTCACCTTTAGCGTTAACGAAGCGGTACGTATTTACACCGAAGCCTTCCATCATACGATAGCTACGCGGAATCGAGCGATCGGACATATGCCACATCACCATATGCGTAGACTCAGGGTTATTGGCGATAAAGTCCCAAAATGTATCGTGTGCACTTTGCGCTTGCGGGATTTCGTTGTGTGGCTCGGGTTTTACGGCATGTACAAAATCAGGAAACTTAATGGCGTCTTGAATAAAAAAGACGGGGATATTGTTGCCGACGAGGTCATAATTACCTTCGTCCGTATAAAATTTTGTCGCAAAGCCGCGCGCATCACGTACGGTATCAGCAGAGCCACGTGAGCCTGCTACGGTAGAAAAGCGCGTAAATACAGGCGTTACTTTGCCTTTGGCGCTTAAAAAATCAGCTTTGGTAATATCGCTCGCATCACCGTAGCTTTCAAAAACACCGTGAGCGGCTGTACCACGGGCATGTACGACACGCTCAGGGATGCGCTCGTGGTCAAAATGCGTCATTTTTTCGCGAAAGTGAAAGTCTTCTAATAGTGTCGGGCCACGTTCACCGAGCTTTAGGGAATGTTCGTCTTCCGTTAGTGCTAAACCTTGATTCGTCGTTAATGTTTGATTAGCATCGTCTACTTTATAAGCGTTTAACTGTTGCTGTTTTTTATTCGTCATTAAAAAAGCTCCTTTCGTTATAAAAATAGCCAGCTGACACGCAGCTGGCTATATGTTAAGCAGTATTAACGGTTATTATTGTTGTTGCTGCGGTTATTGTTGTTGTTAGTTGAACGATTTCCGCCCCGATTATCGTCGTTGTTATTCGATGAATTGTTGCTGTTTGAACGGTTTGTTGAACGATTATTGCTGTCGTTGTTGGAAGAATTAGAAGCGTTAGCAGCGCGGGCCTCTCCGCCCTTCTGCCCAATTTCTTCATAAAACTCACGGTCATGGTTGGCTGAAGTAGCCTCTCCACCTTTTTGTCCAATATCTTCATAGAACTCGCGGTCGTGGTTAGCTGAAGTAGCTTCGCCGCCTTTGCGACCTGCCTCCTCTACAGTCATTGAGCCTTGCTTGTTATTACCTTTGTTGTCGTTGTTGTTAGCCATAATAAATCTTCTCCTTTGTGTACGTTTTTTTTGTTAAAAATGTGCCAAAGTCTGAAGTTACCCTGCTGTTAAAACTAGACAAAATATGTCCACCTCTTAAGTGAGAGGCTTATTACGAAACTACCCTAGCATTATGTAGAGAAACATTTATTACAGCGCTTTAACTAAACTGTAATAGTTTTGTAATGTTATGAAATGGACAAAAAGAGGGCTTAATCGCTTAGCAATAAGGTTTTTTCGATAAAAAATGATTTTTTTACGCGATTTATATTACAGTAATTTTTGACTTTAAAAAAAGACCTAGATGATGCGTTATACTAATTAATAATTAAACAATAATTTGTTTAACAGGAACAAATGTTCTATAATAAGGTATAAAGGAGAGGATGAGATGACAAGGAGCACTGTAGGTCAGGTAATTGAAGCATTATTAAAAACGGTACAAAACCCTTTTGATACATATTTATATTATTTAACCCATTGGAGTGAAGCTGTCGGTTTAGCGTTAACAGGCGATGAGCGCTTAGCGAGCCATTATTATAAAATTAGCCACCACTATGCGAGTGGTAGTTTTAGTGTGCAAGCATTAGTGCAAAATAGCGAGCAACTTTATAATGATTATGCCCATCAAACGGCGATGCTGAGTCGCTTACATCCCGTTGATTTTACGAGCATTCATATTACGTGTATTTATGATGCGTATGCTGACCAGATCGTCAGCTATTGTCGCCCGTTAGCAGGAGAGCCGCTTCAATATGAAATCATGCAACAAGGTAACTTAAGTTATTGTAGTGCTGCACGTAATATGCAACAGGCTGAGAAAGAAGAGTTTCAACTTTGGCAAACGGAGCGCTTAAAACATGTGTATGCAACACTCATCGCGACGCTTGGGCGACCGCTCACTTTACAAGAGATTGCGTATGTCGAAAGGCAACAAGCGCAATGGCTCACAAAAAAAGTAGCGGTAGCCACAGTTGTTGCCAATTTGCTAGAGGGCTTTCGTTATTTTACGAACGATCAGCTCATTGACGATACGCTGAGACAGCTCGAAATACTGCGCGCCAATCCATTATTGTATCGTCGATTTTTACTGCGTGAGCATCAACAGCAAAAAGAATATTCAGAATAATTTATAAAACATATTGACTTACTTGGTTAATACGTCTAATATAGTCATCAACAACAAAATCCTTATAAAGAGTTCGGGGGAGGAACCTGGTCCTAAGATCCCGCAGCAACCGGTGTTTACACAAAGGTGCTACTTCCAGCAAGCCTAGCTTGAAAGATGAGGAACACAAAACGGAGCCCATAACTCCCTCTTCTTTGCGCTAGTCAAAGAGAGGGAGTTTTGTTGTTGAGAGGAGAATGAATATGTATAACAAAGAAGATATTTCACGTCTTGGTGAATTAAAAACATTAGCGAAAAAGCCAAATGCGGCATTTCATAGTTGGAACGGCGCTGTATTTAAAGAAGGTGCGCTATCTGTAAAACTAAAAGAATTAATTGCAATTGCGAGCGCTACTGTTACAGGTTGCCCGTATTGCATCGAAATTCATGCAGGGGCAGCTATTCAAGCAGCGGTAACAAAAGAAGAAGCGGCAGAAGCTATTTTTGTAGCGAGCGCTTTAAAGGCAGGTAGTGCATTTGCGCACGGAGCTAATAGTTTGCGTGCTTATGACGGGGCTGAAGGCGAAGCGTTGTATGAGAAAGCCTTTTTTGCTAAAACATCTGCATTACAAGCGTTAGCACCTGAAGCTTTCAATACATTTATTGCATTTTCGACAGAGGCAGTAGCTGAAGGCGTGCTAAGCGTAAAGGAAAAAGAAATTATTGCCGTGGCGATTGCCCATATTACAGGTTGTCCTTATTGCATCGAGCTTCACGTAGCAAACGCTAAAGCAGCGGGCGTCACAAAAGAGCAGTTAGCCGAAACCATTTTTGTAGCGAGCGCACTAAATGCAGGTAGCGCATTTGCTCACAGCATTAATGTGTTAAACGCTTGGCAGTGAACTACCCACCACTTATTGACCTTGCGGTCTAATTGAAGTGGGGGCTTCTCGACTTATCGTTGCTTTTACTAGCCAACGAAAACTGACCGAGCTAACCCTCTTGTTCCAAGAGTTTTTGTTTCTATGCTAATGCCAATAGGCGAATGCCTTCATTT
>NZ_QAFW01000055.1 GCF_003057615.1 Metalysinibacillus jejuensis
TTTACACGCCTGTTTCTTTGGCATGCGCTTCCGGTGAAATGGCGAACGTACGTCGAAGAAATCTTATCATCAGCTCGGATGATTTATCAAAAAAGTGTTACGTGATTTTGGCTAATCAACACGCGTGCTCCCATTACTTACATTCACATTTAGCGTGATACTGCTCACCTTTGACAAAGTAGGTGTTGAACCCGATGAAATATTAAAAATTTTAGACTCTTTTCCAGACAAAGAATTCATGGTGCCCGTATTACCCGAAAAATAATTTGAAGCATACGTAGTGAATGTATCATCAGACGTAAGCGCAGCCTCCTCCTCAGCAAAAATATAAGTAGGCATTGTAAATATCAGCATCAGTGCTACAACTAAAGAAAACATCTGTTTATTGATCTATTTCCCTCTAAATATTAAATATAAATTTCATTGCAATTAGTAAACTCACACTTTAATATCTACACCTGGACTATTGTAAGCTTCTGCTATAATTCCAGTTTTTACAGGTTTACCAAAATTCCAGGAAGGATCCTTTTCTTTGACAAAGTCGACAAGACGTTGCGCTTCATTATGAAAGATCTGATCAAGTGTAAAGCTAGCAGAAGGACGTTCAGTTGCTGGTAGTGAATTTAAATAATTCGTTTTGACTTTATTAAAATTGCTTTTTTCATCTAACATACCGCCATAGTTTTCCATACTATCTCGTGCAACTTCAATTAAATCTTGTTTTACTTTGTCAGAAACAGGTACAATCCTTTTCCAATCCAACCTATTAGTTACATTCATTGGATCATTGTCATATGTGCCAGGATAACGGGGCTCACTTTGTGCTTTAGCGTTTTCCTTCATCTGCGCAAATTTTACTGTTTGTTGTAGGTTACTTATTGTTGCGAAATTAATTTGTGGAAAAGTCGAATTCAGTCTCATTTATATTCTCCTCTCATTAAAGAATGAAAATTTTAACATATATACTATATATCGACCATATCAGCTTTAATTTAAATGAAATGGCCCGATTGTAAAAAATAAATAATCACCAATTCAATTTCAGGAGTTCCGCAATAATTTCAGAACTACCAGGTATCAATAAAACCAATGAAACAACAATGAGTAGGACACCAATAACAAATAACAAAATAACTGCCTTAACGGCCACAGATACACCTTTTTTTGTAAGACCAACAATAACAAGAACAATACCTATCAAAAGCAATATTAACTACCAAAAACCCATAAAACTTCTCCTTTCTTTCTTAAATAAATAGACGATTAAGGTTATAGGATTTTGCAAATATATAAAATAGACCTTTAATCTGGCCCTATTCTTGCACAACTTTGTTCGGTTAATGCACCCAAATGCGAAGCAACTCTATTGTAACTAAACAACTTTCTAATCCACCTGTTTAATGGCTCATCACCGTAACTTGGGGTTGAATTTATATCAATTCAAAATTTTTACAATAAAAGATAGAATAAAAGCGAAAACTCACGTATCGTAATTGTTGTCGAGACAAACCACGAGAGGAGTTTTCGCTTTGTACTCCAAGTTTATCAAAATGATGCTACCGTTACCATCTTTTTTTGAAATCGCTCTATCATCTGATGAGGAGCCGAATGTGTTTCCTATCACAGCTGCACCTCAAGAAATTGCTTGCCAAATTTGTGCAGGTGCTACTGTTTGTCATGATCGTACATTGCGTCGTTTTCGCCATGGCTATGCTTGGCATATTGGCGTGCTTTGGATTGAATTATTTTGACCACGCCAGCGTTGTAAAGGGTGTGGTTTTACATTTACATTTGACTATGGATTAGGGCTTGTCCGTTCTTCAACGGAATCATTTCGTCGTGAAATTACGAAACGTTGTCATGGTCGTTCGATTGCGGATGTCGCACGTGAATACGAGCTGCCGTACACAACAGTTGAACGTTGGTTTTATACGTATGCACCGGATCAATTGGTCGAAGAATCGGCACAACATATTTGTGTGGATGAGTTTGCTTTGCGTAAAGGTCACAACTATGCGACAAGTGTGTTAAATGCTGAGACAGGGCGCATTTTAGCCATTGTTCCGCATCGAGATCAAGATGCGATTGAAGCTGTTTTAAAGAAAGTAACAGGCAAAATTCAAACCGTCATTAGTGATTTTGCGCCTGCCATGGCAAGTGCTATTCAAGCAGTCTATCCAGCAGCGATTCATGTGCTGGACCGTTTTCATTTAGTTCAGTTTTTCACGGATGCAGGGCAACGAAGACGTCGCTATTTGGGTGAAGCGAAAAAGCATCATACATCACGTTTTATTGACCGTTGTTTAGCTCGAAAACCTGAACAATTGACAGAAGAAGAACGTGCTTTTGTGCAAGAATGGCATCTTGAAGATGACCATACAAAGCATATTTATCAAGCGCTGAATCATATGCGCTATGTGTTAAAAGCAACGACAAGTACACAAGCGAAAAAGCGATTAAAGGATTGGTTAAAACGATACCAGTTTCACACGTGTGGTGTTGTTGCGAAAATCGCCAAAACGGTGATTATACGAGAAGAAGCGATGATTCATACGATCTATTCACCCTTCTCAAACGGCATCATGGAAGGTACAAATAATAAAATCAAACTCATCAAAAGACGTGGATTTGGTTATCGAAACGATGACCATCTTTTCCTTCGATTACGATTGGAAACAGGGCATTGATTTTGTCATCCCCGACTTATGGTGATGAACCCTTTTTTTACATAGAAATCGTATAAAATGAATCTTGTTGGTGTAATGACCAATTTGTTGATAACATTTTTTTAATAGCATCGGCCATGTCTTTAGTTAATGCTAAACGTTCAATAGCTGTATTAGTAACAGTAAAATCTTTATCTTGTTGTAAGCCAAAACGTTTTTGTAATAAATTAATTAGGCCAGGCATAGTGATGTAAGAAATCGTATAATTGCCTGCTAACGCTTCCTTTAGCACTTCAGGTTGTTCACTTAATTTAATCGCTTCTTCCATTGGCCACTCGCTAATCAAATCTGACCAATCACCGGCCTCTTTATCTTTAGCTTGCTGTAAAATCTCTTCATTTGTTAATTCTTCTTGTAGCGCTAGTAATTCGTACGCTTGCAATAAATTAATGGTAACCATTTTCTCTACTCCTTATTTTAAACGGCGCTTTCGTTCAGCTAATACCCACTTTCTCGCATAACCAAAACGCTCCACCGCTACATTATCATCATCTTCTGTTGCCCGTGAAATAACAGCATAACGTAAATCCGTAGCACGAACGGTAAATCCGACATGTTGCGAAATCGTTTGAAAAATTCGTTCGACGGTTTTTACCGTAATCGGATTGCCCTGCACGTTTGCATCGCTTTGCCAAATATAAGGCGATGTTGTCGTGCGTTCTTGTTCATAATCTGCTAATAAAGCAAAATACGACACATCCGCGTCAATGTCACGAAAACCTTTACCGCGTAATAGCCGTACTTTTTGTTCATCATAACGAATGTGTTGCCACTGCATACGCACAAGCTCAGCTGGTTTACAACCCAGTGTTAAAAATGTCGTAACAATCAGTTGATTGCGCTTCGCAATGCGCCATTTTTCATCGGTATCTGCATGTGTTAAAAAATTATCCCACACTTGTAAAACGCGCGTAATTTGCGCATCAGTAAGTGCTGCGACTTCTTTTTTAGGTACAATTTTCGGTTCCAAAATGGCTAAATAGGCTTCGCTTGTTAACCATTCACGTAAATAAAGAAATTGTGAGAAGCGGCGTAAACAAGCAACTTTGCGGTTATAGCTCGTTTCTTTTGGATAAGTTTGCGCTAAATGATCGCGGTAAATGTATAAAAAATCATTATACGTTTTATCAGAAAAAGTATAGCCTTGCTCTTTCGCAAATGCTACACATTGACGCGCATCAATAGCATATTGCTTTTGAGTTGACTCACTCATCTGCAACTGTCGTAAATGAATTAAAAAAGCATCCCATGCTCGTTGAAATGTCACCATTTTATCACCTACTTTTGTTTGTCGGATAATAGTATATCAAATATTGTTTGAAAAATGAAATAGTTTGTCTCACTACGTGAAAAAGCGCATAACTGACAGAATATTATTGCAGGAAATCTGTTACACTGTTATATAATAGGATGAAGGGAGTTTTATTCATGCAAGTTAAAACATTACACTTAGAAGCAGAAGAAGCGAAAATCATTTATCAAGAAACAGCAGGCTTAGCTATTATTACGATTTCACGACCACAAGCTAAAAATGCCTTAACCGCAAATATGTGGGCACAGTTGCGCACCATCGCCTTAAAAGTATTAGATAATCCTAAAAATAAAGTGCTTATTATTCGTGGGAAAGGTGAAAACTTTACAGCGGGCTCTGATATTAAAGAGTTTAATGCAATTTCACTTGATAAAGCCGAAGAAGCATTTGTGCATATGGAACGTACCATCTCTACAATCGAGCGTCTGCCAATCCCGACCATTGGCGTCATTAATGGACCGGCAATGGGCGCTGGCTTAGAATTAGCGTTAGCTTGTGATATTCGCATCGGTTCTGAAAAAGCAAAAATGGGCATTCCTGTTGGAAAATTAGGAATTACGCTTAATAATAAATTTGCACAACGCTTAGTGCAGTTAATTGGCCCATCCGCTACTAAAGATTTAGTGTTTACTGGGCGTATGTATAAAGCTGAAGAAGCCTTCCGCATGGGCATGTTAAATTACTTAGTCGCAGAAAAAGATTTACAAAAATATATGATTCGCATGGGTAAACTTGTTGCAGGTATGTCCCCTGATTCATTGCTAGCTGTGAAGGAATCGGTACAAGAGTGTGTTGATAGTGTACCAAAACTATGGGGAGGTTCTACACCATTTGTAGGAAATGATTTTACAGAAGGTTGTGCAGCCTTTGTTGAAAAACGTCAACCAAATTTTACTCGTAAAATAAAATAAACGACCAAACGCCGTATGAGCCTTCAGTTCATATGGCGTTTGTGGTAGAAAAAAGAGAAATTGAATGTGCTCAATTTCTCTTTTTCGATAAGGCGGATAGAACCCGGCCTCTCTTCGTATTATTTGTCATTTTCATGTAATTCAATCGTTTGCTGTTGTTGCTCTTGTTCAGCAATAATCGCATAGTCACGATCACCGAGCGTATCACCTTGTACGCGATCACGTTTTAAATCTTTTGTCCCTGTTGTTATATCATCTAATGGCGTAAATGTTTGATTTACTTTTTTGCCTTTAAATAAATTCATAACAACACGGCCAATAGCCCATAATAAAGCGAGTGGCAATAATAAAACACCGATAATCCGAATCATGTTAACACCCCATTCGTTTACTTTTATTATAGCATAATAATCACTTTTAATTTGTGGACGCTTGATTTTCTTGCCCCTTTGCCTTTTGGCGAATGTAGTCTACTAAATTTAAACGTTTCTACCATCTGACGCACTTGCTAGTGTAAAGTCGTATTTTATTGTTTTTTGTACGAAAAACAAGAGAATTACAGCGTTTTCGTGTAATGATGCATAGTATCGCGCGTCATACCAACCTTTTGATAGAGCGCTTTGGCTGGCGCGTTGGTAGGCATCGTTTCAAGGGTGATGTAGCAAGCATCTTGCCTTGTAGCAAATGCAAAAACTTCTTCAAGCAGTTGTTGGCCTAAACCTTTATTACGATACGCTGCCGTAATATACATATCATTTAGCACAAAAGCTTTTTGACATTGTAAGGATGAGAAGGTCGGGTATAGTTGAACAAAACCGATCGGCATACCGCTGTCTTTCATCACGAAAGCGATTGATTCTTGGTTTGTAATGCGTGCCTGTAAAAACTGCCGTGCTTGTTCACTCGGCACGTGGTCATAAAAAGCACGATACGCTTCAAACAATAATTCAATTTCGCTAGCGTCCGTCACTTGACTAATCGTTATCATTCTAACTTCCCTACTTTACAATGTATTTGATCTGCCGTAAAACCGAATGTTGACAGCATTGCTTGTTGCAACTGGTATTGCAGCTCCCGAATGTCAGCTGGTAAATCGAACTGAATAGGTGCACGATAAACGAGCTTTAACTCTACAATAAATTCATTTGTCGTTACAATTTTTAGTTGCTCTACCTTTGCGATATGAGGATGGTTTTCGGCAATATACCGTACGAGCTGTGGATAAACACGCTTATGAACATGAATCGTCTGTTGATGAAAGTCGGGATGCACGATAGTTGTTTCGCCAATTTTAACGCGCTTTGGTGTGAAAATATCCCAGCCTTTTTTAATAAGCCGCTTAAAAAAGTTTTGACTTACTTGGTCAGAAGATACCGGCATAACATGTTTACCTTCCGTCTCTCGCGCAAACTTCGCACGGCGTATTTCATTTTCTGTACGAATATCCGTCACATAATAATAGTTGTCAATCTCGCCTACTTCTAATGTTTTGGCAATGGTACGTGTCATTTTATCAGAAGTACCAATAATGAGGAGACTCGCTACATTGTATTTACGTAAAGCGGCCTTCACTTCTTCGGCATGCTTGGCATCGTTAAAAATTGCGCGACGCACTGCGGTTACGGTATTTTTTTCGAACTTAGCAGATGTTCCCGCAACGCGCTTGCCTCGTACAATTAGTAAACCATCATCAATCATCGCCTCTAACTTATGATCGTGGGCAAAGGTAACGGCACTCGTACTTTTTCCTGTGCCACTCGGTCCACTTAACGAATATACTTTCATTCACTAAACTCCTTTTTCGGATAAAGTTGATATGCTATAATAATACAATACTTCGGATAAATTGTCCGAAAATTTAAGTAAGGAGTGTCAGCTTTTGAATATTCAACCAGCAAAGCGCATGGCTTTATTCGCACCTTCAATTTTTAGCGACTTAAAAGACTTTGCCAATCAACAAAAGGCGAAAGGCACCGACTTAATTGATTTAAGTTTAGGTAGCCCAGATATCCCGCCTCATGAAGACATTAGAAACCTATTATCGGAAGAAAGCGCGCTAGCCACTTCTTACGGTTATACGCTAACAGGCACACAACATTTTTATGAAGCGGTAGCACGTTACTATAAGCGCCGCAGTAATGTAACGCTAGATCCTACATCTGAGATTGTACAAACGATGGGTTCACAAGAAGGTTTAGTTCATTTACCAATGGCTTTTTGTGATCCAGGCGATGTCATTTTAACAACAAACCCTGCGTATGTTGCGTACGATACAGGTATTCATGCCTCAGGCGCAACACCTTACTATATGCCTCTTACGAAAGAAAATAATTATTTACCTGACTTAGACGCTGTCCCACAAGAAATTGCAGAACGCGCCAAACTACTCATTTTAAATTTACCAGGTAACCCTGTTCCGGCGATGCCATCTATCGCTTACTTCGATCAAGTAATTGCTTTTGCTAAAAAGTATAATGTCATTGTATTACATGATGCCGCTTATTCTGAGTTTTACTTTGAAGGCGATGCCCCGCTTAGCTTCCTACAAGCGGAAGGGGCTAAAGATGTCGGCATGGAAATTAACTCCTTATCAAAAAGCTTTAGTTTAGCTGGTACGCGAATTGCTTATATTGCAGGAAATGCTAAAATGATTGAGATTATTCGCAATTTTAAATCTAATATGGACTTTGGTATTTTTCAGCCGATTCAAAATGCGGCAGCGTATGCATTAGACCATGCTGAACCCATTACTGAAAACCTACGTGCTGTTTTCTCAGAACGTCATAAAGTGCTCATGCAAGGTTTAGAACAAATTGGCTGGGAAGTTGCTCCTTCACAAGGTGGTATGTTTGTTTGGGCGAAATATCCTTATGCTAAAGATTGCACAGACTTCGCTTTTGAGCTAATTGAAAAATTAGGAGTTGTAACCGTGCCAGGTACCGTATTTGGTACAGCTGGTGCAGGCTATTTGCGTTTAGCTCTTGTACAACCAACTGAAAAATTACAAGAAGCGGTGACACGTTTAGCCACTTTATAGTGGTGGCTAGCTAAATTTTATATCCGGCTAACAAAAAAGTGTTAGTCGGATTTTTTACATATTTCATAAAAAATGACTTCGGCATAACACCGAAGTCACCTCATTACTTCCACCAATTCATTTGTTCTGTATTTTTAATATTGATTACCATTACGGTAACAATTGGCGCTAAAATCATACCAATAATACCAAAAACTCGTAACCCTATAAACATAACAAATAAAGCAAACACTGTATTTAACCCTAATTTTTGGCCTACGATTTTTGGCTCCATGACTTTTCTAACAAGCGATACTATACTGTAAATCACTAACAGTTGAATGCCGAGCGTCGTATTGCCATTTAAAAATGCGATAATAATCCAAGGTACCATAATACCCCCTGTTCCAAATACAGGAATCATATCAAATACTGCAATACCGAGGGCAATTGGAATTGCATTCGGTAATCCAATTAGCAAAAAGCCAATAGCAAGCTCTGTAAACGTAATCGAAGCGATAAGTAAATACGCTTTAATATAGTCTTTAAAGCTTTTAGTGAAACTTTTCATTACTACTTTCATACGTGATAAAGTACGTGGTGGCACTTGACGGGCTAAAAAAGCCACAATATAGTCGTAGTCCCATACAATAAAAATACTCGCTAATAATGCAAATGATACCGTTAGCAAAAAACCGGGTAATGCGAGCGATAAAGATGTTAAGCTAGCTGCTAAATCGCCCGACCATGTGAGCGCTTTTGCAGTAATTGTTTTTAACGTGTCATTTAATAAACTTTGATACTTCGGTGCATCTTCAGGTGCAATGCGGGCAAAGGTTTCGGTACTAAAAGCTTTCATACGTTCAAGCGCAGGCAAAATACTCGTTAAATATAACGAGGGTAGCTCAATAATAAATTGATTCAACCAACCGAACAATTTAAACAAAAGCCAAGTAACTACACTAACAATCATTGTATACAAGCCAAAAATAACGATGAGTCCCCATACCTTTTTATTCGTTAAGCGCGTACGTTTTGCTAAAAAACGTACAATCGGCATACAAAGTGCTGCGATTAAAAAAGCAATGACAAAAGGTAGAATAATAGGAAAAACATAATGAAAAAATAAATAAATGAGTGCTAAAATCATTGCGATATACATAACTTGAATAATACGATTACGTTGTTGTTCTATAGTAGCCATAAGTACACCTCCCTGTTCTACCATAAAGCACCTCATAAAAAACTACAAAAAAAGCACTTCCTTTTTACAGGAAGCACTTTTTCACTCATACTTATCTAGTGGATCGCCTGCAAAGCGGTTATAGCGACGTTTAAAAGCAACAAAGCCATGAGTGACTAACACTTTTAATACAGCATAACCTGGAATCCCTAAAATAACACCGGGCACGCCGAATAATGAGCCTGCTACAAGTAAGACAAAAATGATAGTAATTGGGTGAATTTCTAATGATCGTCCCATTACTTGTGGTGAAATAAATTTGCCTTCTACTAATTGAACGACTGTCCAAACAGCTGCTAACTTAATTAGCATGACAGGCGAAGTTACGATTGCAATAATGACAGCTGGAGTAATAGCAATGATTGGTCCTAAATAAGGTACTACTGAGGTCACCATCGCAAGCGCCCCTAGTAACACCGCATATTTCATACCGATAATTAAAAAACCTATGGTCACCATTACGCCAATGCAAAATGATACGATGAGCTGGCCTTGAATATAAGAGCTAACTTTTTCATCCATATCACTTAGTACCGTACGCATTTCTTTACGAACGCGTGGCGGGAAAAGTTTTAAAATATAATCCGGTAGTTTCTCACCATCTTTTAGAAGATAAAATAAAATAAATGGTACGGTTGCTAAATGTAGCACAACACCTGTTACTGTAGATAACACACTTGTAATGCCTGTCGCGAACCCTTGAATCATAGATGTTGCAGTTCCCTTAATGCTATTGCCCAAATCGCCTGATAATTTAGTTGTAATGTCTTCTAAGTCAAAGGTTGTGAAATATTTACTGAAGCGAGAATGATTGAAAAAAGCACTCACACTTTCTGAAAATGAACGGTAATAATCAGGGAATTCCTGTACTAAATTCATTAACTGATCACGTAAAAATGGAAATACTAAAATGACAAGTAACGTAATAATGCCGCCTGCTACGAGCAGTAATAAAATAATACCCCAAATACGTTTAATACCCCATTTTTCAAGCAAACGCAGTACAGGTCGCAATAAATAATACATAATACCCGCTACTACAATCGGCAACACAATGACTTGAAATAATACACGCAGTGGCTTAAATATAAAATCGACTTTATTAAATACGAAAATTACACTCGCTAGTAATAATAAAGTAATTAATACGAATAATAGATTTTTACCACCTAAAAATCGGATAAATTTTGTAGAAAAAATACTATCTTGTTGATTGTTTGTTGGCATACTTCCTCACCCCTTTTTCTCTACTCCCTCTATTCCTTACTTCCTAGGAATTAAAACCTTTTGTCGTGCGTGAAAGTGCCCAAATAATAAGTTGCATTATAATGATAATACTACCAAAAATAACATAAGCAAGTGATGGTTGATTCGTCTGATCGATTACCAAACCAATAAGTAAAGGTAAGATTGCACTTAACATAAAGCCACCTGACAAGACCATAGATGACCATGTATTAGCTTCTGTGTCATTTTTAGCTGCATTTAATGGCAGCAATAAACCTAATGGAAATAAACCACTTAACATCAAACCGATAAGTAAAACGCCTAACCATAACCAAACACCGCTCGTCAATGCAAAGAGCAGTAACCCAATTAATGTAAGGCTACTTAAAAAAGTTAGCCAAATGATAGGTGTAAAATAACGTTCCACTAACCACGGAATCGCCAAATTACCTAGCATTTGAATCGCTGAAAAAGCCATTAACAAATACCCTGCCTCTTGTAAGCTAAAACCTTGTGCTACGGCTAACGGCGACAACCATGTCATAAAGCTAAAAAACAATGCGGTTTGTAAACCAAAAAAGAGTAAAATAAGCCACGCCTCTTTTTGGCGCCACGGATTGCGAGCGGTTTCTTGCGGAGCTATTTGTGTTAGTGTTTCTTCTCCCGCAATCGCTACCCATAATACTACAGCTATAATACCTAATATTCCCCAACTACCAAGTGCGATAGACCATGAAGTTTGTTCGTAAATTGCGAAGCTAAAGCTCGCACTAAGCGTGGCACCTACGCCGATCCCAAAAGAATACACACCTAGTGCACTTGCCGTGCGCTCTTTAAATTGCGCTTTAATTCGCGCATTCATAATAGGACCAATAATGGCAATGGCAGTGCCTGCTATAAAACTCGTTAGTAAGAGGATGCTATAGGTTGGCAGTATAGCTCGTAATATCGTAGCAATGGCAATCATCGCAAGTAACATTGGCATAATAATAGTTGGGAATTTACGAGTTAGCGGAAAAGCTAATGGTGCAAATAATCCCATACAAAATACAGGGATACTCGTTAGTAAGCTGACTTTAGTATTTGTGCTAGGCAGCTCATCTAGCAATACGTTGAAGAGTGGTCCTATAGAGGTAATAATAGGACGCAAATTTACCGCAACAAAAAATATAGCGATAAGCCATAATAACTGCGATGGCGTTGTTTTTCGTTTCATGCTGTACTTCCTCTCTACCTGCCTCAATCCTATGAAACATACGTTTTTACTCTACACAATACAAGCATGAAAAACAATATGTATTAACGAAACAAACATGCTATAATTGAAACACTGTGTAAAATTTTTTATTCAATAGGAGGATTTCAACTATGATTCAAGTAAGTGAAGTAGGTCTTCGTTTTGGCGACCGCAAGCTATTCGAAGATGTTAACATAAAATTCACACCAGGTAACTGCTACGGTTTAATCGGCGCAAATGGTGCAGGTAAGTCAACATTTTTAAAAATTCTTTCAGGTGAGCTTGAAGCTCAAGAAGGTCATGTATCAATGGGTAAGGACGAGCGTTTAGCTGTTCTTAAACAAAATCACTTCGAGTACGAAGAATATACAGTACTTGATACGGTCATTATGGGCCACAAAAAATTATATGATGTGATGCAAGCAAAGAACGCAATTTATATGAAGGAAGACTTCTCAGATGAAGATGGCATGCGTGCTGCTGAACTTGAGGGCGAGTTTGCTGAGTTAAATGGTTGGGAAGCTGAGTCAGAAGTGGCTACCCTATTAAGCGGTCTTGGTATTAAAGAAAGCATGCTAGACATGAAAATGTCAGAGCTTGAAGGTTCAGATAAAGTAAAAGTATTATTAGCACAAGCACTATTTGGTCAGCCTGATGTACTATTACTCGATGAGCCTACCAACCACTTAGACTTAAAAGCTATCCAATGGTTAGAAGAGTTTTTAATTAACTTCAACAATACTGTAATTGTTGTTTCCCATGACCGTCACTTCTTAAATAAAGTATGTACACATATCGCTGACCTTGACTTTGGTAAAATCCAACTTTATGTGGGTAACTACGATTTCTGGTATGAGTCTTCTCAGCTTGCACAAAAGCTAGCACAAGACCAAAACTCGAAAAAAGAAGAAAAAATCAAAGAACTACAAGCCTTCATTGCCCGCTTCTCAGCGAACGCATCGAAGTCTAAACAAGCAACATCACGTAAAAAAATGCTGGATAAAATCGAACTTGACGACATCCGTCCATCAAGCCGTAAATATCCTTTCATCAACTTCCAAATTGGACGCGAAATTGGTAACGACGTGTTAACAGTTGATGGTCTAACAGGTTCACACGAAGGCGAAACAGTATTTAAAGATATCCGCTTCTCTATGAACAAAGACGATAAAATCATTTTATTAGGTAGCCCAATGGCAAAAACAGCACTACTTGATATTTTAATGGACAAACAAGAAGCGGACGCTGGCACCTATAAATGGGGCGTTACAACTTCTCAAAGTTACTTTGAATTAGATCACGACAGCTACTTCGAAGGCGGCGAAAAAACATTAGTTGAGTGGCTACGCCAATACTCACCGGAAGATGAAACAGAAAGCTTCCTACGTGGCTTCCTTGGCCGTATGTTATTTAGCGGTGAAGAAGTTAAAAAATCACCATCTGTCTTATCAGGTGGCGAAAAAGTACGTTGTATGTTATCAAAAATGATGCTTTCAAGCGCTAACGTTATTTTATTAGATGAGCCTACTAACCACTTAGACTTAGAGTCTATCCAAGCGTTAAACGAAGGTTTAATCCGCTTTAAAGGCGCAATGCTATTTACATCACATGACCATCAGTTCATTCAAACAATCGCTAACCGCGTCATTGAAATCCAACCAGATGGCAGTATCTTAGATAAGCAATGCACGTACGATGAATTCCTTGAATGGAAAGAAAAGAACAACAAATAAAAACTTTTAAAACCCCTACAAACGTTGATATAACAGCGTTTGTAGGGGTTTTGTAATTTGTGGGAATAGCCATAAAAACCCCATAAAACCCAATCTTTTTGGGGCTAAATTGGGGCTACGTTGGGGCTGGGTATAAAAAAACGGCGCTAAAACGGCGGAAAAGATTTAAATTACAAAGCCTTGTACGTGCTCGGTTGCTTCAGGTGTCAATATCGGCTTAAAATTCCCCAAAAATATCGGAATAAAATTCCTCACTTTTCTGTTTTAACCGTGTGAGGCAGCGGGAAAATTCCCGCTTTTTTCTTCTCCTCCATACGGTAAGAATCGCCCT
>NZ_QAFW01000056.1 GCF_003057615.1 Metalysinibacillus jejuensis
ACGTGAAAATCGTGGTATTCTTAGCCATGAGAGATTCCTCCTCGTAAATGTTGGTGTGGTAACTTACATTTTACATGGAATCTCTCTTTTTTATTGCATTTTATTGGTAAAACTTAGTTAATCAACAGGCGTGATAATAAATATATTTCTTGCATAGACTTAATTTTATAAGGCATTTCAAATTTAAGAAATATATAGTTGGATTGTAACATAATTATAGTGCAAAGCAAATGTAGCTGAATAAGTACTAGGGTAAGGCGATTTAAGTAGAAATGTATTAAAAACAGAGTGAGTGTAAGAAGTCAAAGACTTTTACATTCACTCTGTTTTAGTGATACAGCATGTTATTAATGACCCGACACCGCATAAATTACATAATCTTTCCATTTAAGCTTTTTAAAAGCACGCCATTGTTTTTTCTCTAATGTCATTGGCATCGTACGGAAAGTGCGCGCAAGTGGTTCACGCGTTGCGCTATTTAATAAAGGTGCACCATCGTCAATTAAACTTGTAAATACCGTTTTATTTTTGTGTTCAAACGCTATATCAATTGGTTCTAGACGCACTTTACCATCATAGTCAATATAGTAAATGTTATCTACAGCGTAAGGCTCCGCAAACTCATCTTCCTCATCGCGCTCGATTGTTTCGACAATCCAGTCGCTCGGTACACGGTTAGCATCTGTTGCTTCATCTGTAACGATAGCGACATTGCCATCTGCAGCAAATGGTGCTTCTTCAATCGTTTGATCAGGTGTGATTGCAATTTCATAGTAGGCTTCTTTTTTCTTCATAGGATGTAGCACGTTAAAGTTTGCTGTCCATAAATTTGTGAAGTCAGCAGGTAATAATAACTTTTGTGCCACAACACCTGTTAAAAGATGGTCAGGTGCTTCGATTTCCATTTTTTTGCGATGTTTATCAAGTGCCGCGCGTAACGCTTCTGATTGGTTCTCTTCTTCGACCTCATTGTTTTTAATCGCAAGTTCAACAAAATCATTGCTTTCGATTTGGCGCCAATCTTTTTCTGTAACATACGTGCGTAAGTTGCGCTCGTCACTAAAGATAGTAAATGTTACATAGCCGCCAGACTCTGTAATATCAGCGACAACGCCATCAACCGGGCTACTTACACTTTGGCGTGCTTGCAGTTCGTTGATTTGCGCATCGACAATCGAAATTTGGCGATTAGCTTGTGCAATATTGCCTTCGATAATAGCTTTTGCTGTTGCTGGCGATTCGGATTGGGCTAGGTCAAGTTGCACATTGACGTTTAAATCTTTTTCTTTTTGTTGTGTTTTAATGCTGCTTTCAGGCTTGCGCGAGCTACGTAAGTCACGTTCGATTGTGGCTAAAGCAGATTGTAAATCACTTAGTTCACGCTGGTAAGCGCTGCGCTCTTTTTCTAAACGAGCACGCACATCATCTACTTCGCTACCTTGATAGATCGCTAGCTCTTGGCTTGACGTTACAACGTCACCGAGTTGGACTTCGATGGATTGTAGCTCGTCTGCTTTTGCTGTCACGAGTTCAGTTGTCGTTGGCGTCACAATTGCAGGTCGCTCGATGCGAGCATCATACTCACTAGCATTTGCGCGCTTAAATTCATCGACGAAGTATGTGCGTGTAACTGCACTGTTTTTTTCGAACGTAGCGTAAATGCTAGCAGCTACTAAAATAAAACCAATGGTAATGCTAGCAAACTGCCACGGTTTATCTTGAATAAATGTACGTAAACGAGACATCATACAAGCCCCCTTACAATCCATTGTTGTAGCGGCATACTACTTAGTAAACCGATAATAATCGCAAGTACGACATGGATGGCAATAATTTTAGCGAGTAAGCCTTTATGTGCCGACGCTTCCATCCAACGCTTAAGAAATGCGTACTGTACAATAATCGCTAACACCGAAAATACGGATAGCTGATTAACTGTAAACAAAATGATTGGTTCGGACGTCACTTTTGCGATCAGTGGTGCTAATGAAAAGAAATTTAAATTTGTTGTAAAACCAACCGCATAAAAGACAGCGAGTAAAATCGCTTTTTCGACCATAAAAATCGCAACGACAAACAATTGTACATGGCGTACCCAAGGCTTAGGAAGCTCTGTGAAAGTAGCTAGTACAAAGGCGATTAAATAATAATGGAAGACAAAAAATAAAATAGCCCAGATTATCGCTAGGACAAATGAAATGACGCGAGCTACAAAATAAGCGCTCGTCTCATTTGTGGCAAATAAGTACGATAGTCCGGCTGTGCCCATCCCCCATAAATTTTGCAGAGCAAAAATAAGTAACGTGAAAAATAGCACGATGCCTACACGAAGTTTGTACCCGCGAATTTCGGCTTCTTTTGCTAAGGCATTTGTTAGGGTAGAGGGGTGAAATAAGCTCTTAAAAAATGCGTAATCATAAAACATGCACAGCTTCCTCTCTTTATCTCATTACAAACAGTATGATGTTCATTATACAATTACTTGCACTATAACGATACCAAAATCATTAGCTACTACGTAAATTACTTGCCTTCCTTATGACAACCTAAACATTTTCCTAAAAAAATGACACCTTTGACCGATATAAAGCATATACTTATATAGAAGTAAACTACATAAAAGCTAAATTTGAAAGGATGAGGTTATTGAATAAGAAATTACAAGCGAGTGTATTAGCAGGTGTGTTACTTGTGCCTGCGATACTTACACCTATTGCAGAGGCAGCGCCTGCTGTACAACCTTCAGCTTCACTTCCTACACAAGCAACGATGTCTACGGATCCGGTGGTGTTAAAACAGCAACTCATTACACTCGTCCACGGGTTAACGGAGCTCTCACCACGCGAGCAAATTACTTTAGCCCAAAGTTATATTACAGCAAATGAGCTAGATACTTTAGGTTTTACGTCGCAGGAACTTACCATCATTAAAGCAAAAGTTACATATATTAATGATTATTTTAATTATCGAGACGAAATTCAAAAGCTCGGTCAAAAAATTGCACCTTTATTATTTACGCACAGTTCATTAGTAGAGGCGTATGAAACAAGTGAAGTACAGCAAGATTATAAAGATATTGATAGCAAAATGTCATCGACTAACACAACTTATAAAGCTATCATTGACCAAGCAACTCCTGCTCTTATCGATAAATTTGTGGGACAAGCTTTGCAGTATGGTAATAGCAAGATTAATCAAAAGAAATTTTTTGTTGACCAAGGCGCTAATATTCCTCACCTTGAGCGTGTAGGGGTAGTAGTAGCAGAAATTGAGCCTACAATCACATTATTAAAAGAATTTCATCAAACGCAAGCGATTAAAACAGCGGATGAATTAGCGACTAAAATTCGTAAAGCGTACAATGACAGTTCACCTGAAGGACAAAGTGCCATTGCAGCATTTACGATGCCTGGCGAGTCTAAGCCTGTATTTGCGACACTTGTCCAAACGGAACAAATTGCTGATGAAGTAGGTAAACTGCAAGCGTTACTAGATGAGCTTGCTAATAAAGACTATAAAACAACCGCCGATTATTTACGTGCCATTAAAGAAGCAGATACAGCTTACTACCGTTTAACAGCAGAAGGCCAAGCTTTAATAAATAAAGCTACGCTCGATGCTTTTATCAATGAAGGTACATTTATTGAAGGAGTAACAAAACTGCGTCCTTCTAATAGCCCTGCCTACCGTACAAAGCTAAAAGAACTAGCGGAGTTAGCGACGCAATTTACAGCTAATAACGAAAGTGAAGTAAATAAAGTAACAGCGATACTCGAAGCCCAACAAAATGTCGTTGAGGAAGTCGAAGAAGTAGAAAGGGCAATTAGCGCTATTACTACGATTGATAAAGCAAAAGAAGCGCGCGAACAGTACGATAAACTGGATAAAGATGCGCAACGCCTCGTTAATAATAGCAAAGATTTAACAACATGGGAGCGTCAAATTAAAGCGTTAGAAAAGCTCGATGACCAACTTGAAGCGTTACATCCCGCTGACAAGTCCTTTGCAACTAAAACACTAAGTGCAAAAAAATCGCTTGATAAATATACAAAGGCCGAGCGTGGCTTGCTAACGTATGCCAAGCGTCTAGAAACATTCGTACCACTTGCCGAATTAGAGCAAGCTGTCAAAAAGCTAAAACCAACGCATTATGATTACGCTAATGAACTGCAAAAATTACGCGCGATGCATACCGCTTTAAAAAATACGATTCAAGAGCCCAATTTACAGGTAGCTACGGCAAAACGTATTACGCAATTAGACAATCAAATTAGCGTAATGGAAGATGAGAAAAAAGTGGCGGCTGATGTCGTAAAATTAATTGACGCGTTAGATACATTGGTCAAAGGTGATAAAGCTACCTATATAAATACGATGGTAGAAGCACGTGCTAAATTTAATGATTTACCGACGAATGCACGTAAAGCTGTCACAAATAGTAAAGATTTAACTGCACATGAAAAAGACTATAAAGCTGTCCTTCGTGTCATTGACATGATCGATAACATCGATGAAGGTGCAAAAAATTTCACAAGCAAAGTAAATAGCGCTAAAAAAGCGTATGATAAGTTGCCAAGCATGCAACAAGCGTATGTTACCAACTATCCATTTATTGAAGAAGCGCTACAATATAGCGATTTAATTGAGCAATTAAATAAATTACGCCCTACTGCCAAAACGTACCGTGCCGATGTATTAGCGTTACGCACGGCATATAATGCACTCCAAAGTAGTCAGCAACAAAAGATCTTTAACTACGGAAATTTACTAGAAGCTGAAAACTTTATTAAAGAAGCAGATGCTTTAGATGAACAAATTATGGCGTTAGCGGCAACGCCACCAGAAAAAATGATCGAGGAAGTCGCAAAGCTAGGAACAGCTTATAAAGCAATGGATAGCGGTGTTAAACGCCTCGTGCAAAACGCTAAAATATTGACAGATTTTGAACGTGAAAATAAAGCGGTTATTAAAGTCGTACAACTCATTCAAAACTTAGATCCAGGGTACCGCGATTATGCCAAGCGTGTGGCGGCTGCCCGCAAAGCGTATGATAAATTAACGCCGATTGCTAAGGCACGCGTAACGAATTATAAAGACTTAGAAAGCGTAGAGCCTGTTGCTTATCTCATTGGCGATATTGCAGCGTTACGCCCAACATCAAAAACATTTGCTAAAGACGTAGCAACCTTGCGCAGCACGTACGAAGCGTTAAGCGAGCGCGAAAAAGCACTCATTACTAATATTAAAGTGCTTGTAGAGGCTGAGGAGCAACTCGGTGAAGTAGGGGAGGTCGTCGCGCTTATTGAGACTGCAATTGAAGACGTTAAGCATGAAGCATATATGCAAAGTTTAACGGATGCACGCATTGCCTTTGACCGTTTAACACCTCAACAAAAGCGTTTAGTAAGTAATCAAAAAGAGTTAATGAATCATGAGAAGGCGGTTAAACCTGTGTTAACGACGATGGTATTAATCGACCGTATCGATCCAGAAATGACGAACTTCGTTAAAGATACACTGGCAGCTCGAGCGGCTTACGGTAAACTAGACCGCAATCAGCGTCCACTCGTAACTAACTATGAGAGATTAGCATACTATGAGCCAGTCGCTGAAGTAACAGGTTTGATTGATAAAATTAAACCGACGAGTAAGTCCTACCATGATGATGTCGAAAAAGCCCGTGAAATTTATAATTCACTCGATGAAGAACGCCAAGCGCTCGTACCTAATTTACCTAACTTATTAGAGGCTGAAAAAAACATTGCAGGAGCAGCGGATATTGATGAGTTCATCGCATCTTTACCAAATGCACCAGCAGAAGACTTCTTAAAAAATGTGCAACAAGCGCGTAATATTTACAATGGCTTAACTGCTGAACGTAAGCGTGCTGTGAAAAATTATCCTTTATTACAGCAACAAGAAAAAATTGCTAAGCCCGTACAAGACGTTGTCAACAAGATTGACGGTATTTTTACCGCGCGTGATATGGCTAAGCAATATCAAATTGTGATGAAAGCTTACGATAAACTCGACGCTACACAACGTAAATATGTGTACAATGCTAAAGTCTTTTTAACGTTAACAGACGTTATTAAGGTGCATGACAAAATTGAAGCATTAAAGCCATCAGATCCAAATTATTTTGGTCTCGTACAATTGGTGCGTAAAGAGTATAATCAACTGAGCAGTGCAGATAAGCAGCGTGTATCTAACTACGATAAGCTACTAGAAGCTGAGGCACAGCGAGCAACGCTTGATAAAGTAATGGAAACCATTGCGCGTATTTCGCCAACATCTGCTGATTACTTCACGATGGTAGATGATGCACAAGCAGCTTATGTATCATTACCAGCAGCGCTACGTAAACATGTTATTAACTATGACAAGCTAGATAAAGCTAATAAAGATGTTACGGCAGCCCGCAAAGTAATTAATGCCATTGCGACGATTGACGAACAATCATTGAACTTTGAAAAACAAGTAATAGCAGCACAAAAAGCATTTGATGCGTTAACGTCAGATCAACGACGTTTAATTCACAATGCCTTTATGCTAGAAGATTATAGTAAACAAATTTAAGAAAAAGGCTATCTGACAGACGTTTAGCCAGATAGCCATTTTTCGTAAGGGGGATGAAATGAGCAAAACACGTTACCATGTCCAATTTATTAGTTTTGCGGCACTATTTTTACTCGTTTTTAGCTACCCGACTGTAGCTAAAGCGCAAATTTATGAAGATGTACCGCGCGAATACTGGGCGTATGATGCCATTAATCGATTAGTGAGTGAAGGATATTTAGAAAGAGGCAGTACACACTTTGAACCTGAAGCCTTCGCTACACGACAAGAGGCGAGTGAAGTAATCGCTACATTAATGGACGAGGAACAAGAAGCGCCGCCGCTTGCCTTTACAGATGTCGAAGAGGACGCACCGTATTACGAAGCAGTAAAACAGCTAGTTGCGATAGGTGCTCTACAAAATACGGAGCACTTTAATGGTGATAAGTTTTTGCGTCGTAGCCATGTGGCTAAAATGGTAGCAATTGCGGCAAATATGGAATATGAAACAGCGCATGCTTTAACGTATAAAGACGTGACGAAGAAAACATGGTCGTATAACTATGTCGGAGCTGTAGCAGCTGCAGATATTATGAATGGCGTTACCATTTATGAGTTTAGACCAGAGAGCTATGTCACACGCGCCCAACTCGCTGTAATTATGGAACGTGCGATTCAATATAAAGAACATACTAACTATAGTTTGATTTATGACTACTTAAATAAAACAAACATAGATACAGTGTCAAATTACCGACTTTGGTCTGTAGAGATAGCTCGTTTAACAAACGAATATCGAGCGCAATACAATTTACCCCCTTTACGTTACGATCGTTCATTAGAGCAAATAGCAGTTATTAAAGCTAAAGATATGACAAAAAATAATTATTTTGAACATAAGTCTGCTACGTATGGCCAACCTTGGGATATGGCTACAATTTTTGACTATAAATTTATAGGGTACGGCGAAAATATTGCGCGTTATTTTAAAACACCACAACATACCATACTAGGATGGATTAATTCACCCGGGCACCGCCGTAATATGTTGAACCCTAATTATACCCATATTGGTGTAGCGATAGAAAAGGATAAAGAGAGTAATTATTACTGGGTACAGCATTTCTCTAGCAAGTAATTAGTAAATCATCTTAAAAACAGTCACAAAGCTGTATTACAATGTTACAACAGTGTTACAAACGGGTATAGATAATGTATGCTGAAAAGATAAAAAGCGCCACAAACGTTGATTTAATAACGTTTGTGGCGCTTTTTGTATGCGTTACACAATTGAAAAGTAAAAAGGGGTTTATTTATGATAGTCTATATACAGGTCAAAAACAGACCGCATAACATTAAAAATTATTCATATTCGATTATATAACAGTTTACAAGTTGAGAGGGGAACATTAACAAGATGAAGAAAAAGTGGTTATTACCAGTATTCGCAGCATTCATGCTATTTACAACAGCACCAGGTGAAAACAATACAGCAGAGGCTGCATCACCAACGGAATTAATTCAAAAAGCTAATCAATACCAAGGTATTCCTTACCGTTGGGGCGGTACAACAACAGCAGGTTTTGACTGCTCAGGCTTCACACAACGTGTTTACTCTGATATCGGTGTAAACATCGGCCGTACAACATGGGATCAATACGCTCGTGGTACAAGTGTTTCAAAAAGCAACCTTAAAACAGGTGATTTAATCTTCTTTAATACAGCAGGTCCAGGTAGCTTAAGCCACGTAGGTATTTATGTAGGTAATGGCAAAATGATTCACTCTGGTACAAGCACAGGTGTTGGTTATGCTAGCATTAACGACCCATACTACTGGGGTAGCCGTTATGCAGGTGCAAAACGCATGACAAATCTAGAAGAAGTTAAAGAAGTAGCAATTGATACAGCTAAATACGCAACACGCGGTGAAGTAGCTCATCAGATTGCAACAGCTTTAGGTTTAGATACTTCAGATAAAATTGTAGATGGCACACAAATTAAAGACGTAAAACCTACACATGAGTACGCTGGTGCTATCGAAGCAACGCGTAAAGCAGGTATCTTTACGGGGGATGCTGATGGTAAATTCAATCCTTCATCATTAATTACACGCGCACAAGTAGCAAAAGTATTAACCATTGCATTTGGTTTACAAGGTGAGGGAGAGCCAGTAGCTTTTGGTGATGTTACTACTGATCACTGGGCATACCAATACGTTAACGCATTAGCAATTAACGGTATTACAACAGGTAAAGGCGATGGCACATTTGGCTTAAATGATTCTTTAACGAAAGAGCAATTAAAAACATTTATTGAGCGCGCAGCTAAATAAAATAGTAATGTGTGATTTTAATAATGAAAGGGAGTTGCTCATATGCAATACTCCCTTTTTATGTTTAAAGCAAGTAGAGGAGTGTTTAATTAGTAAAAGATATTAAAAGTATATTGGATTAGTTGCCGAGGCTTATGGATATTCTAAGGAACAGTTATGGAAGGAGGACGTCATTGTGTGGCGTACTAAACTAAGTTACTTTTTGGTATTTTTATTGACAATAACTACAGTTTTAGCATTACCAAATAATGTGTTAGCAAACAATCAGTTTGAAGATATTACAGTTAATCAAGAGGGTTATGATGAGGTAAATTATTTATTAGAGAAAGGTGTTATTTCAGGATATACGATTGACGGCAAGCAGTACTACAAGCCACAAAATACAGTAACTCGAGCTCAAGTAGCTAAGATGGTAGTTATTGCGAGTGGTAATACACCATTAAGTGGTAAGCGCCCTAGCTATGAAGATGTTAAACCAGGTGATTCACTAGGCGGCTATATTGAAAAAGCTCGTCAGTTAGGTATCTTCCCTGTATCTAAAGATAATAAATTTTATCCTAATGAATACTTAACACGTGAAGAAATGAGTTATGTGCTGACAAAAGCCTTTAACTTAGATGAAAAAAGATATAAAGGTTTAGATACGATTTTCGATGATGTTGATAAAAACCATCCTTATGCTACTACGATTAATACTATTTATTATAGTGGCTTAGCTGTAACGTCTAGCACATTTAATCCTAAAAACACGTTAACTCGTTCACAATTTGCGTTATTTGTAGCACGTGCAAGCGATGAGAAATTCCGCTTGAAATTACCTGTAGAAGGTGAAACTAACATTCCAGAAAAGCCTAATACAGCAGATGTAATCGCTATTGTTAGATCTACAACAAATGGTTTGAACATTCGTCAAGAGCCTAAAATTGAAAATAATAATATTATTGGAAAAGTGAATGCAGGAGGCAACTTGGCAGTATATGATATTCAAGGTGACTGGCTAAAAGTTACTTATAACGGTGTGTTTGCCTATATTAGTAGCCAGTATGCAGAATATATTGATGCAAAGACAAGACAGCCGCTAACAAATGTTACAAAAAAAGTGAAAGCTAATCAAGATTTAAATTTATATTATGGCGCAACTTCATCTAGTAAAAAAATTACGCAAGTAGGTGTAGTACCAGCGGGTACTGAGCTTGAGGTATATACGAGTGAGGGAGGCTATTACCAAGTTAAATACAAAAATATTCCAGGTTATATCGTAGGGGAAAGCACAACAGATTTAACGCCTACACCGCCACCTGTAATAGAGGAAAAACCAAAACCGACTCCACCAACAACAGCACCTTCAGGCCCAACGGCTACAGTAGGTCGTGTAACAGTGGACTATGTTAACGTACGTGCACAAGCAAACAATCAATCTAAACAACTTGGTCAATTACGTCTTGGTCAACGCGTAGCAGTTAATCAAATCTCAGGTTACTGGGCAAATATTAACTTCAATGGTCAATCAGCTTGGGTGTATAAATCATACTTAAAGCTATTAAATCAAAACGGCTTACCATTACAAAACCGCATTATCGTTATTGACCCAGGTCACGGTGGTAAAGATCCAGGCGCTGTATCAAACGGCTATAACGAAAAATCAATCGTTTTAAAAGTAGGTAATCTTGTAGGACAAAAACTTCGTACAGCAGGTGCTGATGTGCGTCAAACGCGTACGACAGATAAGTTTTTAGAGCTTCAAGAAATCGTAGACTTTACAAACCGTAACGAAGCGGAAATTTTCGTAAGTATCCATGTTAACTCATTCGGTAGTTCGACAGCACATGGTACAGAAACGTATTACAGCATTACAGCTGGCGATATGTATAAAGAAGATCAAGATTTAGCTACATTTATTAATTCACAAATTGTTAAAAATGCCAATATGTATAACCGTGGTGTTAAAACTGCACCATATTACGTAACGCGCAATGTGATTATTCCAGCAGTATTAGTAGAGCTTGGCTTTATTTCAAACGACACAGACCGTGCGAAATTAGTTTCTGATAAATATGTAGAAATTTATGCAGAATCTATTTACCAAGGTATCGTACAGTACTACTCAAAACAATAAGTAAGCAAAGAAGCAATCGCTGACAGCAGCGATTGCTTCTTTTTATTTAGCCTGGTTATATAAAGTACGGTTAACAAATTGTGAGAAGTTTTGACGATTCATAGGCTGTTCAGGGCGGAATGAACTATCTTGGTACCCTGTCGTAATATCAAGTGCAGCTAAGGTTTGAATTGCTTTGTAATGTTGGTGTGTGACAGGTACATCCGTAAAGTTACGTGTCGTTGGTCCAACGAGTTTAAAACCGTTTACTAATGCTTGTGCCATATCGCCGCGCGTCATTGGTGCATTACCATTAATGCGACCGTTTTGCGGAGATATGATACCATACTGTGCTGCAGTTGCTAACACATCATAACCGTATTGACCGCGCTGTAAATCACTAACATTTAAGTTAGCATTACTTGAAGGTGATACGCCAAGTGCGCGTAAAACCATTGTAGCAGCTTGTGTGCGAGTAATGGTTTTTGTTGGTGCAAATGTTGTGGCATTATAGCCTGTTACAACGCCTAAAGCATGTAAGTTTTTAATATCATAGTAGGCCCCTCCGCTTTGTGATACATCGCGGAACATTGGCACAGCGCTAAAGCGAGCATGTGTATTGCCACCCGCATAGTGGAATGTTTTTACTTCAGCCATCGTTTTAAATTTGAAGCCGACTGCTTTTTGGTCAAGGCGACCTTCTGTAAAGCTTGTACGTGCAGTATAAACCCCAGCAGGTAAGCCTTTGAGATAGATTTCAAATTTTTCATGGTGCTTGCTGACATCGCGCTTATCTGCGTTATTTGTTGTTGCATCTGCAGCGAGCCCTGGTAGGTAGCGCTGGTGGCTTGTGCCTACAACTTTACCGCTACTATTTAAAATTTCCACTTTTAGTGTACCACGGGCAGGTACGTTACCGTTGTTTTTAACGGTAGCTGTTGAGCGGTAAACGAAGCCACGCGGTGATACATAAGCTTGTAAACCGTCTGTATATAGCGATAAGTTATATTGACGCTTGTTGTTGCTTTGGTTTGGTGCTTTGACCCAGTTTAATGAAGCTTTCATAAAGGCTTTAGCATCTTCATTTCCTTTTTTATCGCTAAAAGCTAACCCTTTAGTGTGATCTTCCCAGTTGTCATCTGCCTCGACATGAATATAGTCCATAATTTTATAGCCAATTTGTACAACACGCCCTTTACCATATTGGATGGCATGCGCTGCACCATATGTATCAGCACTCATCGTTGCAGACTTGTCTGTAGCATCATATTTCGAGAAAAATAACACAGGTTGGATATTATTATTTTTGTTTTGCCAAGGTTTAATAATTTCTACCCAGTTGTAAGATGTATCTGTCATGGCTAGCTTACGACCTAGCTCAGCTTGTGCATTTGCGACGATAGGGTGGGTACTGTTACCCGCGGTTACCGTAGCGTTTTGTAATTTAACATCATCAATAAAACGAGATTGGAAAATTTCTGTTAAGTTATCCCATTCAAAAATCCAAGAGTCAGCGTGGAAAATGAGTGGCGATACATCAGGTTTTCCTGGTTGAGGGAAATGTGCACTTTCGTTACGAGCAGCTTGGAAAGCAAACACTGCGCCGCCCCCAGCACGAATATAAGCTTTTAATGATTCGCGTTGTTGGTGGTTCATCATAACGGTATACGGGAACACAACCGCATCAAATTTCGTCAAAGCATTAACATCGCTTAACATACTTTCCGAAACCTTTTCTACGTCATAGCCCATTTGTTTATACATATGGTAAGCTTTTAGCTCTTTGTCTAGTGTTGAGCTATAATCTACCTTTGGGTATACGGTTTGTACACGACCTGTGTTAGGGCTCGTGAAACTTCCGCTTGGGTGTGTGGTTTTAGCATACTTTTCGCTACTTTCCGAAAACATGACACCAATTTTCTGTGCGCTAGCGTGTGCGGTTGGTAAAAATGTTAACAATACGAGAAAAAACACGCTAAATGATAATTTTTTCATAATCTACCTCCTAAATGGAATTTTATCAAAAATAGGCGAGAATACGCCTACCTCAAGGAACGTGAAGGGCGTAGCCCAGTGAGTAGGTGGGAGATGAATCGCCTTCGGACAAGAGGTAGCTTACTTGCTATCTCGATTGTCCGACTGTTCGAGTGCCATCTGTAATAGATGAAAAATAGTTTGTGTACGAGTTCCAAAACCCTTTTTCTTTTTGTATGCGTCCACTCTATCTAAAAGAATTTTAGGAAATCGTAATACGACTGATTGTTTTTCCATGTTTTCACCTCCAAAATAATATAAAATGAATATCAAATATGATATAATATGTATATCATAACACACAGGGAGGTGAAAGTCATGTTGGTCAATAAAGCATATAAATTTCGTATCTATCCAAGCAAAGAACAAGAAATACGGATTGCTAAAACAATCGGTTGTTCTCGTTTTGTATTCAATCATTTCCTCGCAAAATGGAACGATACTTATAAGGCAACAGGAAAAGGTTTGACTTACAATTCGTGTTCTTCTCAATTACCCCAATTAAAGAAAGAATTAGTTTGGTTAAAAGAGGTGGACAGCATTGCGATTCAATCTTCACTCAAAAACCTCGCTGATGCTTATTCTCGCTTCTTTAAGAAGCAAAACGATGCACCTCGCTTCAA
>NZ_QAFW01000057.1 GCF_003057615.1 Metalysinibacillus jejuensis
AATACAAGTTGTTTAATTGTAGTTGATTCAGATTTTTTGATACAAATACTTTCTCTGAAAGCCAATTACACGCTTTTTGATAGGTTTTACTTGTCAAACGTAGGCTTTCTGCTTGTGATTCATTAACGTAAAGTTGAATTTTAGCTGTAATTGTTGGCATGTTTTCACCGCCTTTCACTAAAAAAGAAACTCCACCTAAAGGTTGGCGACAATTCCTCCCCGACTTATGCTTTGCGTTGAAGTCGGGGAGGAATTGTCGCAAATCTGATGAACTTGTAATCGGTAGCTGAACGGATGCTTTTTCATTTATAGGTTGTAATAAATCTCGCAGCGTCAACGTATTACGATTCACAAAAGATGCTACAAACTCATTAGCTGGACTAGCTATAATAGCTTGTGGCGTATCTAACTGGACAATTTGCCCTTCTTGCATAACACAAATACGATCTGCTAATTTAAGTGCTTCTTCCATATCATGTGTTACAAAAACAATTGTTTTTCGAATGGTACGCTGAATATGCAACAGTTCGTCTTGTAACTTTGTACGGCTAAGTGGATCGAGGGCACTAAATGGTTCGTCCATCAGTAAAATAGCTGGGTCGGCTGCCAACGCACGAATAACACCGATACGTTGTTGTTGCCCACCTGAAAGTTCGTGTGGATAGCGTTTGCGATACGTTTCATAAGGTAAACCTACCAATGCCATCAACGCTTCTATGCGTTCTTTGACCTTTGTTTTCTTCCATTTTTTAAGCTCCGGTACAATCGCAATATTTTCTTCAATCGTTAAATGTGGAAATAATGCAATTTGTTGTAACACATAGCCCATATCATAACGCAGTTCATAAATATCATAATCACTAATGCGCTTGCCACGAAAATAAATCGTCCCATCTGTTAGAGGTACGAGACGATTTAACATTTTTAATGTTGTTGTTTTACCACAGCCACTCGGCCCCACTAACACTAAAAACTCCCCTTCTTTAATCGTCATTGATAGCTGCTGTATGACTGTCTTGCCTTCATATGACTTACTTACCTTGTCTAATTGAATCACACTCAACCCTCCTCATTTCTTTGTCTGTTCCCTCTATATTAAGCGTTAAACGTTTCATTAAAAGTCATAAAAAAATGTTAGGCTGATAGCATTATATGTTCAGCCTAACATTTCATTCATTTTATTGGACTTTCCCTACTACACTTTCAATTGTAGATTTAACAGTTTCGGCATAGTATTTTGCCCCTTGTTGATTAGGGTGAATACCATCCTCGTAAAAAACATCGTCTTTTTTAGCTACAGCTTTATCCCAATCGATAATATGTACATTATCATATTGCATTTCCGCCTTAGCTATCGTCGTGTTAACGCTTTCTTTCCAGTGGCGTGCTACGTTTGTATTCACAAAAAAGATTTGGCGTTCACTGCCGATTTTTTCAATTAAATGATCGATTTCACCTTCAGGAAACGGTCCATTAGAGCCTAGAGCAATTACTACAATATCACCTAACCGACCGTAAGATGCCATCCAATCAATGACAATAGTAGCATCGCCAACTTGGCGCCCTACAGCAGCGTCTACATAGCTCGTCGTGAATAGCGATTGTAAAGCTTCAGAGGAAGCTAGTAATACGGAATCACCAATTGCTGAAATAACATGATGTGTAGGTTCTTGTTGCGCTGCCGCAATGGCTTCCTGCTCTTCTTTTTCGGCTTGCGCTTCTTGCAAAGCTTTTTCCTTCGCTTCTTTTTCCAATTTAGCTTGCACCTTTGCTTGTTTCGCAGCAGCTTGTTCTAAATGATACTGCAGTTCTGCAGCTGCTGCACTTTGGGATTTGGCAACGACCATCCCGCTCGTGAAAACAGCTAGTACAACTGCCATCGTCATTAGCTGTAAACGTACTTTACGCGTTTTATAATTATTGCGGTAAAACGACTTGAGCTTACCTAAGCCACCATAGCGTACAGGTACTTCTACTAAGCGCCATGATAACACGGTACAAATAAAGGTTAGAATAACAGCTAGTACAGCTTTAGGCCATGGTAAAGGTGTACCTAGCCCACCACCCAATAAAATAATAATCGGGAAATGCCATAAGTAAATGCCGTATGACCGCTCACCTACCCAGCGTAACGGTCGAATGCTCAGTACTTTACTTAAATAGCTGTCAGGGATGACAACTACGGCTATCACTACTGCCATCACAAGGGAAATTGCTCCCATACCACCGCGATAAAGCCAAGTCATATCTTCTCCTATGAAAATAAAACTTGCGATAATCGCTACTAAAGCTACGCTACCTATAATATCAAAAGTTGTACGGATACGACGTTGTAACATGCGTTCTGTAAATAATTGACTCGGCCATAGTACAGCTAACATACCACCTAAAACGATAGAAAATAAACGTGTATCTGTTCCAAAGTAAAGGCGGCTCGGATCTTCTCCTGGCACATACATGACTACCATTGCGACTAGCGAAGCTAACATAATAGCTGTCATCGGCAATAGTAAACGTGACGGTTCTTTCACCGCTTTTAGGCCTAGCCACACTAATACCGGCCAAACAATATAAAATTGCTCTTCTACTGCTAATGACCATAAATGTTGTAAGACAGAAGGCGCATCAAACTTTGTAAAATAAGACTGATCTTGCGCAATATACCACCAATTACTTACATAAGCGATTGCAGCAAATACATCTTCACGTAAACCTGTAAGAAAGCTTCGTTGGAATAATGTAATCCATACGACAACTACGATTAATAATGTATAGAGTGCTGGTAGTAAACGGCGAAATCGACGAATCCAAAATTGTTTGAAATCAATCTGATTAGTCGCCTGATACTCTTGAAAAAGTAAATCCGTAATTAAATAACCTGATAGTACAAAAAATAAAGTTACCCCTAGATAGCCCCCCGCTGCAATGGGATAATTTAAATGATACAAAATTACTGCAATGACAGATATTGCTCGCAGCCCATCTAAGCCATGAATATAGCGCTTAGGTTTTCTCACGTTTCCCCACTTCCTTATAAGCTCATTCCTTTAGTTTGACGTATTATTTCGTCATTTAGTTGATAAATCACAAAAAACCTCTCATGAGGCGTGGTACAGCTCATCTAATAGCTACACTATGTACATACAGCAAAGTATTGTTACGCATATCATGGCATCTTCGCACTTTTCTTTTTAGCATTTGGTCCAATCGCATGTTTGGAGAAGCATTTTTTATCAAACTTTTAACATGCCTACACTGCATTCAGTTTGATTACACCTTATTCCTAAAATCAATCTAAGGAGCTTACCTATACCTTAACATATTTTACCTAATCACTATACCGCTTACTATTCTAGCACGTCTACTAGTGTTACGCACACTTTATTTAAAGGTTTTTATACCTAGTAGATTAAACATCAAATATGGTACTACGTGCTATGTCGTTTCCGCCTGCCACAACCTTTTAGTATTTATATCTAGTACCTATTCTACCACATGCTACCGCCATATTATGACCATCATCAACGATGTTGGCAGCGCGTTTGTACCTGGGCAAACCGGAAGTTAAATAATTACTCTACTTCTAGAGCAAATGCATAATGTGCATCTCCTTGTACAGCACCGTCCACTTTCCACCAAGCGCTATAATTATAATAATACGTGCCTGGCTTAGAAGGGGCGATAAAGGACTGCTCTTCTATTTTAAGTGTTATCGTTTGTTGATCTTCAAATACTTCTGTAAGTTCAACATCCGTAGGTAATGGCGCACCTATTTTTAATTGTACGCGCGTATTTGGTTGCACTTTACTAATATTTTCTACAATTTCTTTTGGGGGTAAGGCATCTTCACATTGATTTCCCCAACAATATGTACCAAGCACTGCCTGTTCTACACGATCTTCTATTATAAGTTGCAACTGAGGGGGTTTTTGCCCTTCAAGTGTACCTGTACTACATCCTGTCAGTAATAAAAGTACAATAATAAATCGCTTCATTCTCTTACCTCCCTTTAAAAAAAACCGATTCATCGTAACGATGAACCGGCGTAAGTAGCGTCCCCGGCAGGATTCGAACCTGCGACCGACGCCTTAGAAGGGCGTTGCTCTATCCAGCTGAGCTACGGAGACAATATTGTATCTTTTACAAAAGACAATACTTATTATATGCCGTAAGCATGGATAAAGTCAATATAAATTAGTTATTTAATAATAGTTTTGTATCGTAAATTGTATAGTCACAACGATAAATGAGTAAGTATTTACCATCGATCATTAAACCTGTTGCTTTTTCAATATCTGTAGCGTAATAACTTACTTTATTACCAGCAAATGTTGCGAGTGGCTTACCTGACTGTGAACGGATTAGCACGATTTTGTCTGAGCCCACCGTAAAGTTTTTCATATCATTAACCATGCGATTAACAAAAGGGATAGAGCGATTAATAGCATCAATATCTACCGTTTTACTGTAAGTTGCAAAAATATCTTCAAGCTCTGTATCATAAGCGATCATGCTACTACCTACATGTAGCATTTGGTTACCACCTACTGTAATATTTAATACTGCTGATTTACTAATCGTACCGCCTTCGTCATCTTTAATAGCAAATTTATCGTCAGCTTCAATGCTAATACTTTTGCCTGTCACACGATCAATTAATTGACTCTCTTCATCATACGTTTGTAAAACAAGTTCGCGACCTACTAATTCTTCTTTTACATTGCCGATAAACCATTTAAAGGCGTTACAAGAAGCTAGCACAGTCGTGACAGCTAGTAACATAGCGAGTAAAGCTATTCTTTTTTTCATCGCTTTTTCTCTCCATTCACATTGATAAATTGCACATGCCACTGCTCCTCATACACCGCAACTGCATAGCTCTCTTTATAGGCACTGCGAGAAGATGTTAAGCTACCAGGGTTAATTAGTAAAACATCGTCTATCCACTCGGCACCTGCAATATGTGTATGACCGAAACATACTATCGTAGCGCCGAGTTCTTTAGCGCGGTATACGAGATTAAGCGGTGTACGATCTACATGATGATAGTGACCGTGCACCACTAAAATTTTAGTTTGACCAAGTTCTATTACTTTTTCATCTGGGAGCTCACAATCCATATCACAATTTCCACGTACAATATGGATATCTTCTAGTACACTCATATTATGTTGTAACTCACTATCACCACAATGAATAAATGTGGCATCGGCATATTGCTCTTTAATTTGTTCAATTAACGTTGTATTGCCGTGTGTATCACTCATAATAACGAGCTTCATTTACTCTCACCTAATTTATCTTGAAGTTTGCGCAGTGCATTACCGCGATGTGACACACTAGCCTTTTGCTCAGCAGTTAACTGTGCCATCGTTTTCTCTAATGTCGGAACATAAAATATAGGATCATAACCAAAACCATTATCTCCTTTTTTAGCTGTCGTAATCTCGCCAACGCATTCACCACGTACTGTATATGTAGCTTGACTAGGTGTAGCAACCGCGATTACACATACAAAACGAGCAGTACGTTCTTGCACGCCCTCAAGATTAGCCAGCACTTTTTGAATATTTGCCTCATCATCATGATCACCTGCATAACGCGCAGAGTACACGCCTGGTTCGCCATCTAATGCATCAATAGCTAACCCACTATCGTCCGCAATAACTATCTTATTTAGCGCTTTACTAAGCGCTTCTGCTTTTAGCACTGCATTTTCTTCAAATGTTGTGCCTGTTTCCTCAATCTCCATATTTGGTGCAACATCAAACATCGTGACAACTTCATAGCCGAGCGGATGAAATAATGTTTCGAAATCCTTCACTTTCCCACGATTTTTCGTCGCAATTACTACTTGCTTCATTATGCTTCCTCCTTCGTACCAACCTTAGCTGCAGCTTCGCCTAACGTATCTTTTTGCATTGTGATTAATTGTGCAATACCTGCTTCAGCAAGATCTAATAATTCATTTAGCTCTGCACGTGTGAAAGTCGCTTCTTCCCCCGTACCTTGTAGCTCTACAAAATTACCTGCGCCTGTCATAATAACGTTCATATCCACATCTGCACTGGAATCTTCAATGTAGTTTAAGTCCAGTACAGGGCCAAGATCCGCTAACTTACCTACACTTGTTGCGGCTAAAAAATCAGTAACAGGGAATGTCGTGAATGGTTTTTCTTCATGAAGTTTAGCAATTGCTTGTGTCATGGCGATAAAAGCGCCTGTAATAGATGCTGTACGCGTGCCGCCATCCGCTTGAATAACGTCACAGTCAATCCATACAGTACGCTCACCTAACGCCTCTAAATCTACAATCGCACGTAGCGCACGACCAATCAGTCGTTGGATTTCCATTGTGCGGCCATTAATTTTACCCTTTGCTGCATCACGCATTGTACGTTGTTCTGTTGCGCGTGGTAGCATCGAGTACTCTGCCGTAATCCAACCTTTACCTTGTCCTCGTAAAAAACCAGGCACACGCTCCTCAACCGTTGCAGTACAAATTACTTTTGTATTACCTACTTCGATTAATACTGAGCCTTCTGGGTGCATTAAATAATCACTTGTTACGCGTGTTGGTCGTAACTCCTGTGCTTGTCGTCCGTCATGTCTTGTCATTTTATAAAACGCCTCTTTTCCTTATTCTACAACTTCATCATATCAAAATTTTTGCCATAAGAAAAACCCCGAACTTAATCGTTCGAGGTTAATTGAATGCGCTCTACAGCCACATTAGATAATGCTAGCCAATCTGTCGCAATATCTTTAAAAATAGGAACAGAGCCTGTCGCATAAAATTTATGCTGTGGGTTACCTGTGGCAAGTTCGCCACGCTGCGCTAAAATACCTTGAACATCTTTTGCAGTTTCTTCAGCAGAAGATAATACAGTAACTTGCTTGCCTAATGTTTTCTCGATATAGGATTGTAAAATAGGATAATGCGTGCACCCTAAAATTACTGTATCGAAAGACGCCTGTTTTAACGGTTGTAAACCAGCAGCTACAATCCGTGCTGCCATCGTGCTTTTATACTCGCCACTTTCCACTAGCGGTACAAATGTCGGACAAGCAAGTGGTACGACATGAGCAGAGGAACTAAGTGAGGCTATAGCTTCTTCATATGCTCCACTTTCTATCGTGCCTTGCGTGGCTAACACTGCGATTTCATGACGTTTTGTGTGCTTAATCGCAGCGCGTGCACCCGGATTTACTACACCGATTACAGGTACTGAAAAATATTTTTGCAAGCTATTTAATGCTACAGCTGTAGCTGTATTACACGCTATAACGAGTAATTTAATTCCTTTTTTCTCTAATGCCTTTGCCATTTGCCATGTGAAGTTACGCACTTCATGACGTGGTCGTGGGCCATACGGGCATCTCGCCGTATCACCAATATAATAAATCGTTTCATTTGGCAACAGTCGCATAATTTCCTTTGCTACTGTTAAACCACCAACTCCTGAATCAATAACGCCTATTGGGGCTTCCATATTTTTTACCGCCTATCGCATAAAATTACTATCCTAAATTTTATGCTACTTTCAGAAAGCCGTCAAATCTTTTTCATTGCTTCTCGCTCTGCTTCAGTAAATGCTGCGCTCTTACCAGTAGCATACGTAATTTGCACAATATTACCGCGCCCTACAAAACAAATATGCCCTGCTTCATTTTTTGCCATATAATGAATGTCCACTGATGAATTACCAATATGCGCAAGTTTTACATAGATTTTTAATTTTTCATTAAAAAATACTTGACGCAAAAAATCACATTGTAAATCTGCCACAATTGGTACACGCTCAGCTTCTTTTTTACTTAGGTCAGGCATTAAAATACCATAGTGCTCAAATAAGTCAATACGTGCCTGCTCAAAATAAGCAAATGGCACGGTATTATTCATATGACCAAATAAATCAGTCTCCGAAAAACGTACACGCACCTCACTATAAAAGGTAAACGTCTCAGCCCACTTTGTTAAATCTTCAATATAATTTACTCTCATCCTTCCCACCCCTTCAAAATGAATATACATTCATTATAAACAAATAAAAAAGCATTAGCGAGAAATTTCTCGCTAATGCTAGTTTTATTAGTCAACCATATGGTCAGAACCGAAGAAGTTCTTGAACATTTGGACTGTTGCTGCACGGTTAAGTGAAGCGATTGAAGTTGTAAGAGGAATCCCTTTTGGACAAGCTTCAACACAGTTTTGTGAGTTACCACAGTTAGCTAAGCCACCGTCGCCCATAATTTGAGCAAGACGTTCGTCTTTATTCATAGCACCTGTTGGGTGTGTATTGAATAGACGTACTTGTGATAATGGTGCTGGGCCGATGAATGATGCTTTTTCCGAAACGTTCGGGCAAGCTTCCATACATACGCCACAAGTCATACATTTAGATAATTCGTAAGCCCATTGACGTTTGCGCTCTGGCATACGTGGACCTTCACCTAAATCGTATGTGCCATCGATTGGTACCCATGCTTTAACTTTTTTCAGTGCATTAAACATACGGCTACGGTCAACCTGTAAGTCACGTACAACTGGGAAAGTTTTCATTGGCTCTAAACGAATTGGCTCTGTTAATTGGTCGATAAGTGCTGAACATGATTGACGTGGGCGACCATTGATCACCATTGAACATGCACCACAAACTTCCTCTAAACAGTTCATATCCCAAGCAACTGGCGTCGTTTTCTTACCATCTTCAGTTACTGGGTTTTTTTGAATTTCCATTAAAGCAGAAATTACGTTCATACCATGACGGTAAGGGATACTAAATTTCTCAGTGCGCGATTGGCCACCTTCAGTATCTTGACGGAGAATCTCGATTTTAACCATGCGTCCAGTGTTTGCTGTTGTTGGCATGATTATTCATCCCCTTTCGAAGTATAGTCACGTTTACGTGGCGGAATAAGTGATACGTCAACATCCTCATAAGTGATTTCTGGCTCACCTGTAGCAGGGTTGAATTTCGCCATCGTAGTTTTTAAGAAGTCCTCGTCATTACGATCCGGGAAGTCCGGCTTGTAGTGAGCACCACGTGATTCGTCACGTAAAAGCGCACCTTTAGTAATAACTAACGCAAGGTAAAGCATGTTTTTCAGCTGACGCGTGAATTGTGCACCTTGGTTAGACCATTTTTGTGTATCATTAATGTTAATGTTTTCCCAACGTTTTAATAGCTCTTTAATTTCAGCATATGCCTCTTTTAGGCCATCGTTGAAACGTACTACTGTAACGTGTTTTGTCATTAACTCGCCAAGCTCTTTGTGTAAAAGGTAAGCGTTTTCTGTTCCGTCCATCTTAAGGATAGCGTCCCATTTTGCTTGTTCTTCTTTTACGCGGTTTTCGAAAATTGATTCTGGTAAATCTGCTGCATGCTTTTTAAGGTGTTTGATGTAGTCAACTGCTTTAGGACCAGCAACCATACCACCATAAATTGCAGATAATAATGAGTTAGCTCCTAAACGGTTAGCACCGTGTTGAGAGTAATCACATTCACCCGCTGCGAATAAACCAGGAATTTCTGTCATTTGATCGTAGTCTACCCAAATACCACCCATAGAGTAGTGAACTGCTGGGAAGATTTTCATTGGTAATTTACGTGGGTCGTCACCTACGAATTTTTCGTAGATTTCGATGATACCACCAAGTTTAATATCTAACTCATGTGGATCTTTGTGTGAAAGGTCAAGGTAAACCATGTTTTCACCGTTAATACCAAGTTTTTGGTTAATACAAACATCAAAGATTTCACGTGTTGCGATGTCACGTGGTACTAAGTTACCGTAAGCTGGGTATTTTTCTTCTAAGAAGTACCAAGGCTTACCGTCTTTATACGTCCAAACACGTCCACCTTCACCACGAGCAGATTCTGACATTAGACGGTTTTTGTCATCGCCAGGAATTGCTGTTGGGTGAATTTGAATGAACTCACCGTTTGCGTATGTAGCACCTTGTTGATAAACGATTGATGCTGCAGAACCTGTATTAATTACAGAGTTTGTTGATTTACCGAAAATGATACCAGGACCGCCAGTAGCCATAATTACAGCATCACCGCGGAATGATTTGATGTCACTTGATTGTAAATCTTGCGCTACGATACCGCGGCATACGCCTTCGTCATCGATAACGGCACCAAGGAATTCCCAGTGCTCATATTTTGTAACTAAACCAGCTACTTCGTGTGCACGAACTTGCTCATCTAGTGCGTATAAAAGTTGTTGACCAGTTGTCGCACCAGCAAATGCTGTACGGTGATGTAATGTACCACCGAAACGACGGAAGTCAAGTAAACCTTCTGGTGTACGGTTAAACATAACGCCCATACGGTCTAATAAGTGAATGATACCTGGTGCCGCTTCTGTCATTGCTTTAACAGGTGGTTGGTTCGCTAAGAAGTCACCGCCATAAACTGTGTCGTCAAAGTGAATCCAAGGTGAGTCACCTTCACCTTTTGTATTTACTGCTCCATTAATTCCGCCCTGCGCACATACAGAGTGTGAGCGTTTTACGGGAACTAATGAGAATAATTCAACTTCAGTGCCAACTTCAGCTGCTTTAATCGTCGCCATCAGACCAGCTAAACCGCCGCCGACAACAATTACTTTGCTTTTCGCCATGATTAATTCTCACTCCTCTTTAACATTGCAATTTAGTGTTTTGCTCTATAGTTTCATTTGAATTAAACGAAAGCTAAAATGGCAGCTACACCAACGATACTTAAAATTACAAATACGATTGCTGTAACATAAGTCATGATTTGTTGTGAACGTGGAGATTGTGTAATACCCCAGCTCACTAAGAATGCCCATAAACCGTTCGCTAAGTGGAACGTTGCAGCTAAAATACCTGCGATGTAGAAACCTAGCATTACTGGGTTTGCTACGATATCAGCGATCATGTTGAACTCAACTTCTGCTCCAAGCGCTTTTTGAATACGCGTTTGGAAAATATGCCAAGCGATGAATACAACTAAAAATACACCTGTTACACGTTGTAACGTAAACATCCAGTTACGGAACGTGCTGAAACGTTTGTTGTTTAGCGTTGCTGTAAATGCAATGTACACACCATAAAATGCGTGGAACATTAGCGGGATGTAAATAACAACCCATTCAATAATTAATAGTAACGCTGGTGGAACTTTGTCCATCATTCCTGTTGCATCATTGTAAGCTTGTTCACCGCCAACAGCAGTGAAGTTCAATGATAAGTGGAACGCCAAGAACAGACCTACAGGAATTACACCTAGTAGAGAGTGTAAACGGCGCCATAAAAATTCTCGCTCTTTCGACAAGACTGTTACCCCCCTTAGTACTTAAAATAGCGCACCAACGAATCGTCACCTTAGAAAATGACGATTAAATTGACTGCGTATTTCAGCATGGTACAATATTATGACAAGTTCATTGTACTCCCTCTATTGCCTATCGTCAAGATGACTTAAGGAGAGAAAAAGTCATGAGAAATGCGTTTTTTACCTTGTAAAATCCGTTTTCTTGTACTTTATTACACAATATTCTAAAGCACTTAAATTATAAGAAAATTCAAAAGAAAGTAGGGTTTATGCATGCAAAACGAATCTAAAGCACAAATGCCCGCATTTGGCTATGAGTTACTGCGAGATTTCACACTATCTTCAATTTTAGGGAAAAATGAATCAGATATTTTATATTGGGCTGGGAAGGAAATGGCTCGTCACTACCCTTGCCAAACAGACGTCGAAATCAACACTTTTTTTGTCGAAGCTGGCTTCGGTATGTTGCAACTTACTAAAGAATTAAAAGATGGTTACATATTCTCTTTAACTAATGACCCAGGTGTCTTTAACTTTACCAAGCGGAACTTTCGTCTAGAAGCTGGTTTTTTAGCCGAGCAAATCCAACAACAACGGGGCTTTTTAACAGAATGCTTTGATGAAAAACAAGAAAAGACCCAAACGGTACTTTTTACTGTTAGATGGGATAGTAAAGAGCCTCGGTAAAAAATAAAGCTAACACGAACAATTTTAGACAGTGAACTACCCACCACTTATTGACCTTGCGGTCTAATTGAAGTGGGGCTTCTCGACTTATCGTTGCTTTTACTAGCCAACGAAAACTGACCGAGCTAACCCTCTTGTTCCAAGAGTTTTTGTTTCTATGCTAATGCCAATAGGCGAATGCCTTCATTTTTGATATTGATGGCTGAATTATAGTCACGATATGCCACATACCCACATGAACAACGGTAAGTACGTTCAGATAGCTTCATAGGTTTTTCTGCACCACAA
>NZ_QAFW01000058.1 GCF_003057615.1 Metalysinibacillus jejuensis
AAATCGCAATAAAAAAACACATACATTTACGTGTGTCAACTGCTCTTATCAATCGAATGACGACCGCATCGGGGCAATGAATCTGTATCGAAAAGGAATGGCATACATTTCAGATACAGTTACGGTTAAGGTATAGCCTTTTCCGTAGGGGCGAAGTCAACCGTCCTCATATACCACCACGCTAAGATAGGAGGTCTGTAAGACCGTTTGCACTATTGGGTAGGGATAAGTGTAAAGGTTGCTTGCGAAGTAAGTAACCCGCCTTTTTAGGTGACACAAGCCCCCACTTCAAAACGCTTTAGCGTTTAAGCGGGGGTAGTTGACTGCATGAGCTATTAGATGCGTTAGTAACGCATGAAGCGGTAAGTATTGTAGAAAATGACATCGTAGTAGACGCAATTACAAGAACCCATGCTTTTGCTAATTTACAGCGGTACGTGGGAGGTAAAGTATGATTGCAACTTTTTTAGCGCGGAAAGAAGCGTTATGGCAAGCGTTGCTTACACATATCGAAATTTCGATGATAGCATTAGTCATTGCTGTGGTCATCGCTGTTCCACTTAGTATTTACTTAGCGCGCCATCGACGTTTGGCAGAGTCTATCATTAATATGAGTGCCGTTTTACAAACGATTCCCTCATTAGCATTATTAGGTTTAATGATTCCGCTATTTGGCATTGGTAAAGTCCCAGCCATTATCGCTTTAGTCGCTTATGCGTTATTACCGATTATGCGTAATACGTATACAGGCATTATTGGCATTGATCCTTCGTTAATTGAGGCTGCAAAAGCGCTTGGCATGAACAAAAAACAACAGTTATTTAAAGTAGAGTTGCCATTAGCTATGCCCATTATTATGGCAGGTATCCGTACAGCAATGGTGCTCATTATCGGAACAGCTACCTTAGCCGCTTTAATTGGAGCGGGTGGCTTAGGCGATTTAATTTTACTAGGCATTGATCGCAACAATACAGCACTTATTTTATTAGGGGCGATACCGGCGGCGTTATTGGCATTATTATTTGATGCACTACTGCGTATCATTGGTAAACTAAACTATCGTAAATCATTATTCGCTTTTATAGCTGTGGTGATTGTCGCATTACTATGTATCGTTGTGCCATTACTTACACAAGATAAAAAAGAAACTTTTATTATTGGTGGTAAGCTAGGAGCTGAGCCTGCTATTCTTGTAGAAATGTATAGAGCATTAATCGAACAAGATACCGATTTAGCAGTAACGGTAAAGCCAGGTTTAGGTAAAACAAGCTTTTTGTTTTCAGCATTAAAAAATGGCGATATCGATCTCTATCCAGAATTTACGGGTACAGTTATTAACGAGTTATTAAAAGAAGAGACGACAGCGCGTGATGCTAGCGGCGTATATATGCAAGCTAAACGAGGAATAGAAGACGAGTTTGATATGGCTTATTTAGCACCGATGCAGTTTAATAATACGTACGCTTTAGCGGTGAAAAAGGAAGTGGGTATTACTAAAATTTCAGAGTTGAAGTCTTTAGAACATAGTATGAAGGCAGGTTTTACTTTAGAGTTTTCGGATCGTCTTGATGGTTATTTAGGCATTCAGTCTTTATATGGTATTACCTTTAATGAGATGGTAACGATGGAACCCAAATTACGTTACACAGCTTTAGCTAATGGAGAGATTGATGTGTTAGATGCTTATGCAACCGATAGTGAACTAGCTACGTATGATTTACAAGTTTTAAAAGATGATAAAGCGCTATTTCCACCTTATCAAGGGGCACCGTTATTACGTAACGAAACGATTGACAAACATCCAGAGCTAGTCGCTATTTTAGCGCAACTAGCTAATAAAATAACCGGTGAAGAGATGCGTAAGATGAATTATTTAGTCAATGTAGAAGATGCCAGTGCACGCGAGGTAGCCCGTAACTTTTTAAAGGAAAATGGACTTTTACAGCAGTAAATGATGAAGCGAATAGACAGATAGAGCTAAAAAAGCTAGGAAAAATAGAAGAAGAGGTTGGGGCATAACTCGATCTTTTGAGAAAATATAAAAAACACTTATTAATTTTCTTAGCTTTTTATGAGTTATATTCATTAAAAACCAAAAAAATGTGAGGCGATTTTTAAAATCATCTCACATTTTCTTTTGTCCCAGTTTTTTTGTTGTTGCAGTTTAATTTGAGTCATTGACGTAAAAAAGGTATTAGTTGATAGGGTGTTTTTTATCGCTGTAGTTCCTTACCTAAAATATAATGTTCTGTTTCTTCAGCTGTTAATGAATTATAGCGTTTTTGAATAATAAGATAGAAAATAATACCCATTACAACCCAGCCCGCTAGTAAAATATAGGAAGGTGTAGATAAGGAAGCTGGCGATGCAGGAACTAATAATAACGCTAAGAACGCCAAGCTAGCAATCATACCGATAATAGCGAAAAGTTTATATAAAGGTCGTGCGGGACGCTGTGTATGGTCAGCGCGCCAAGCGAGTAAGCGAAAAGCTGCTAAACTTGCAAAGAAGTAAGCGACAGATACCCCCATGGAACTCATATCCACAATCCATGTTAGCGCTTGTCTGCCAAGCCAAGGGGTGGGCAATGTCATTAAAGTTACAAACCAAATTCCCCATAATGGTGTTTTTTTGCGTTTTGATAATGTGCGGAAAAAGTTAGGTAACGCACGCGCACGCGCCATAGCAAATAATAAGCGGCTTGATGACATATAAAAGCCGTTTAACCCTGTAAAAATCCCCATCATAATTGCAATAGCTAACACTACAACGCCTGTCGTGCCGAGTAATTTATTGACAATCGTACCTGTGAGCCATAGGCTATCCTCAGGTAAATCTCCTGCTGCAAATGACCAACTCGTTACGCCTATCATAATGGCATACACTAAAAAGGTTGCGGCTAATGAAAAAATCATGAGGCCTGCAGCTTTTTTAGGTGAAAAGTCAAATTCTTCAGCAGCTTGTGGTACATTATCAAATCCTACATAAGCCCACGGAGCAATAGCTAAAATTAAAATAATTGATACCCAAATCGGCTGACTTTCTTTAAATAAAGGTGCCATATTGGCTAGTGGCTCAGTCGCAAACTGAAAAGTAAAACCACCGAGAGCAAAAACCCCTATAAGTAATGCCATACTGAAATAAAATTGCAATTTACCAGAAAGAGCCGTGCCAAATGTGTTTAGTACGGCAAATAAAATAATCAAAATGCTTGAAACAATAACTTCAGGTAGGAAAACATCCCACCCCGCTACGGTATATAAATAACCTTGCTGCATAATATCAGGTAATAAAAATTTGAGCAATAATGAGAAAGCTGAGGCATTTAACGCCACAATTGAAATATAACCGAGCGATAAAAACCAGCCAGCAACGAAAGCCCATATTTTACCGCCAGCGAGGTAAGCGTATGTAAAGCCGCCACCAGACACGGGGTGTTTTTCAATGAGAATCCCGTAGTTTGCGGCAATAATCATCATAATAATCGCGCCAATAAGTAGCCCAATCATCGCCCCAAAAGGACCTGCCGTCTTAATCCAATCGCCTGGTAAAATAAAGGCACCCCAACCAATCGATGAACCTAGGGCGATAGCGAATACGCTAGAAGTTGATAGGGAGGGTTTTAGTTGCCTCCTCTTTTGCTCTTCTGAATGTTGTGTCATAATATCACTTCTTTCTATTTGGATAGTACTATTTTTCCGTTTTTATGATAAATAAAACATAAAATCAGTGTCTTATCAGTTTTGCCTTCTACACTTAGTAATAAGGAGGCGAACAATCATGATAAAAAAATGGATAATGGCGCTAAGTTTCATAGTGCTTTTAGGCGCAATGACGAGTTCATTAACGTTAGCAGATGACGACGACGATGAGTATGAGTACAAATATGAGAAAAAAGAAAAGAAGGATAAGAAATATAAGAAAGAGCATGATGATGAGTACGATGACGATGATGAATACGAAAAGAGAGGCTATAATGCGCCGATACCTACAGCTACACCTTGGAATATTTGGACACGCGATACACAAATTATCCCAGCGGCATTACCTTTTACTGCTACAGGGCGTGTAGGTGTACGTGATGCAAATAATCATACAGAGGAAATAACGGTTGTCGTTAAGGAACAGGAATTATTTGTAGATGCTAACACTATGGCTACATTACTCAATGCCACGGCTGTCATTTATCCTAAAAGTCAGCTTGCAGAAATAAAAAACAATGAAGTAACATTATTTTTCAAAAGTCAAACGAATGTAGTATATGAAAATTTACAAAAACAACCTCTTCCCGCTACGACATTTATGAATGGTTATAAAATGTATGTCCCTTTACGAGTAATAACGAATGCACTTGGTTATGTATTTGAGTGGGATGCAAAAGCTAAACAGTTTTATTATTACGCTTTATAAAGGAGAGTATCGCCATGAAACTAAGTAAAAAAATAAAGTGGGTTGCTGGATTAACAGGCATTGCAGTAAGTGCTGTAGTAGCAAATGAAATTCAAAGTGCAGCGGAGCCGGTTGATGCAAGCTTAAGTGAGCGAGAGCAAGAGATTTTGCAATTAGATTGGACTAACTTCGAGGTGACGATTAATGATGCAAAGCCGACAGATCGTGAAACACGAAGAACATGATACGTTAACTTTTCATAGTATGAATACAATATTTTTTATACAATTACCCGTTGAAGCAATGCGGAAGTATAGCACGATGTTAGTTGAACAATTGCAACATATTGATAAAGAATGGTCACGTTTTACTAGCGATAATGAGTTAGCGCGCATTAATCAGCAAAAGATAGGACAAGTGGTGGCAATCTCACCGCTATTATATGAATGTTTGCAACAAGCGCAACATTATTACGAGCAAACAGCAGGTGCTTTTTCACCTTATTTAAAACAAGCTATGTGTGCCCACGGTTATGATCAGCCGTTTCCTTTTACACAGACAATCGCAACAGAACAAGTAGTGAGTAAACAACAATCACCTTTTATTTTCTTATCTGAATTTCGACTGAAACGTGTTGCTATGGGCGAAATAGATTTAGGTGGTTTTGCCAAAGGTTTCATTATAGAGAAGTTAGCGACGTTTCTACAACAACAAGGGGTGCAAGATGGCATGATTGACGGTGGAGGGGATATTCGTGTGTGGTCTGGCGGTTATAAAACGTGGAAGTTAGCTGTCGCTGATCCTTATCACCAACAGGCACCACCGCTGACGACAATTACGTTACAAAATGGTGCGGTAGCGACATCTAATCGTGTTTATCGTAGCTGGTCGCAAGGAGGTAAGCTAAAGCATCACTTATTAGACGGGCGTACAGGTAAAGTATGCCAAAGTAATATCATTCAAGTCACCGTTGTAACAGCGCGTTTAACAGAAGCTGAGGTCGCTACGAAGCTATGTTTTTTACAGCAACCACTACCTTTTACAGACAAGGTAGCTACGTATATTGTAAATGACCAACAGCAAGCTCAGTGGCAACTTATAGGGAAGGAGCAGTAATATGACAATATGGTTACTCATTCGTGTTACCGGATTTTTAGCTTATTTTTATTTCACATGGGCTGTTGTAGCGGGATTGCTACGTAAATCAAAAGTACCGCAAAAACGCAAAAATCTTTTATTTCATATGCATACGAATGTAGGCTGGTACGGCTTATTTACGTTAATTGCTCATTTTTTATTCGTTGTTGCTGACACCTATATCGATTATTCCTTACTTGCATTACTCATTCCGTTTACAGGTGATGCAATGAATGTTTATTTAGGATTAGGCATTATAGCCAGCTATTTATTTGTAGCCGTGTTATGCACTTCAGACGTTTGGTTAACTAAGATGAATCGTACAGTATGGAAGTGGGTGCATTTCATGTCACTTCCTGCATGGTTGCTTGCTTTATTGCATGGTCTTGGCATAGGTACGGATACCTCACGTCCGCTTATCAGTTTGTTTTACGCAAGTAGTGCGCTACTCGTAATTGCTACGTTAAGTTATCGCATGAAAAAGCACGCGACAGTAGTGAAGGTCAACTGAAATAATTTTCAAGCTAAAGCCAGCCGCTTTTTTTGATAAGCGGCTGGCTTTGTCATTATTGTTTAGGTAATATTACCGTAAAAGTGGAGCCTTTCCCAACCGTGCTCGATACAGAAATTGTCCCTTGGTGTTGTAAAGTAATTGCTTTTGCAATGGCAAGGCCGAGGCCATTGCCTGTTTGTTTAGCTGTATGATTCGTACGGTAGAAGCGGCCGAAAATGGCATCGACTTCATCTGCAGCAATACCTACCCCGCTGTCGGTAATCGTAACGACGATTGTGTTATGTGCAGCCTCTACTGAAAAATAAATGCTTCCTTTAGGTGTATAGGCAATTGCGTTATCTAATAAAATATAAAGTAATTCGCGTAATCTAATTTCATCGCCATTACAGTATAACTGTGGTGTAATAGCTGTTGAAAAAGTAAGGTTAGCAGGCATGCGCTTTGCAAATTTTTGAGATGTTATCATAGCCAACGCTGAAAAGTCTACACGTTTAAACGCAGGTGCACCCTCTGATTGGTCAAGCTTAGCTAATAATAAGAGTTGCTGCAATAACTGTTCCATAAAAGTAGCCTCTTCTTGTAATTCGTCAATTAATTGTTGACCGAATGGACTTAAGCTTTTTGCTTCTAGTGCTAAAATATCTAAGGAACTATAAAAAATCGTTAAAGGCGTTCTTAGCTCATGAGAAGCATCGGAAACAAAGCGTTTTTGTTTGCTTAACGCCATAGCTAGCGGTGTCATCGCTTTAGTTGCTAAATAGTAACTCAATAGCGCAATGAGCAATGTAGATAGTAAGGTTAGCGCAATAAAGACATAGCCCATAGTAGTGAAAAAATGCGTTTGAGCGGTAGTCGTTTGACCAACAAATAAGTAACCTACGAGCGTTTGTTTATCATAAATAGGCTTTTGTAAAGTGATAAAGTGTTGGCCTTCCCAAGCAGTGCGTAAAAATTTCTCTTGATTAATAGGTATGCTTAAAAATTGTTGATACAGCACAGGTTGCAAATCTTTTACGGATTCATCACCGTGAATAAATGTACCTTCTTTATCGTAAATATAGTAAAAATAGTGACGGTTAGGGTCGTAAGTTAAATAGCTTTCAGGCAATTGCAAGTACGTAAAAAAATCATGTTGTTGCTCCGTATAAAATGTTTCGAGCTGATTTTTTTGTTGTTGTACCATAACGTAATAGAGCGAGCCGTATAAAACGGCAGCAAATGCAGAAAACAGTAAAAAGTAAAGCAGTGTATAAGCTAACGTTAATTTTCGTTTAGACGTATTAATCATTAGCTATTCCTCATTTTAAAACCGAGACCACGAATATTTTCAATGCGCGAAGGTGCAGAGGGCGTATCAATCTTTTTTCTCACAAGCTTTAATAAAGCATCTACTGAATTGTTTGATACGGTGTAATCAAAGCCCCAAACATGCGTAGCAATTTGTTCATGGGAGACGATTTGCCCTTTATGTAAAAATAAAAACTCCAATAATAAATATTCATTTTTAGTAAGTGTAATGGGCTTTTGCTGGTAGAAAAATTGGCGACGATCTTTATGAAGGGTAAGTTCTTCAATCGTAATGGTCTGTTCAACTGTTTTATGAGCTCTTCTCAGCAAGGCTCTTACCCGTGCTAATAATTCTTCTAGTTTAAACGGCTTAGTTAAATAATCATCTGCTCCTACATCGAGTGCTTCAACAATGTCTTCCGCCTCACCTTTAGCGGTAAGCATTAAAATTGCCCCTTGAAAATTTTGCTGACGTACTGTTTTACAGAGCGTAACGCCACTCATCATTGGTAACATCCAGTCGAGTAAGAGTAAATCGACATCCTCTACAGCTAAATAATCAAGTGCTTCTTCAGCTGTAGCGACTTGTATCACCTGGTAGCGTTCCTTTTGTAAAATATGGCTAATATTGCGACGTAAACGATCATCATCTTCTACTACGAGTAGTTTCATAGCAATCTCTCCTTTTTCTTTAGTATACGCCTAGTAAAATGATAACAGACTGAAATTGTTACAAAAAAGAAGCATTTGTGAACGATCACAAATGCTTCTTACGAAAGGTTATTGTTCTTGTGCTATTATTTTTTTAACTTCTTCATACTCATCATCTGAAAAGACGCGTGCACGGATTAAAAAGCTCTTGCCTTCTAATGCTTCGATTGAAAAACCACTACCAAAACTATCGACCACATCTAAAATATGTTGCGTATGTTTTGAGTAGTTATAAAGGCTTTCGTGCATATAAAACGGAACATCTCCGTCTACATAGCCGAGCAGTTTGTCTACTTGACCTAAGCGGAACTCGTCGGCTAAAAAGCACATCGGTTTTGAGCCTTCACAGCAACCACCAGATTGGTGAAAGACAATATCAGCTTGATGCTTATCCTTTAAAGAACGGATAAGTTCAATTGCTTTATCTGTTGCAACTACACGCTCTACCATGCAATCAACTCCTTCCGATATTAGAAGAATCCTTGTGGCTTACGGTTGTAGCTTACGAGTAAGTTTTTCGTTTGTTGGTAGTGAGCTAACATCATTTGGTGGTTTTCACGACCAATACCTGATAGTTTATAACCGCCAAATGCAGCGCCAGCAGGGTATTGGTGGTATGTGTTTGTCCATACGCGGCCCGCTTCAATAGCGCGACCTGCGCGGTAAGCGATGTCACCAGAACGAGACCATACGCCAGCACCTAAGCCGTACTCTGTATCGTTAGCAATTTCCATAGCTTCGTCGAAGTCTTTGAACGTAGTAAGTGATAATACGGGTCCGAAGATTTCCTCTTGGAAGATACGCATTTTGTTATTACCTTTAAAGATTGTCGGTTCAACGTAGAAGCCGCCTTCAAGGTCACCTTCAAGTGTGTTAATGTTACCACCAACTAAGCACTCAGCACCTTCGTCTTTACCGATTTGTAGGTAAGAAGCGATTTTCTCTTTTTGTTCGTTAGAGTTTTGCGCTCCCATCATTACTTCTGTATCAAGAGGGTTACCGATTTTGATTTGTTTAACACGCTCAATAGCACGTTCAACAAATTTGTCAGCGATTGACTCTTGAACAAGCGCACGTGAAGGGCAAGTACAAATTTCGCCAGAGTTAAGTGCGAACATTACCATACCTTCAATGGCTTTATCTAAGAACTCATCATCTTCATCCATAACGTCTTCAAAGAATACGTTCGGCGATTTACCGCCAAGCTCTAACGTTACTGGGATGATGTTTTCAGTAGCGTATTGCATAATTAAGCGACCAACTGCTGTAGAGCCAGTGAATGCAATTTTAGCGATACGTTTATTTGTCGCTAATGCTTTACCTACTTCAGCACCAAAGCCGTTAACGATGTTAATAACACCTGCTGGTACTAAATCTTGAATTAACTCCATAACTACCATAATAGATACTGGCGTTTGTTCAGCTGGTTTTAACACCACACAGTTACCTGCAGCTAATGCAGGTGCTAATTTCCAAACGGCCATTAAAATAGGGAAGTTCCAAGGAATAATTTGACCAACAACGCCTAGTGGCTCTTGGAAGTGGTAAGCAACTGTATCATTATCAAGCTGTGTAATACTACCTTCTTGTGAACGAATCGCGGCAGCGAAGTAACGGAAGTGATCAACCGCTAATGGGATATCTGCGTTTAATGTTTCGCGTACTGCTTTACCGTTGTCCCAAGTTTCAGCTACAGCAATCATTTCTAAATTTTCTTCAATACGATCAGCAATTTTATTTAAAATTTTAGCGCGTTCAGCGGCAGATGTTTTCCCCCAAGCATCTTTTGCTTTATGGGCAGCATCAAGTGCTAGTTCAATATCTTCTGCTGATGATTTTGCTGCCTTTGTAAATACTTTACCGTTTACAGGTGAAACATTGTCAAAATATACCCCTTTAACAGGCGAGACCCATTCGCCACCGATAAAGTTGTCATATTTTTCTTTGAAGTTAATTACTGCACCTTCAGTATTTGGATTAGCATAAATCATAATACACTCGCTCCTTTAAAATAAATTTGTATGTGCCATGTAAGCGGCTACAACTTTATTTTGCATCCTGCCTTCTGAAATAGCAATTATTTCGACTTATTTTTATAATAATATTTTTGTTTTATTACGGTTATGACATGACGGTTGTAATGTGCTGTAAATCTATTGGATACAAGGTTTATAGTATTGTAGTATAAGAAAATGCTAGAGCAAGTAATTGTTATATAACATAAAAAGCACATTATTAGTCAGTGAATTCTGAAAATAGATCGGTGTGTATAATAACATCTAACATAGGAAAATATCGGGTGAAAAGGTGAGTAAATTATAAAAAAATGCAAATGATGGTTGTATCTTTATTCATCATGATGTATGATTAAAACAACTTAAACAATCTAGGAGAGATACAAGATGACGAAAAAGAACGTAATTATTATTGGCGCAGCAGGCCGTGACTTCCATAACTTTAATACATACTACCGTGATAATGAGGATTACAACGTAGTAGCATTTACGGCAGCGCAAATTCCCGATATTGACGGCCGTAAATATCCAGCACAATTAGCAGGTGCTCTCTATCCAGAAGGTATCCCAATTTATGCTGAAGAAAAATTATTTGATTTAATCAAAGAATTTGACGTAGATGACTGTGTATTCTCATACAGTGACGTACATTATATTAAGCTAATGAATCTTGGCGCAATGATTAACTCAGCAGGCGCAAATTTTGTGTTACTTGGAGTAAAGGACACACAAATCAAAAGTAATAAACCAGTGATTTCAGTTTGTGCGACACGTACAGGTACGGGTAAGAGCCAAACGTCACGCAAAGTAATTGAAACATTACTAGAGCATGACTTAAAAGTTGTAGCTATCCGTCACCCAATGCCATACGGTGATTTAGTAGCACAACGTGTACAACGTTTTGCGACGGTAGAAGATTTAAAAACGCACGAATGTACGATTGAAGAGATGGAAGAATACGAACCACACGTAATCCGTGGCAATATCATTTATGCGGGTGTAGATTATCAAGCGATTTTAGATGCGGCTGAGCAAGACCCGGATGGCTGTGACGTTATTTTATGGGACGGCGGCAATAATGACTTCTCATTTTACAAGCCAGACTTAGCGATTACCGTACTTGACCCTCACCGTGCAGGTCATGAGCTTGAGTATTACCCAGGTGAAGTAAGCTTGCGTACAGCAGACGTATCAATTATTAATAAAATTGATAGTGCAAATGCCGAAGATATCGTAACAGTAGAAAATAACATTAAACATGCCAACCCAACGAGCCAAATTTTAAAGGCAGAGTCTACGATTACAGTAGATAATCCTGAATTAATTAAGGGTAAACGCGTATTAGTCGTAGAAGATGGCCCAACATTAACGCATGGCGAAATGAAAATTGGTGCAGGTACAGTAGCTGCAGAGCGTTTAGGCGCTACAGAAATTGTTGATCCACGTCCATTTGCTAAAGGCTCATTAGTGGATACATTTGAAAAATATACACATGTTGAGCAAGTACTACCTGCTATGGGTTATGGTAAGCAACAGCTAAAAGACCTTGAGGCAACCATTAATGCTACAGATTGTGATGCTGTCATTATTGGTACACCAATGGACTTAAACCGTGTTATTAACATTGATAAGCCAACAACGCGTGTTCATTATGATTTACACGAAGTGGGCGATAATAATTTAGAAGCAGTATTAACGAAATTTATTGCGGACCATAAACTAGCAAAATAATGATGCTAAGCAACCTTTACATAATTGTAAAGGTTGCTTTTTTTAGCGAAAAAGTAGTCGAAATAGTTTAACGACTTTCCGAAAGAAGTCTCCCAACCTCAAGGAGTGTGAAGGTGCGAATAGCACCAATGAGTAGGTGGGAGATGAATTTCGGTTGGCTTTAGCCAAAGAATTTGGTAAAATATAGACATAA
>NZ_QAFW01000059.1 GCF_003057615.1 Metalysinibacillus jejuensis
TACCGACGATTACTATCAACATTTGTGATTTCACCTTGTTCTCAAAGTCAGCGAATTATCATAGTACGTACCATTTATATGAAGATAGTTCACTAGAGCGACTCGATGCGCAAGATGATGTCTTAGAAATTCATTTCATTGAGATGAAAAAGTTTATTCAAGCTTGGCATGAAGATAAGGTCAATCCACTCGATGATGTTTTAGTACGATGGTTATTATTATTAGGTATGGTCGATGCGAGAAAGCAACGTGTGTATGATGAAATTTATGAAGAACTGGAGGAGCTAGCGATGAAAGATGAACGTTTACTTGAAGCCTTTACGGCATGGGAAGAATTAAGTCAAACGCCTGATACAGTGATAGCGTATCATTCACGTTTAAAAGCTATCGAGGATCATGAGTTAAGTATACGCCATGCTAAAGAAGAAGGCATTGAAGAAGGTATTGAAGTAGGTAAAGCAGAAGGTATAAAAGTAGGTAAAGCAGAAGGCATTGAAGAAGGTAAAAAAGAAGGTAAAAAAGAAACGATACGTAATGGCTATGAAAATGGTTTAGATGTCACTACATTAGCTGTAGTAACAGGCTATAGTGAGGAAAAAGTTAAAGCTATTATTGCATCATTCAAGAAAAATAATGCGTAAGCGAAGTATGAGATAATTTAAAAATCTAGTAGTGGTTATTGAGTAATAGAGAGAAAGTCAGTTATCACTATAAAGTTGGTGAAAATTAGCGGGAAATCGGGTATACTAGTTACTGCATGGCATACAGCCGGTTGCTCGCTAATTTATTTTTGCCATGGAGTAACAAGCAATCGCAGGTTACTCTGCATAAATGCTATATTTTTTTTATTTTTATTTCATAGGGTATGTGGAATAATGGTATATCTTTTATAGGGAAACAACAAACGTACATAGTAAAACCCTTATGATTCATAGGCTTTGAAAGACTCTATTTACTCATGAGGTTTAGGCGATTAACGGTACAGTAACAGTAACATTAGCAGAAGCTGTAGAAGCAGTAACAGCAGCTGATTTCACTGTAACTCAAACAATTAACGAAGACGAAGCTACAGCAGTAGAAGTTACTGAAGCAGTATTAGCTGAAGATGGCGTAACAGTAACATTAACAGTAGCAACTGTTGAAGCTACAGATGCAGATCAATCAGTAGTTTACACTGTAAACGAAGTAGCAGCAGAAGCATTTGTAGTTGAAGCAGTAGAAGTTGAAGCTCCAGAAGTAACTACAGCGAAAGAAGCAGTAGCAGCTTATGAAGCAGCAACAATCTCTACATATGCTGATGTAGCAGGTGTAGAAGCGTTAGAAGCAGCAGCTCAAGAAGCTATCGATGCTGTAGAAGATGCAGAAGTTAAAGCAGAATTACAAACAGCTTTAGATGAAGTAAAAGCTGTAAATGATAAAGTATTAGCAGATGCTGTAAAAGCGGTTAAAGATGCAGCAACAGCTGGTTCTGTAATCAATACGAAAAAAGCACTAGATGCATTTGGTTTCGAATATGAAACTTTAGTAGTAGCAGATTTAACTGATTTAGCTGCAGCAACATCAGTGCAAGAAATCCAAGCTTACTTTGTTGTAGGTAATTTCAACGCATTAATTACTGATGCGGTTACTTTAGGGGCAACAGCAGCATCTACTGTAGTAGATGATTTGAAATTATATGAAGCATTAGAGTACGGTGTAGAAGCAGGTTTATTAACTGATGTAAACTTTGATAAATACTTTACTACTTATGTAGCTACTATTAAAGGGTTTGCAACAGCTGACGCAACAAAATTAACAGCAACTGGTATCCAAACAAATGTTATTGATACAGCAGTACAAGCTACTGTAACAAATGCTGAGAATGCAGTAATAGCTTTAACAGCAGCAAAACTGCCTGCAGATATTACAGCAGCAGAAGCTTTAGTAGCAGTAGTTGATGAAACTTCTGTTTATGCTGATAATAAGGGTAACTTAAATGTTGCAGGAGTATCTATTGAAGTTAAAGGGCAAAATGTTAAAGAAGCTTTAACTGCTATTGTAGAAGATATCAAAGCAGCAAAAATCGTTTATACAGTAATCACAGCAAGTAATCCAATTAATCAAGCAAAATTAAACACGGCTTTACAAGAAGCGGGTGTTAATCGTGCGTATGAAGATTACATTGTTGAATATGCAACAGCGTTAGCAGGTCTTACTACTACAGCAGATTCATTAACAGAAATTCAAGGGTTCATTGATAATGTTAACGATACAAAGGCTACAGCATTAGTAGCAGCAGCAGTAGCAGACTTAACACCTGAAAATGTTGCAGCAGCAGAGGAAGCAATTAATCGTTTAGCTCCAGATGTTGAAGGTTCACGTACTAAAGTAGCAGATTTAACAGCTCAATTAGAAGCGGCAGGAACAGCAACAGCTAACTTAGCTGCAGCAACAGCAGCAGTAGAAGCATTAACAAATGCAGCAGGTGACGCTTTAGCAGAAGGTGTTGGACAAGACGAAATTGATGCAGCTTCAGTGTTAGTAGAAGCACTACCAGCAGACGTATCTCCAGCAACAGATAAAGCAGATTTACAAGCATTAGTAGAGGCTGCTCAAGCCCTTCAAGATGTAGTGAACTTAGCTGCAGCAACAGCAGCAGTAGAAGCATTAACAAATGCAGCAGGTGACGCTTTAGCAGAAGGTGTTGGACAAGACGAAATTGATGCAGCTTCAGTGTTAGTAGAAGCACTACCAGCAGACGTATCTCCAGCAACAGATAAAGCAGATTTACAAGCGGCAGTAGAAGCGGCTCAAGAATTACTTGATGTAAAATTAATTAATGATGCTATTGCTAACGAAGATGTTGCAACACTTCAAGAAATTATTGTTGGCATTGGAAGCACTACATTTGGTAACTTATCTAAAGCTCAACGTGCTGAATTAGGTGAATATATCATCAATAAAGCACATAGTGAAGAACCAGTTACTACTTATACTGCAACAGCAGACTTCAAGAGTGCTATTGATACAGCATCAACTGGCTTTGTAGCAACTTATGTAGCTGACATTGCAGCATTTAATACAGCAACAAATGCTACAATTGCTTCTACAGGTGCAACAAAAGCACAAAAAGATGCTGTGGTAGCAGCAATTAAGAAAGTAACAACTTTAGAAGGTTTCACTGCAGTAACGGAACTTGATTTAGCAGAAGCAATTCTAGATGCTAAGCCAGAAGCTGGTTACAATGTAAAAACTATCGCTGAGATCAAAGCTTTAGTTGAAGCAAACAAATAATATTTATATCTGAATAGATATAGATTATCAATGGACTCCCTTTCCTCTTTTGAGGGAAGGGGTTTCTTATAGAAAGAGGCGAACTGAAATGCAAACAATCGGACGAGAATTAACGAATAGTAATCCATTAAAGCTAAATGTAGAATGGACATTTACAAATAACTATAGTGATGATTCGGCAATTACAGTATTTGAGGAACAAATTACAGTAATCGAAAAGCAACAAGCTATTACACAACAAGACATCGATCAGTTACAAGAAACCTTAAATAGCCTATTTCTATTAAAAACAGAGACATACTGGTATGGACAGGCTCGACTAAATACATTAGCTACTCGTTTACCTAAAAAACCGAAAGTAGAGCAAGAAATGTTTACATATCCGATTACGTTGGAAAAATTCGATGATGTGGCAATCGAATTGGATATGAATCATGAATACTTTGGTTATGGTAAGACAGCGAGAGAATGGATGAAACATTGGTTAGCAGAAAATAATCATACAACTTTCGTAAATGAAGCTTCTGTAAATGAAAAAATGACAGTAGCTGTTAGTGTATTTAAAGAGTTCTGGTTGAAGTTTCAAGCGATGGGTAGTCAAAAAGATTGGGAACAATTAATGAAAGATGATTTAGGTTTTGATATTGAAGACGAGCGCATTGTAAAGGCGTTTTATGACTGTTACCTTCAGGGGAAGCCTTGGCATTCATTAACGAAATATCAAATGGCATTAATAAAGGTGAAATTGCCAATTGAGCAATTATCGAATATTGTCATTTCTAAGCATCCTTTTACAAAAGAAGTGTTGAAGAAACTAGGTATTAATTTGGGGCTATATTAGTTAACATCAATCAGTAGTAGAGCAAATTTTGAAGGATGTAGCTTAATACTTTAAAACTTATCTTTCAAAACAGTCGATGGACAAGAAAAATCACCTAATAATGTAAAGTGATTTAAGTGCTAGTAGGTGGGGTGTAATAATGTGGAACAAAAGAATGGGTGCTATGGCATTAACAATTGGTGTATTGTTAGCAGGTTGTAGTGACGAGAATAACGAAGAACATAGTGGAGAAAAAGAAACACCTGTGGAAGAAGTATATGAAGTAAGTCAAGAATCAGCATTTGATGCAGTGGTGTCTTACATTGGTATGATTTATTTCAATGAAGGTACATATGAAGAGTTTACTCAATTATATGTAGATCCCGATAAAGCACCAAAAGAATCTACATTCGATAATTTCCGTAAAATTTCTAAACCAGAAGAACGCTTTGGTTCAACCGATTTAGCAAGCTTTAAAGAAAATTTAAAGGTTGAAGAAGTAGACGAAAATAGTGCCATTGTTTACTATGTCATGAAAGAATCTGATACAAAAGAACAAGCAGTACAAACATGGGAAATGGCATTAAAAGATGAAAAATGGTATTTAGCAGGTGAATAATTTTTAGTAGTAAAACTTGCAATTTTGAAGGGTAAAATGAGAGGGGATGTTAAAGATGAATTTACCAGTTTATTTTGTTGAGAGTGGTGAAATTTGTTCTACAATCGAAGTACCTCGGGGGACAGAACTCCGCCCTGGAATTGTCTTTCGAGAAGGAATTTCTCACACTGAATATTTAATAGTAATGGTTGAACCAAATTTGATTAATAATGAACCAGCTCAAGTAGTTCATATAACCAAAAATAACAATAACTAATCCTGTATGGAGAATAATTCGCATAACGTGATGAAATCGTCGAAATAGGTGTCAATATCGGGTGCCTGGCACCCACACAATTCACTACAATTCATAAAAATGCATGGTGGGTGGATAAAATATAGCATGCCAGGCACCTACACAATTTACAGCAAGAACTAGCCCTTAGGCTGGTTCTTTTTTTATCCAATTAAAGTTGAAATAAGAACAAGTGTTCTGTATAATGGAAGTAATCATATAAAAGAGGTGATAAAATGGTTAAAAGTGTTGGACTAGAAGGTCTGAAAGGATATTGTATTGATATTGAAGCCGATGTCCGTACAGACAAAGAAGCATGTATCATTATTGGTTTGCCTGATCTTTCTATGAAAGAGTCGCGTGAACGGATTTTATCGAATTTGTATCGTTTAAACTTTGATTTATCGTTAAAGCGCATGACTGTGCAATTGTCACCGCCAGATAAACGCAAAGTGGGCATTGGCTATGATTGTGCGATGTTACTAGCTATTTTAGAGCAATTAATGCCGAGCAAAATCAAAATTGACGACGAGACTTGTGTGTTAGGCGGGCTAAGTCTTAAAGGCCAACTCGTTGGTTTTCATGGATTAATTCCTGCTTTACAACAAGCGTTATTAATGGGTTTTAAGCGTATTATTTTGCCGCCCATTGACACGAGTTTTTTACAAACTGAGCGAACGACTGAATTAATTTCCCTAAATCACATCAGTCAACTCATTGCTTACTTTACGAAAAACGGTGTTCAACCTCAACTTTCCTTTAATCCCCCTCAACATGTGCAAGAGAGCCCAAGTCAAACGATTGAAAAAGAGCAAATTAGCGGTGATTTTTCTATGATTTTTGGTCATGAAAAAGCCAAGCGTGTACTTGAGATTGCAGCTGCAGGCGGGCACCACGTATTATTGTCTGGACCTCCAGGTTGTGGAAAAAGCATGCTTGCTGAAGCTTTTCAATCAATACAGCCTAATCTCACAGAGGCACAAATGCTAGAAACGTATAGCCTTTATCAGCTAGCTGAGGAGCAGAGAGACTTTTCTGTTTTGCCGCCTTACCGTGCACCTCACCATTCTTCTTCAGGCATTTCTCTTATGGGAGGCGGTACCTTCCCAAAACCAGGCGAAATCTCATTAGCTCACAATGGCGTACTTTTTTTAGATGAGCTAGGCGAGTTTTCTAAAAAAACGTTAGATATGTTGCGGCAGCCTTTAGAGCAAGGCGAGATTACGATTAGCCGTGTGCGCCAATCGGTGACGTACCCCTCACGTTTTCAATTAATTGCAGCTACTAATCCTTGTCCGTGTGGCTATCACGGTTCTACTGAACGGTATTGTCAATGTACACCGAAGCAAGTACAGCAATACCAGCAAAAAGTATCAGGCCCCTTATTAGATCGGATTGATTTTTTCTTATCTTTAGAAAGTGTCATTTTGCAACAGCAACTACCAATGCCTGAGTCTTCACTCACGATTAGAGAGCGCGTTGCCCGTGCACGTGACGTTCAGTATCAGCGCTACCACGCCTTAAATGGCAATGTTTCGACACATCTCCTACGACAACATACAACGCTCACCCCTTCCTTATTGCAACACTTCCAAAAAATTTGTTATGTAAATAAATGGAGTAACCGCACACAAACTAAGCTACTAAGAATTGCGCGTACAATCGCCGACCTCGATCATTCGCTTGAGTTACAGCGTGCGCATCTTGACGAGGCGATTCACTGGAAGTCACGCAGCCCACTCAGAAAGGATGATATTCATGGGTAGACAACATCGTTATTGGCATCCTGGCTTTTTCTTTCATGTGACGATGCGCGGTAATAATCGTCAGCCGATTTTTAAAGAGCCGCGTGATATGGCAGAGCTATTTCGCGTTCTCTCGTATGCGTATGATTTGTATCGCTTTGAAATCGTCGCCTATTGTATGATGACAAATCATTATCATCTTGTCATTCGTTCGCCCAACGTTCCTTTAAGTAAAGTTATGATGATCGTCAACAAACGGTATACGGATTATTATAGGCGCAAGTATCGTTTTTCAGGGCAGCTGTATGAAAAGCGGTATTATTCGGAAGTGATTGTGAATTGTGTGAGTGCCAGGCACCCGATATTCTATGTCCATTACAGGAAGTAGGAGCATATCAAAAGAAAGAACAAGAAAAACAGTCAACCATCTTTAAAGACGATCGACCGTATCTAACTTGCACCATTCTTAACACTTATTTGACTAATTGACTGAATTATGAGTGTATCATCATCGTTATCCTGTTGGCCGACAAGGCAATCACAGCTGTTTGAGAAGCAATTTAAAAGCAATACATAATCCAAACGTATTTAACATTAATTCATAGCATTTTTAAATTCATTGAGTTTTTGCAAAAGAATACTTTTCAATTCGCTTTTAACTTCTCTTTCTATCTCAAAGTACGATTTTTTCTCCTCCTCTATACTTAAAAGACATTTTTCTAGCAGAATATCTCCTTCATTTTTAGCAAGTTTTGTTTCAGATAGTACCTCAATAGAGTTTTTGATTTTAATAAAATATTGTTCAACTGAAGCATTCAACTTTTTAGTGATTGCATTACTCTTCGCAAAAATATTCATTTTATACTTAAACAGTTCAAACAGTTCGTAGTATTCGCTTCTTAAATTCGAAAAAGTTCTAATGTTTTCTCTGTATTCGTCAACCATCTGATTATAATTATCCGTGTCGAACTTTCCCATCGTTTTACCAATAGTATATTCATTTGTCTCTATGATTTTTGTAGCAATAATTCTATATTCTTCATTCAATCTCAAAAGAAGGTTACTACACTGTACTAAAATCTTATTTGCTTCCTCTATTTGCTGTAATTCATAAAAAACATATTCTTTTCTCCTTATTTTTTCATCTTGCAGCTCTATAGCTTTATCGTTCCGCCGAAGTATTATAAATGTTGTCGCTATTACCCCAAACGTACTTAATACTCCGCCTAAATAACTTCCCCAAAAGCCAATCCATCCCTCCACAGCACCCACACCCAAACCTTTGAGTGACCATACCCATGCTAAAAAATGAATAATTAATGGAATGCCGATCATTACCAATAAAACAATTGACAATAAACACCGAACAGACTTGCACTTATAATCACTCAGAATCACTCACAACCTTCTTCTTAAAATATCGGATATTTACTCTCCTAGGAACCATTGTATCATGATAAGTAAATCTAAACATACGGTAGTACGGTAGTGTTTTGTCATTAAAAAATTACGTAATAACAGGGAATGCCATTCCTGCAAAAAATATATACTACTCGAAAAAAGTCAGAAAGTGAGTAATTAAGGAATGATTAGTAAATAGTTTCAAATTAATCCCTATAGTGTTCAAAGTTGAAGGATGAGTAGGCTACTGTTTTATAGATACCATATAATTCAGATTCGTGTTGTATGAGTGACAGTGGTTGATACTAACGAATGGCACGAAACTTATACATCAAACTTTTCTCCTTCACCAATCGCAACGACACAATGTCCACACGCTTTCTCGACACATGCTTTTCACCATCTTCCTTCACCAACGACAATGCCAACTGCTCAACATTCACTTCATACTTTTCCATCATAATCCCTCCAAATGTAAATAAGCCTTACCTCCGTTCAGGGGAAGTGAGATTTAGAGTAGTTATTCAGGATTATAATATATTCTTGATAATAGGATTGTTACAATCAGAAAAAGAAACAGCCAATCACCTAAGAAACATGATTGACCACTTCATATTCATACCAAAATTAACACTTATCTGATTAAATATCTGAATAGTGTCTGTACCTGGTAGTCGTAACTCATATCGTTCCATTTGTTACCCATCAATTATCTGAATAGCGTTTTAATTGTATGGATGACAGGAAGGTGATATTAAGAACATCATGTCCATTTTCATGGGGCTTGACCACTGACACCCGATGTTAAATAAACCAATACTCATAATTTCCAGCCGTATTTCTTCTGCGACCTAACACTTTATTATTCAGATTGCTCGACCCAGCATTATCGATCGCATAATTTGATAAATTATTTGCTTCAGGATTATTCGTAACCGCTTTAACATCAGCTACCGTGAAGGGTTCAGTTAATCGACCTGAAGCCACAAACTGTTTCAATAGTTCAATAAACGTCATTCACTTTTCCCTCCCTTCCTATTAAAAAGAAAGAACCAACCCGAAGGCCAGTCCTTTCTTGTAATCTACTCAAATAGTTGAGTGGATTATTATTTGTTAGCGTTCGTGATTGCTGTACGGATAGCTGCAATTGATGTGAACTTAGGTGAAACTTCATCGCCTGCTTGATTGAACGTTAAGCTCTTCCAGAAGTTTTCAGCTACAACAGTATCATGAGCGCTTGGATTAGCTCTTGTACCAGTCAATGATTCATGCCCAACATCATGTAGGTATTGCGCAATAACTGTCAAGCTGTTTGAGCTAAAATATCGGGTGCCTGGCACTCACACAATTCATAAACTATTCTGATGATTAGTTAGAAATTTGATTGGAAAGGAAGAACTAATCTTCGGGTTGGTTCTTACTTTCTTGCTTTGGTAGAATTGTTAGTAGAGAGGATAGAGAGGATAGAGAGGAGGAGAAACAGGTGGTCACTAAAGAGCAGACTTTGAAAACGACAGCAATTTACTCAGATGATCAAAAGTACAGTTATTCATTAACAAAAGTTTGGGATAAGGACAAACCCAAGGCTGCGTTCATAGGTATAAATCCAAGTGATGCAACAGAGCTGGTTATGGATAAGACAGTGATGAATCTGATGAACCACCTGATAAGCAATGATTACAGCCAGGTTGAAGTTGTTAATTTATACGCATTTAGATCGAAAAACCAAAACGGATTGATTAATCGGGATGATAAATTAGAAAAAGCTAATGTGGATTATATCAGGAATGCCTTAAGAGGTTCGGAGCTTATAATAGTAGGTTGGGGAAGAGATGCTGACGGAAAAGCAAAATATAAAGAAGCCCTCGACACTGTAAAACGAGAAATACTTCCCTTTAAAGACCGAGTAAAATGTTTCCAAGACAAGAGAGGAAATGTTAACTGCCATTTAAGTGTTGGATGCAGCGATGAGTGGAGTTTGGTGAGCTATCCATTTGAGTAACAAAAAAGGACTGAGCGCTGGATGGTTATTTTTCATAAGCCCCAGATTACTGTTCGCTCGCATAATTAATATCGGGTGCCTGGCACTCGCACAATTCACTACAATTTATGAAAATGCATGGTATGGTGGATAGACATAGAAAGCCTTTCGCAAGAGCAATTTTGCGGGGGCTTCTTTTTGTTTTCATTGCCGAAACTAGCTTTGGCAATGCAGCCTGTCATACGGTTGGTGTTAGTCACAGCTGATTATTATAGATGTAGCAACCTAGATGTAGCACTGAGGAAATGTAACAATAAAAAATTCAAGCATATATTATAATGATGAAGCCAAGTAACTATTGGTAACTTATAGCGCTCATTCTCTTAAAGGGAATGGGCGTTTTTATGTTGCCTAAAAAATATAAGGAGGGCTTTTTATGTATACTACAACGCAACCTACGCAACAACTGCAATTACCTATCGGTGTCAAAGAGGAAATCCTGCCACAACCTCGTAAACGTGTGACGATTTTTTCAGTAAAGTTAGTTCAAGAAGCCCTGCAACTTAGGACTAAAGCAGCCCAGATTATTCGTATGTTAGATGTCAAGTATCCCAATCCTCGTCAAGTAGCGATCAAACATGGCTTTGAAACCGTAGATGCGTTAGGTGAGTATATGGCAAGCCAAGGTTATTATTGGTGTAATGAAAGTCAGAACTATCAGTATGAAGCCCAGCCTAGTCCATCGCTATCTGTACCAGACACATCACCTATGATGACTCCTCCACCAGCGCCTACCCCATCATTACCTACAGGGGAGTTATGGGATGTTCTCTGTACGCATCAAGACTTTTTAATTCAGTGGTTAACCCAAGCGACACAAGGACAAGTACCTCATTTTAAAGTACGTGTGAATGCTTCCCCTAAGACATTAACCTTAGCGAGGACAATGATTGCTTTGTTGAATGATTTTAGTACCGAGTATAACTTGTCACAACGGATGATTGTTGAAGGTGCACTGATTGAATACTTTCAAAAGTATGGCTATGGGGAACGTGTGCAACAAGCCATCCACTAACAAA
>NZ_QAFW01000005.1 GCF_003057615.1 Metalysinibacillus jejuensis
TTATGTCTATATTTTACCAAATTCTTTGGCTAAAGCCAACCGAAATTCATCTCCCACCTACTCATTGGTGCTATTCGCACCTTCACACTCCTTGAGGTTGGGAGACTTCTTTCGGAAAGTCGTTAAAGGATGTAAGGTAAAAGATATATGGGTATTACCGGCTACTAATAGAAATGTCGGAACACGTTAGTTTAAACTAACGTGTTTTTTCTAAGTGTGCCCAGTATGGGCATAGTCTATAGGGTGCAAGTCCCGAGCAGTGAAGGAAGAAGTTGCCATGTATGAACTTCAGAAAGAAGAGGTTAGGAAAAATCCTAATCATAACTTTAAATGTCACGCTCTGAAGAATAAGATTGTGAAATAATGTACTTACGCTAACGTGGGGTCCCGTCAGAAAAATGCGGATTTGCAACGTTAAGGGATTTTTTCTGACGGAAACGCCTATTTTAACAACGTTAAGGAATTCGTAATGGGCGAAGTTCCTTTGGATTGTGGCTACTTTCTGACCTGAAGTGGTATTCACCTAAGAAATTAATATGCTCCCAACCGAGTGGAGAAATATGAGGTAATAGTTCTTCGTTGAAATGCCCTTGGCTCTTTTGGTGTTCGAGTGCCTCCGTTAAATAAATCGTATTCCACACGCTAATGGCGTTAATAATGATATTTAAGGCGCTGGCACGTTGTAATTGATGCTGCATTGTTCGTTCTCGCAGCTCGCCTTGTTTCCCAAAGAAAATCGCACGTGCTAGCGCATTCATTGCCTCACCTTTGTTCAAGCCCTTTTGAATTTTCCTTCGTAGTGCCTCATCTGAAATATAGTTTAAAATGAAAATCGTTTTTTCAATCCGTCCCATTTCTCTTAAAGCTGTCGCTAAACTATTTTGTATTGCATAAGAGCCTAGCTTGCCCATAATGAGAGAGGCAGATACTGTTCCTTCACGTAAAGAGTGTGCTAAACGCAAGCATTCGTCGTAATTTTCCCGAATGATTCTTGTGTTAATTTGACCACGTAAGAGTGCATTTAATTTGGGATACTCTTTCATTTGTTTAAAAGTAAATAGCTTGGCATCCGATAAATCTCGAATTCTTGGCGCAAACTTGAAGCCTAATAGATGTGTCAAACCAAAAATTTGATCTGTGTAGCCCGCTGTATCCGTGTAATGCTCTTCAATCATTAAATCCGTTTCATGATGCAATAAGCCATCTAACACATGAATCGCATCTCTTGAATTAGTATGAATAATTTTAGTGTAATACGATGAGAACTGGTCACTTGTAAAGCGATAAATCGTGGTGCCTTTTCCTGTGCCATAATGCGGATTGGCTTCTGCGTGTAAGGAAGAAACGCTAACTTGCATACGCATACCATCGGAGGAAGATGTTGTACCGTCTCCCCAATACGAAGCCATTTTTAACCGGTGTTGATAATTCACTAAGGTCGCTTGTGCGCGATTCATTGCATCTTCATGCATACGCCAATGAGCGACATTTGCTAATTGTTTATAGGTTACACCTGGTGTTGCATCAGCCATTTTACTTAAACCAATATTGGTCCCCATACCAATTAAAGCAGCCATAAGCAACACCGTTTCCTCTTTGTCGGGTTTCCGATTCGACGAGGCGTGTATAAATTGCTCATGAAAGCCTGTTAAATACGCAACGTCCATTAAGAGATCCGTTAATTTAATGCGTGGTAACAGCTTATATAAACTTGCACTATACGCTTGTGCCTCTGCGGGAATATCTTTTTCTAATCGAGCTAACGATAAGCGTCCTTTTTCAAGTGAAACGCCATCTAAGTCTTTTAAATTAGTAGTTAACCATTTCAAACGTTCCTCTAAGCTTGCCATTCGCTCTTGCAAGTACTCTTCATAAGCAATAGGGACAGCGAGTCGCGTTTGTTGTTTGTCAGCCTGCCACTGTTCTGCTGTAAACAAATATTCCTCAAAATCTCGGTATTGCTTACTTCCTTCAATGAAAATATCCCCAGCTCGTACGTGCTCACGTAATTCGGTTAAAACAGCCATTTCATAATAGTGACGATTAATGGAGCCGTCTTCCTCATATAAATGCTTTTTCCATCGTGCAGAAATAAAGTTGATAGGTGCATTGTTAGGCACTTTTCGTTTCCCCGCATCGTTCATCTCACGTAATAGCTCAACGGCTTCTAGTAAAGGTTCATTTGCTTTTGTTGAACGAAAATCAAGTACACGTAACAACGTTGGTGTGTATTTACGAAGGGCATAAAAGCGTTTTTGCAGCAAGTCTAAATAATCGTAATCGGATGGTCGTGCAAGCTCCTTTGCTTCTTCAATGGACGTAACAAATGTATCCCATTCTAAAACGGATTCTAATACATCAAAAACATTCAAGTTCTCTTGTTTTGCCTTAATAAGTGCCTGTCCAATATTTGTGAAATGAATAATTTTTTCGTTTAATTTCTTGCCGTTTTTCCGCTGGATTTCTTCTTGAGCTTTACGCCCTTTTGATAATAAGCTTAAAATTTGCCGGTCATGAATTTCAAAGGCTTTATCTGTTAATTCCTGTGCCAGCTGCAGCAAGTACACAACTAAAATGGCGTAGCGTTTGTTTTCTTTAAAATTACGAAACGCATACGGCTCATAGCGTGTACCAAGTCGAGCGAGCTGGCTTAACCGGTTTCGATGAATCGTATGTAATGAACGGTCATTTAACGCCATATCCCGTATAAATTCTAACCGTTCAATAACTTTTAAAAAGGTATCTGGTGAAGGGAACCCCATCGGCTCTTTCAGCCAGCCAAGCGGTGTTTTATTCGATTCTGTTGCACTCGCTGGCACAACCAATGTTTCTAATTTCTCTATTTGCGTAGGTGTTAGCGCATAATAAATCTGATTAAATATCCTTTCTTCAGCTCGGTCACGTGTTTCCCATACAACCCGTTCAAGCGTTGTTAAGGCAGGAAAAATGATTTTCTGTTGGCGTAAGTAGTCAAAGCATGCATTTAATAAATACATCGAATCCCCATTCTCTAAGGCCAGTGGTAGCAGGTGCTTTGAAAGCTGCCGATATTCCTTACTTGTGAATTCCTGATAACCGTACGCTTTACGAATTTCTTTTAAGTGATCCCATAACGTATTTTCTCTTTGCCCATAAGAATGAATGGCTGCTGCTGGGACATGGATTTGTTGGGCGATGTACTGGATAACACTATGTGGAATGCTTTTAAGATGCGTGTAAGACCAACCCGGATAGCGTAAAACCGCAAGCTGTACGGCAAAGCCTAAGCGATTGTCCTCACGTCTTCGTTTTAAAATGATGGCCAAATCCTGCTCTGAAAACGTATAGTATGTCCCTAAAATCCAGTCATCCGTTGGGATTTGCATGAGTTCAGTTCTTTGATTGTCAGTTAGTAGTTCCCGTCCTCTTGAAGTTTTCATGATTCACCAACCTTATTATTAATAATAAAAACAGTAAGTCCACTGTCATTCTAAATGATAGTGGACTACTTAGGGTCCTGCCGACAAAACGTGGGTATTGTACACTATGGTATTTTTAGAAGGATAAATTCTAATTTCTTTTACTTTAAGAGGAATATTAACATACAAAACAATATGAACGTGACTTGCATTTGTAATATAAAAATCCCCCTACTTTTTATAACGTAGAGGGTTTGTAGTTCTATTCATCTTCCAAAATAATTTCTCCTGCTTCAATTCCTTTTAGAACTTCTTTCCAACTTTCTTCTGAAAACTTACTCTTATCCGATAATTTAACCGCAGAAATTTCTGAATATCCGCCTGGACTTTCTGTTTTATTTTCTTTTTCTGAGACTAATGTTGCAATCTTATTTTTTTCCTGATCCACTTCTTTTGATACAGATGGTGTATTTTCTTTGGCTAATGTAGAACCTAATACTCCAATGCTTCCAAGCGTCAATAATGCAACAGAGGATAAAGCAATAACCGATTTACTCATTTTTTTAACCTTTAACATTTTTATCAATCTCCTTTTTAAATTCATTTGTTTAGTCGAAAAAAAAGCCCCAACAAAATGGGATTTAGATTGCTCGTTTGCCCTTTCAATCATATTCAGAATGGTTTCACCATATTTTTTCCTTTCAATGTGGGACATCTTCATTACAACTTCTTCATCACAAGATAATTCACACCATACATGCATCTCTTTTTGTAATAAGTAAACAAGTGGATTGTACCAATGTAGAATAGTAGCAATTAGCATGGCCCTATTAACCCATAAATCTTTTTTCTTAAAGTGGGTCAATTCATGTTTAATAATCAGATCCAATTCATCATTTGGAATCTTATACATAGGCAATACTATAAACGTTTTCAAAATCCCAATTAAAAAAGGACTAATATTACAATGACTATAAACAAGTTTGATTTCAGCCGAGATGTTCATTCTTACCATATTTTTATTAAGAAGGTGTTGCACTTTACTTTCTTCAGGCACTAGAAAACTAGCTATCTTCATCTTCTTTATAAAGCTCTTATACGAATAAAAAGACCAAACACTTGTAATAAATACTCCTACAACCCAAATAGCAAATAAAATTTGGACAAATGTCAATGATAAAGATAGTGTGTTCTGATGTACAGACTGACTCCCATAATATATATCGGTATTTACTTTTCTGAAATTGGAAAGTAGTTCAGGTATCATAAATACTGGAACAAGGAAAAAGAAGAGAGTCAGTTTCAAGCTTAAATAACTCCACTTCGCAGAGAGTGAACCTTTTGTTACGTATGTTATCAAGATGGAAAGTAATAGAACTCCACTTCCACCCACTGACAATGCAATTAATACCTTGAGCCACTCATTCATTATCAAACCTACTTATCCGAAAACCATTTTTTGAGTTCATTCAATTCATCGGAAGGTATCTTTTCATCGTATAGTGTTACTAAAAAGTTCTTGACCGAACCTTCATACATTTTATCTAAGACACTTTGGGCTTCTTTCTTTTTATACTCTTCCAAGGAAAGTAGGGGAGTATAGATGTTTGATCGTCCTTCTCTTTTTACTGATAGGACCCCTTTATCAACAAGTCTTGATAAAAAGGTGGCTATCGTTTGGCCCTTCCAACCTTTTCCTTTTTCTTTCGATGCAATATCTAACAATACATTAGATTTGACAGGACAACCAAATTTCCAAATAATTTCCATTATCTCCATTTCTGTATCAGATAATTTTTGAAAATCATTCACTGTCTCACCCCCATATAAGTATGTATTTTTTAAAAACCACTACATTGTGTAGTAGGTTAAATATACTACATAATGTAGTATATGTAAAGTCCAAATTTTGTTTTGGGGACCCAATTTCTTTCACCAGGGGAATCTATCACAAACGATTGTTTTTGAGACAGTTTTCATTTCAGTAATTTTCATTCGTATTTCTAGCTAAATGCTGTTTCAAAACTTTGCTCAAAATCTATGTTTCAAAAAGCCCCCTTTGTGATATAGATTTGTATATCAAAGGGGGAAAACGATGGCTTCTTATACTTATGGCTATGCACGAGTGAGTACACGACAGCAGGAATTGAATCGACAGTTAGATTTATTGAAGCAGTACAATTGCCACGAGATTTTAACTGAGAAATTATCCGGAACGAAAACAGATCGTCCAGAATTAAACCGGCTGAAGGATAAATTGCGACCAGGAGACATGGTAATCGTAGAAAGCTTTTCTCGGTTAGGTAGAAGTACAAAGGATTTAATTGAATTAGTTGCGTATTTTGAAGAACGAGAGATCAAGCTACTGAGCATTAAAGAAAACTTTGATACTTCAACACCACAAGGGAAATTAATGATGACGGTTTTCCAAGCATTCAGCCAGTTTGAACATGATTTAATTGTCCAGCGAACGAAGGAAGGTTTAATTAGTGCTAGAGCAAGAGGGCGTCAAGGTGGGCGTCCGAAAGTGAATGAACGAGAGCTGAAAAAAGCCCTCAATTTATATAGATCCGAACAGTATAGTGTGAGTGAAATTGTTGAAATGACAGGGATTAGTCGTGCTACACTTTATCGCTATTTAAAACAAGAGCAGCCCAACAGTTAACGTTGTGCATGCTCTTGTTTTGTGTCCATTTTTCCTTAACGTTGTAAATCCGCATTTTTCTGACGAGACCCCTTTTAGCGTTGTGTTTTCATATTGGTACGCAGCTTTTTAATCGCGCCCGTTAAACAACAAACAGTAATGGTACTATAAAACGCTAAGTAGGTAATCCACACCGGTAGTGTAACACCTGTCATCTCCTGAAAAACTTGCGTCAATTCAGGCGTTGTGAGTGTAATAATTAAAGCACCTGGGTTAATAGCCGCAAATAAATAAGCTAAATAGCCACCTACTATTGGCGCAACGCCCGACTGTGTCATAATCATGCTAACAAAAAATAAAAAAGCTGTAATGGCACCTAAAAAAATCATAGCCCCGTACGTTGCAATCATCGCAACAATTGTTTTTTTCGTAATGGTCGAAAAGAAAATCCCAATACTCCCTATTGCTACAAGCGTGACAAAATAAAAAGCAAATGTCGTTATCATTTGACTTGGTGATACCCCACCAAATAAAAATACTAAACTATAAATCGGTAAACCTGCTACGAGCATTAATACAATAAAGGCGATAGAAGACAGTAGCTTACCAATAATTAATTGAGCTGAACTTTGTGTAGTCGTTAATAAGATATTTAGCGTTTGTTTTTCACGTTCACTACTAATCGCGCCTGCTGTGACACCTGGCGTAATAAACATTACTAATGCCATTTGCACAATGCTTAATAATACAAATAAACCATAACTCATCGTCGGCTCAATATAACCGTGGCCTTTAAAATCTGTAGCGATTAAAACGAAGCCCGTAATAAAAATACAAAGTACGGCTAAATAAAATAAGAGACCTGAAAAGCTTTTAAATGAACGAAATCGCAACTTCATTTCCTTCATCAACATAGGATTATATAATTTATCCATCATGCTAAGTCCGCTCCTTTCGTAATAGCCATAAAGACATCCTCTAAATCTTTTTTCTGCTCTGTAAAGCTTGTAATAGCAAGGTCAGCAAGCATAGCCTCACGCAATAACTCTGTTTGCTCCACTTTAGTACCACTGAAACTAAACTGCAGTTGCATAGCAGCATGATCTACAAACATGGCACTAACGAGTGGGTTACGCTCAAAAAAGGCACGCGCTTCTTCTAAGCCGTAACTTAGTTCTACAAAAATATGGGCATCGCCTTGTAGCTCTGCTTGAATTTGAGCGACATTGCCATGTGCAATTAAGGTACCGTTATCAATCACACCAATTTCGTCACACATCTCCGCAAGCTCTGGCAAAATATGCGATGAAATAAGCACCGTCTTGCCTAAATCTTTAAGGCGATGAATAATATCACGCATCTCAACACGCGCTCGTGGATCTAAGCCTGAAGCCGGCTCATCTAAAATCAACACATTAGGATCATGAATGAGTGCTCGTGCTAAACAAAGACGCTGTTTCATACCGCGTGATAATAAATCTACATACTCATAACGCTTATCTGTTAAATTTACGAGTGCTAATAGCTCTGGTATTAACTTTTTTCGTTCACTCGCTTTAAGGTTATAACTTGCGCCGTAAAAATCTAAATATTCATCTACTTTAAGTTGATCATATACACCAAAGAAGTCCGGCATATAACCAATCTCCTTGCGTACAGCTGCTGGCTCTCGTACGACACTTTTACCATTAATTAGTGCATCACCACTCGTTGGTGAAAGAAGCGTAGCTAAAATCGAAAACGTCGTAGATTTACCTGCGCCGTTCGCACCTACAAAACCAAATACCACACCGTCCCCTAATGTTAAATGTAAATCATTTAACGCATAGAAGTCGCCGTAACGCTTCGTTAATCCTGTAATCTCAATCATTGCGCCACTCCTTTCAATTCAACAATTGGTAACTCATACCACTCATGCTCCGGTCCTGTTAGCAATAATTTAATTTGATTGCCATCGATATAATCTTTGCTACTTGCAGTAGGTGCCATACGCTCAATATCTTCATAAGCTTGTGTCGTGGCATTCCAAATGCTAACCTCACCTTGCGTAGCATTTGCTTCTACGGTAATTTGTTTAATGCTTGCAATATCTTTCACCATTTGTGCTGGTACTTCTAACGTCATAACGGTTTCTTTACCTTCAAAATACCACTCTTCCTCATCCACAGAGGACGACGTATAAGCCGTAGCGGTTTGTAAGTCATAAAGTTGTTTATTCATCACTTCACTCGTAATAGAGAAATCGCCCTGCAATTGTAGTGTAGCTGTAATCGGTTGCGCTAAATAATTAATCATTTTTTGTTTGGCTTTGCCTTCATAAGTTAAGCCTATAAGCGGCTCATCTGTCCACCCTACTAAAATTGGTGACTGTAAGTCTTGCGTTTGTAAAACGGCTGCTTCGCTTACCATTTGATGAAGTCTTTCATCTAAATCTTGCTGTGGCATTGCTGTATACTGGTATGCTTCTAATGCTACTTGTCCTGCTTGTAAATAATTGCTCGGAATTTCAGCAGACACTTGTAACGTTGCACCCGCTTTAATGGTGCCAAGGTGAATACGCTCTTTCCCTGTAGCAATCGCTACATCTTGAACATCGAACGGAAAATTATTTTTGACCGTTCCTTCAACTCTTCCATCTGCCACAACTAAGCTTGTGTCAAACTTGCCTAGCTTAGGGATAAAACTTTCGCCTTGAATTTGTTGTACCGACCAATAACGTGCATCTTTAAAAACGACTTGCTGACCTTTTGTGTAGGCAGTTTGTGCGTTTGCACCCAAATTGGTTGCCTCCATAGCAAAAGCTGTAGTTGTATCATCAAAAGTAAAACTAAAAGTACCACCACGATTTGTTAACAGTGATGTCATATACGTGCCTGATAAACTACTGTCTTCATTAATGACATAGCTTGCTACTTGTTGTGTTTGTGGTTGACGAATGCGATCTTTAGCGCCGAAACCAAATAGAGTGATGGCGACAACAACCGCTAAGGTAGGAATGATAACCCAAGCATACTCACGCTTGTCTAACTTTTTTAATACCATATATAAAATTGGTCCAACGATAATGACATATAAAATAATCGCGAGTAAAATACCTGAAGCTGAAACTTCAAAAGCCTCAAATGTTGCATTAGCAGTACGGTAATACTCAGCTACATTTGTAGTAGCCATTACTTGATGTTGCATATCAACAGCACTTACCAACCACTCACCATAAGCTTGGTTGTTATGATATGGTTGATCGCCAATGACAAAAGCAAATTGTACAACTTTACCTTTACCTAATGGCTTTTGAGCAACTAATGTCTCTCCTGTCCCCGTCGTTTTTACTACAGTAGCACCTGGCTCAAGTGTTGTCATATACCCCGGGATGGTCAGATTCTCACTAATCGTTAGCTGTTGCTTTTCAGCTTTTTGCAACGGCATATGCGCATTTAATTCACCTAATGTTGTCGGTGTTGTACCAGCAACTAACATGCCACCGTTTCGTACCCAAGCAATAAGTGCATTTTGCTGTGCCTTCGTTAAATCTTGAGTGGCTACATCATCAATAATGAGCACATTAGCAAGGGCCAACGCTTCAACATCTTGCGGAAATGTTTGTGTTGTTAAGGCGACTTCCACACTATCTGCAAGTTGTTTTTTTAATTGATCGGATACCGCCTGTAAACGCTCTCGGTTCGAAGTTAATGTAAAAATAAACGGCGTATCTTCTGGATATAATTGTGGTTGCGTAACTAATTGATACGTTGCACTTACCTTTTTCCCTCCTTCAATACCGCCATCATAAAAAGCAATAATTTTTGGCAACATTACTTTGGGATTCTCAGCAATTTGCGAGCCATTTAAGTTTACTGTAATTTTCTTCTCTTCACCGCTCGCAATATTTAACGGCTGTGCTGTTGTTACCTCTCTATTATTTTTTTCAGATTTTACTACCATATCACCTAAAAAATCTTTACCTGTATTTTTAATTGTAATTTCTGCTGGCGATAGTGCACCATACTTCAATTTGTCCGTAACAGAAAAATCCACTTGTACTTCTATCGTCGATTTCGCTGCTACATGCATCGTCGGTAATAAAATACTCATTACGATGAGTACTAATGTTAAACGTAGCCATTGTTGACGCATAAATGTTCACTCCTTATTTTATATGTGGTTATAGTGTAAACGCTATAAGCTGTAAAAAGGTCCATTGTTATAAAGCTTTAATATTTTTTTCAGAACTTAATAAGAAAGCGTTCGCCTATTAAGCGAACGCTACTCATAAAGTCCATATAAACATCGCGCATGATTTTGTACTACTTCCGAAAATGCTTGTACTTGGCGTAGTTCGAATGCCGATTCGTAACCGATTAACCACGTATCTCTTGTTAAACCTAGCTCTTTATCATTATTAATGAGTGGGATTTTATTGACGTTTTCTTCACCATTTAATGTAATGGAAGGTAAAATAGCGTAGCCAATGCCGTTCATCGCCATTTGCTTACACGTTTCAATTTGATCTACTAAAATTTGACGGTGTGGATTAGAAGAAAACTGATGTTGCCACCACTGCTGGATTTCTTGATAATAATTAGAATCACTCTTAAACTGAATAAAAGGACGTTGCGTTTGCAACACATCCTCTAAAGTTTCAAGCTCACGGTCTACTAAATACAGCGTATCCCTAAACAAGTGCACCTTAGGCCCTTTCCAATCGACTTGACCTCGAACAATACCGACATGTGCCTCACCATCATAAAGCGCTCGCACAATTTCTGAGCTCCAGCCTGTCATTAAGGAAATTTTGGCATCCGGAAATTGACTGACATATTCCTTTAATACTTTAGGTAACCAATTTTGCCCGATGATTGACGCGCAAGCAATTTTTAAAGTACCATTAACCTTTGTTGTTAAGCCTTGTATCGTTTCAAAAATTTGCTCACGTTTTTCTAACACTTCATTCGCATGCGCAATAACAAGCTCTCCTGCTGGTGTTGGTAACAACCCTTTTTGTGAGCGAATAAACAGCTGCGCATTCCATTCTTTTTCTAATGTTTTAAGACGTTGCGACAGTGCAGGTTGCGTTAAAAAAAGGCGTTCCGCTGCCTTTCTCATATTGCGTTCTTCCGCTAAAATTTTTATGAGCTTTGCTTCTGTAACTGCTGTCATTTCACTACTCCTTCACTTAAAAAAAAGATGCCCCTAATGGCGCATCTTTTTATGTGGAATATACATATTTTTTTAATTGTTTTAATACAACACGGCGTGTTAAAATACCCATAAACATACCATCTTCATCTACCACGCACAAAAATGCATTATTAATGACTAGCTCTAGCGCTCGTTGGAATGTATCTGTATACTTTAATGTCGCCACATCTTTATCCATAATAGCTTCAACTTTAATGCCACTTAATTTATCAAATTCAATATGTTCTAACCCTAATATCGATTCTGTAATCATTTTCATACTCAATAGCCCTTGTAAACGGTACTTCATATCAAGCACAGGAATCGCTGAATAGCCTGTTCGTGTTAGCACGAGTAGTGCATGCTCTGCATTGTTCATGCTTTGCACATGTGCAACCTTCTCAGATGAAATAATAAAGTCTTGAATCCCCATGTTTAATAAATCTCTATTCTTCGAAACAATCATAGTAGTCTTCTCCTTTATCGCCCTCTCATGAGAACAGGTCAATCACTTCCTATCATACCATAATTATTAATAACGCTATATTGAAATCACTGACTTTTTTAGAAAGGATGTGTATTTAACCATTGTCCGCCATCTAACGTAACGCATTCGCCGTTCATATAGCGTGCTTTGTCAGACATAATAAATGCCGCTAAGTCACCAATCTCCTCTGGCGTCCCTAAACGTCCTAGCGGCACAGATTGAATCGTCCGTTTTGCCGCTTCTTCGGACTCCCATAACTTCTCAGAGCCACCCGTACGCTCGATAGGCCCAGGTGCAATCGCATTTACACGAATACCATACTGGCTACCCCACTCAACCGCTAATGTGCGCGTCAGCGACATGACACCTGCTTTCGCTGCTGCAGAATGCACTACCCCAGCTCCTGCGCCCCATGCATAAGTAGCTAACATATTAATGATACTTCCCTTTATTTCTTTCTCAATCCAATAGTTACCGACAGCAGAAGTACAATAAAAGGTGCCGTTTAATACGATGTCAATAACAGCTTGCCAACCATTAGGCGATAACTTTTCAGCTGGCACTAAAAAATTACCCGCTGCATTATTCACTAAACCTGTCACTGTGCCGAATGTGTTATCAGCAAATGCCACCATAGCTTTCGCTTGCTCTGGATCGCGCACATCCATCGCAAATGTAGCAATATTTTCGCCTTCACTAATAAAAGCTTTAGCTTCTTGCAAACGTTCTTCATTTCGACCTGTGATTACTACGTTAGCGCCCTCTTTCACAAATTGCTTAGCCATGTACAAGCCCATGCCACTAGAGCCACCTGTTACGATAATTGTTTTTTCTTCTAGCATTGCGTCATCCCCCTCTATTAACTGAATATTCATTCATAATCGTACTACATCACCAGCGTTTTGTCATACAAAAATATCTCGAAAAATCTTTTTTATCATATTTAAAATCAATTTTTTCTACAAAATTCAAAAAAGCTATGTATTTATTTTCATTTTTCGATTACCATTATCAATAGATAGAAAGGGTGTTTACGCATCATGTTTCCATTGTTACAACAAACTTGGCTTGTAATAATAAGTCTAGCGGTACTAACTTTAGTCGGTTGTACGCCAGAAAAAAATCACATTGTGAAAGAAAATCACACGTATCCCACAGAAGCTACATTCGGTCACTTACATATCGCTTTAAACGAAAGTTTACCTTACACCTCTGATGCACAAATATTTTATCAAGGGGTTGCTGTTACTTTAACGAATACCAGTAATGAGGCTATTAACTTACCATCAATGTTTTCGCGCATAACTGTTTTTGACACCACTGGGCAGGATATTACAAACCAAATCGACTGGCAAACAACAGATGAACACGGTAGAGATCTCGCTTCGTTAAAAAAAATCGCACCTAACCAAACGATAATCGGACATGTGTATTATAGAAGCGAAGCAACACCACATACTATCATGTTGACGCATAAAAAAAAGCCGCAACAGTTGCAATTGCCTCCATCACCTACCGTACCAATAGCGAGTGCTAAAAAACATGCGCTACCTGATGATGCCGTCGAGGCTAAAGTGCAAGTAATTCGTACATGGTTTAACCAAATTGAAGCGAATGCTCAAGCAAATCAAATGAATGTACAACATATTGATAATATCGTAACTTATGACGCTGAAGCTTATCGCAAAGTAACATACCATTATCAAGAAATGACATATCATTTTTACTACATGAATGATGAGCTATTTTTCGCTTATACTTATCCTAATGTTGAAGCCGTCGCTTCAGAAAACCGCTATTATTTCCAAGATAATATGTTGATTCGTTGGATTAAAGCAGATGGTACAACGATTAACCAAACCGCTGGCAATACAAGCGCTAATTTTTTACAACAAGAAGCTAATATTAAATTTTTAGCTAATAAAATAAAAAACAGACGTCACTAAAGTATAGCGACGCCTGTTTTTTTATTGTAAGTTATTCTTCATTGACAATTGCACTTAATGCTTCTTGTAAGAAAATTTCTTGGCTGTTTAATAAATTCGCATCAAGACCGCGATCTGCATCCTTATAACGGTATTTACTATCCGCCCCTTGCACACGTGCTTTCGCTGTATCCGCAATTTGTAAATCCATAATATGCTGAATACGCGCTTTCGCTGCCGCATCATAAATTGGGAATAAAATTTCTACACGCTTAATCATATTACGTGTCATCATGTCGGCTGATGATAAATAAATCTTCTCATCACCATTATTATTAAAGCAGTAAATGCGTGAGTGCTCTAAGAAGCGACCAACGATTGAAGTTACGGTAATATTTTCACTAATGCCTGGGATGCCTGGGCGTAAACAACAAATACCACGAATGATGAGCTCTACCTTCACCCCTGCAATTGACGCCTCATACATCTTCATCATTAAATCTTTATCCGTTAATGAATTCATTTTTGCACGAATGCGGCCATTGCCAAATTGCTTATGACAAGCAATTTCATCATCAATTAATTTAATAAATTCATCACGAATATCAAATGGTGCTACGACCAAATGGTTAAATTTAGGTTTTTCTGTATAACCACTTAAATAGTTAAAGAAGTTTGTCGCATCAATACCAAACTCTTTATCTGTAGTAATGATACCCATATCTGTGTAAATTTTAGCTGTTGCATCATTATAGTTACCTGTACCAAGGTGAACAAAGCGCTCAATTTTACCTTGACGACGGCGTACCACTAACGTGATTTTCGAGTGTGTTTTTAAGTTATTCATACCATAAATAACCAAGCAACCTGCTTGTTCTAGCTGTTTCGCCCAATGCACGTTGTTTTCTTCATCAAAACGTGCCTTTAACTCTACAAGTACCGTAACTTGCTTACCATTCTCTGCTGCTTGTTTTAACGCTTGAATAATTGGCGAGTTACCACTTACACGATACAGCGTTTGTTTAATTGCAAGCACGTCTGGATTAACAGCTGCCTCAGCAATAAAATCGACGATAGGTGCAAATGATTCATATGGATGGTGGAAGAACACATCTTGTTGTAATGATTTTTCAAAAATATCTTCATCTGAACATAAATCTAATGGACGCTGTGGAATAAAGCTCTCATACTCTAAGTGCTCACGACCTGCTGAAATCGCCTTCACAAACGGGAACATGAATGTTAAATCTAACGGTCCATCAATATGGAAGACATCCGCTTCTTCAATTTCAAATTCTTTCAGTAAATAAGCGAGTACTTCGTCACTCATTTCACCTTTTCGTACTTCTAAACGGCTTCCTACGCCCCATTTACGCTTTTTCAATTCTTTTTCGATTTCTACAAGTAAATCGCGTGCGCCTTCTTCATGAATCGTTAAATCAGCGTTACGTGTTAGACGGAAGGCTTGTGCCGACTTTACCGTATAGCCGTAGAATAATTGTTCAATATGTTTTGTAATAACGTCTTCTAATAAAACAAACTCACTCTTACCTTCTTCAGTTGTCGGTAGTTCAATAAAGCGTCCTAATACAGATGGCACTTGTACTACAGCTACTTTTTGGCGATTTTCTGGATCGGCATCCTCTTGTTCTAGCAACACTAAAATATTTAACGTTTTTCCAAGCAATGTTGGGAATGGACGGTACGCATCTACTGCTACTGGTGTCACAACTGGAAAAATTGTCTCTGTAAATAATTCATCGACATAATTATTTTGTTCCGCTGTTAATTCATTAATATCTTTCATAAAAACATTATGTTCTGGTAGTAAATTATGTGTTAAATGATTGTATACTTCAGTTTGACGCTTAACTAGCGCTTGCGTACGTTCTGCGATACATGTAAGTTGCTCTGTTGGTGTTAACCCTGACTTGTTTTCAGGTTTATGAAAGCCAGCACGTACTTGATCTTGTAACCCTGCTACACGTACCATGAAAAACTCGTCTAAATTCGAGCTGAAAATCGCTAAAAATTTTAAGCGCTCTAATAATGGGTTATGAATATCTTCCGCTTCTTCTAATACACGCTCATTAAACGCTAACCAGCTAAGCTCACGGTTATTATAGTATTCAGGCTTAGCAATCTCCTCTAGTAAATTCGTGTGATGGGCTGTTTCGTCAATGATTTCTGTCATCATTTATTCAATCCTTCCTCGTTATAATAAATATGAATATCTTCTTTAATGACACGCTCTAAATGTTTTTTATGGCGTTCTGCTTGGTATTTTTCAGCCGCTGCATTTTTTTGCAACTTAGCAGTTAAATGTACACCGTCCGCTGCGCGTGTAAGTGTAATATCTTGCACTACACCACGCTTTGACACAGTAAAAGCATACGCAAACTTTAACATGGCACCGAAGTCTCGAAGTTTATGTAATTCATCTTCCTCTAGCCATGATTCAAATGGTTCTACAAAGTGAGAAAAATAATCTTTATTTTTATAGGATGCCAGCAGTGCTACTTTAATACGCTCTACGTGGTCTAACCCATCAATTGCTTGATTAGCAATTAAGTAAAATGTATGTTGGCTCGAAGAACTTAGCTCGATATATTCGCCTATCGCAAAAACTTTAGCAGCTTTACGGATTAGCTCCTTATCTTCCTCTACATACGTAAAGAAATTTAAACGACAACATTCGTCGTACATTTTTTCAGCTAACTGGACTAAATTGGCTACTTCAACGTCGCTGCGCCGATATTCCGCCGCAAGTTGCTTAGCATGAATATCAAACACATGATACTTATCAAACGCTGTTGGATCCTTTTGTAAAATGCGCTCCATAACTAACCCTTCGCGTAAACCTTTTTTCGTTAATTGGAAGCGTGTTGTATTAACGATTTCTAACAAAATACGGAATACAGAAAGTGCGGGTACGATAATATCTGCACGATCTGAAGATAACCCATCAAGTTGTTTGAGCTCTTCATACGTCATATTACCTAAGAAATCATTTAATTTTCGTAAATCTTGTGCGGTCATTTCATACCCATGAACTCCAGTTAACCCATAATTTTTTCGTTGTTGATGTACTTGCGCAATATTACGCGCACTGCCACCAATTCCGATAACAGGCAAGCCGCAATTTGTAATCCATTCAATTTGCGCAAACTGCTCACGCACAAAGGCATTAAGCTTTTGTTGCTCATTTGTAGACAATACTTCACCTTTGACAAACATTTGTTTCAACGACACCGTACCGAAAGGAAAACTATGTGAGTAGCACAATTCCTTATCTTTAAATAGTGTAATCTCGGTACTGCCACCGCCGATATCAATCGTTACAGCAGATGGCGTTGCTAGTGAGTAAGCTACACCTAAAAAGCCATAGTAAGCTTCTTGTTCTTCCGATAGTAAATCTATTTTCAACCCAAGCTTGTCAGACATTCTGGCCATAATTTGCTCACGGTTCGTAGCTTGTCGAATCGCTGCAGTAGCTACAACACGGACGTCGCTCACCGAAAAATCTTCTAGCATTTCCACAAAATCCTGCAAAGTATGCTCTAATAAGTCGATGCCTGCTTCTGCCATTTCTCCAGAAGGTAAAATATGTGTACGCAAGCGCGCAACTACTTTCATATTTCCTAGTTCATGGAGACCTTCACGTGTATCATAATCGTAAATTACAAGACGCACCGTATTTGAACCTATGTCGATAATTGCTGTCTTCATTTTAGTTTGCATAAAAACGCCCTTCTTTCCGCTTGGGATGTGTAAAAAAACACGCTAGGGTGCAGTTCACCATCTAACGTGTTGTTTTACTTATACGAGATGGATTGCATTATAAAATTAATTGGTCAATACGTAAAATTAATTCTGCAATTTCTGGTTTACTAATTTGATCTTCTGCACCTACGCGCTCACCTTTATGGCGAAGGTCATCGGTAATTAAACTTGAGAAGATAATAACAGGTAACACAGCAAGATCTGGATGTTCTTTAATTTTTCGTGTCAGATGATGCCCATCCATTTGTGGCATTTCAATGTCTGTAATAATAATCTGCACATGTTGCGTAATATCTTTATTTGGATCTGCTTTGACGAGTGTTTCTAAATAGTTATAAGCATCTCGCCCATTTTCAAAGAAGTCGACATTACCATAGCCTGCCTCACTTAGCGTATCATGCAATAGTTTACGCAGTAATGGTGAGTCTTCAGCTACGACAATTTTCTTATCAGAACGATCACGCTTCCCTAATTTTTTAACCGATTCTACACTAATGCCTGAATCTGGGTTAATCTCTAGCATAATGCGCTCAAAATCAAGCAGTAAAATCATTTGATCATTTTGTTTAATGACGCCGATAACTTGTGATGCGCCACCTTGGTACATGTCTGAAGGTTTTTCAATTTGGTCCCATGAGATACGGTGAATTTGCGTTACATTATCCACATGGAATACGACACGCTGTTTATTAAATTCTGCTACGATATATTTTTGCTGCGGGCTACGTTCTACATCTTTAATACCTAGTACTTTTAACATATCTACTACAGGTAGCACTTCACCGCGCAATTGAATAATCCCTTCTACATGTTCATGTGCATGCGGCACAAAAATAACAGGGATAGGCTGAATAATTTCTTTCACTTTAATAACGTTAATACCAAATTTATTATTGGCCACATCAAACTCTACAATCTCTAGTTCGTTTGTGCCACTTTCGAGTAAAATTCCCGTTTGTTCCAAGAGAGTCGCCCCTTTACGTTAAATGTTTGTAATATACCTTAATTGTATCACAGACACGACATTTCTCCTACTTGCTAATTTACTGAATTATCCTTTACGCGCAGATGAATGAGCAAGCCAATAACCGTCATAACAATTAGTGTAGAAAGCGCAATGCGGCTCGCTAGCGTTCCATAATCACGCAACATAAAAGTGACCGTTCCGTAAACAGCAGGACCAATGATAGATGACACCTTACCTGAGAAGGCAAATAGTCCGAAAAATTGTCCTCTTTTTTCCTCTGGCGACAATTCAATGATAAGTGTACGTGAGGTTACCCACATAGAACCTAATGATACGCCGAATAAACTCCCCGCAATCCAAAACATCCATGACTCAGTTGCAAAGACCGCTAAGGCGAGGGCAACAATCATTAATAGTGCTACTAACGACACCGCTTTATGTGCGCCTACTCGTTTAGTAATAAGACCAAAAATAAACGATCCAATGATAGTGGAGATAGTAGAAACGAGGTAAAGTATAATAAACTGGCTAGAACTAAAGCCAATAATTGCTGTAGCATACACCGCCATCATAGCAATCGTTGTAGCAATCGCATCATTTAAAAAGAAATAAGCAATCATAAAAGTGAAAATTGTACGATGCCCTTTCATCTCTTTAAAAGTAGCAATAATATCTTTATAGCCATCAAAAAACTTAAAAGGCTTACGCTGCTCTTTAGGAATCGGCGTGTCTTTATTAATAAAAAACAGTGGTAACGAGAATAATAAGTATAAAACGGCCGTTGGAATAAAGCTGCGGTGGAAGTCCGAATCCCCTACATATAAATACACTAATAAACCAACTAGCGTGCCAAAATAGCCTACCGCTACGCCAAAACCTGAAATGAGCGGCATCTCTTCTCGCGTACCGAGGTCTGGCATCATCGCATCATAAAAAACGAGACTTGCATTAAAGAAAAATTTTGCGATAACGAAGCTAGTAACGACGAGCAGTAAGCTAAGTGGCACACCCTTATAGGCGTAAGCAAATTCCATGGGTGCTAAAATCCCCATCATAAATGTAAAGAAAATAGAGATGGATGCAAACCATACGATAAAGCGTTTTTTATAACCCGTCTTATCGACCATCACACCGAATAGCGGCGAGAAGATAACTAAAAATAAGCTAGCTAATGCATTGGCATACGAAATAAAAGTGCTCGCTACTTGTTGCATAACTTCATTTTTCCCAAGTACTTCATCCATATAAAAAGGAAAGAAAATCGTATTAATATTTGATGAGAAAATGGTATTCGCAAAATCATAAAACGCCCAAGATAAAATAGGGAGCGATAAATATAGCGCATACTGACTTCTTTGTTGTGTCATGCTCAGCCCCCACTTTCTTTTTGTACTATCTCACACACCGTTTTATTTGTCGCGTGCACTTGAAAATCTTCAATTGCTTTTTACACCTGCTTTACAATTCATCATAATAACGAATTAATGCTTGTGTACCTTCCTCACCGTAACCCGCTGCTAACAGCTTCGTATACATTTCATGCGCTAATGCTAGGCCTGGTAACTCGAGTGCCATGCGCTCACTTTCTGCAAGTGCAATACCTAAATCTTTAACGATATGTTTAATATAAAAACCTGGCGCATAATCGCCCTTTAACATGCGCGGTGCAAGATTTGTCAGCGCCCACGAACCAGCTGCGCCGGTAGTAATCGAGCGCAAGACGTCTTCCATCGTTAAACCTGCCTTTAGTCCGTAAGCGAGTGCTTCACAGACGCCAATCATACCTGATGCGATTACAATTTGGTTGCACATTTTCGCATGCTGACCAGCGCCCGCTTCCCCTTGGTACACAATCGTTTCACCAAAGCAAGTTAACACAGGATAAACATGATCAAACGCTGCTTTATCACCGCCTACCATAATTGATAGCGTGCCGTTTTGTGCGCCGATATCACCGCCTGAAACAGGTGCATCTAACACGGATAAATTTTTAACTTTCGCTTCTGTATAAAGTGTTTGTGCTAATGTCGGTTCGGACGTTGTCATATCGATAATAATCGCCCCTTGTTGTGCGGCTTGAAAAATACCTGCCATTACTTCTTTAACATCTTGAGGATAGCCGACCATTGTAAAAACTACCTCTTGATTTTCAGCGCAAGCTTGAGGCGAATCAGCCCACTTCGCACCAGCTGTGAGTAGTGGTTCAGCTTTCGCTTTTGTGCGCGTGTAAATTGTTACTTCATGTTGTGCTGCTAATAAGTGTTTGACAATACTTGCCCCCATAACACCCGTACCTATAAAACCGATTTTCATCATTTAGCCCCCTTTGTAAAAATAGTAGTTGAAAATTCCGAAAAATACAAATAACAAAAAGAGGTCAACACATTTATGGACCTCTTTGACATACATTAAGCTCGTGCTTCTTGTAAATACGTATAAACAATCGTAGCACCTTGATGGGCTTCGCCTCTAAAATGTTTAAACTTAGGATGAGCAATCAACACTTCTCGAAACGCTAAAAAATCCGCTTTTGTAATCGTTAAACTGGCGATTTCTCCTGCTTCAAGTTGCGCTAATTGTTGTGTATAGTCCGCCATACGTTATTCACCTCGATTCTCTCGTTGCATGCAAATTTAGCAAAATACTTTACCTTTTGTAAAAAATCAGTAGACTATAAGTAGTAGCTGTTAAAGGAGCTGACAAAAATGACTGATAAAAAAGAAGAAGAAGATATTATCGTAGCCCAAATTGGTGACATTATCGAATTCCGTGATGGTCTACAAGGTATCGTTGAAAAAATCAATGAAAATTCCGTTATTGTTAATTTAACATATATGGAGAACTTCGAGCAATTAGGGATGGAAGAGCGTACTGTCATCAATCATAAACGTTACACTATTATTGAGGAAGCACAGTCCTAATCAACGCTTTGTTCAAGAGCTTGCCATTTTTATTATTCATGGTAAGCTCTTTTTTTGTTAGTATAGTAAGCGGAGGTTAATGAAATGCAAATTACAAATAAACAAAAAGGTACATTAGTCTTCTCCTTATTATTTATGTTTATTATGCTCTACATTACATTTGATAATAAGGCGGTCTTTTGGTATCTGTATACCTTCACCATTTTGGTAAGTTTAGCAATTGCCATCTTACATGCAAAATTTTACGATGAGTTACCTACTTGGCACTATTTATTATTCGGTATTGGCTATGGTACTGTTTCTTACGGTATTATTCGCGCATGCTATGAGTTAGCACCGATCTTTTCTTTTAAAGTGGCAAAACCAATCGCGAGATTTTTACAAGATTTCGCACCTGCACATATTGGCCATTACGTTTTACTCATTTTTATTATTATTATTGGTGAAGAACTTTTTTGGCGAGGTTATGTCCAACAATTGCTTAAAGGTATGATGAAAACAAGCCTTGCCGTCGTTGTTACCGCACTCCTTAGTGCTATGGTACTTCTACCGAGTGGGTTTATCCCTGGGATGTTGGCTGCATTTGTTGTAAGTATACTATGGGGCTTTTTATATGAATGGAAACGAAGCATGCCCCTCATTATTATTACACATATGGTTTTTATCCTTTTACTGTTTCTCGTTTTACCTTTACAATGAAACTACTGCTAGTTAAAAACGTTCTAGTAGAATAAGGGAGGGTTTATCAATGTCAAAAAAATTAACACTTACGATGACATTAGCTTTGTCAGCTATGCTAATCGCAGCTTGTGGACAAGGTGACGATAAGAAAGCAAAAGAAGCTGAACAAGAACCGATTGAAATTAAATCAGAAGAGCAAACGACTGCAGATACTGTAGAAAAAGAGCCTGCTAAAGAAAGCACAGCAGCGCAAGAAGACGGGCAAAAAGCTGAAGAAAACACAGCACCTACAGCTTCACCTGAAACAAAAACAGAGGCACCTAAAGAAACTGTGAGCGCTACAGGCACAGCTTCTACACAAATGCCTTACGTCGTTACATTACAAGACGGCTTTACGTTTACAGCTGAAGAGCCTGGTCGTGATCAAATCATTTCAGCAGCAGATAGCGGCTTAAGCATGCGTATTCAAGTAGCTACTACTGAAGAGGATACATTCGCTTCAGTAAAAGACAATGCCATGATGTATATGCAAGCAGTAGGCGAACCTACAGAGCTATCAGCTAATGAATTAGCACCACTAGCGAATGCTACAGGTTGGAAAACAACATTTGATAACGATGTCGTGTACGTTATTGCTTTCGAACAAAATGGTTTAGTCGGTCAGCTAACAATTTATGATAAAGCGAACGCTTCTGCCATCGCTTCATTTTTACAAATGGCCTCAACCATTACAAAAAAATAACGACAAAAATAGGCTACCTCATTTGCTAGGTAGCCTATTTTTTATAGAAATTAATAAGATAAATCTTTAATCGAACGACCAAGCTTTTTTAATAACACAATAGCTTGTTCCTTTTCATCACTATCTAGTGCCCCTAGTAAATCCGCTAGCATTAACTCGTGCTCCGGAAAAACTTTTGCCATAAAAGCTTCTCCTTCTTCGCTAATTTCTGCATACGTTACGCGACGGTCATTAGGACAAGACACGCGGTTTAAATAACCACGCTTTTCTAATTTATCTACAACATACGTAATCGATCCGCTTGCCAATAGGATTTTAGAACCGATTACTTGTAATGGTTGACGGCCTTTATGATATAGCAACTCTAGTACAGCAAACTCCGTAGGATTTACGCCGTTCGCTTGAAAAAATCCGTGTAACTCCTCGTTGATAGCTTTATGCGCACGAGAAAGGACAATGTATAATTTTAGCGATTGCTTTACTTCTTCTGTCGTCAATTTACTCACCTTCTCACTTGTTCATGCTTAACATATTATAGCGACTTTCGAAAAGGATTGTCAAAGTGCCGCATTTTTCTCGATATAGTAACAAAACAGACGAATATGTTGATTGAGTGAGCACTATTTCATTGTTACAATGGATAAGGAGAAAAGGAGATAGATTGATGAAAATTGTTTTAGCTACACTCAATGCCAAATACATTCATACGAACTTAGCACTGCGCTATTTAAAAGTAGCAGTCGCCCCTGAATTTGACCCTGAAATTGCAGAGTATACTATTAAAGATCCTGCTTTTAATATTGTCTCAGATTTATTTCAAAAGAAACCAGACGTTGTAGGCTTTAGTTGCTACATTTGGAATATCGAAGAAACGATTACGGTTGCACGCATGCTACGTACAGTATTACCTAATGTAAAAATCGTACTTGGTGGACCTGAAATATCCTACGACGTACATGATTGGCTACGTCGTCTTGATGGCGTTATTGATTATATTTTAATGAATGAAGGAGAAATCGCCTTTAAGGAATTATTGCGCTATGAAAATGGCGAAATACCGTTAGAAAAGGTACCTAATATTTGCTACCTTGTGGATAATAAAGTAAAGCTCCATCCTCAAGCACCGAAAGTGGACTTGCGCGAAATGCCAAGCCCCTTCCGTCTAGAAGAAGATCGTCCTTTCCTTAGTAAACGTATTCAATATATTGAAACGAGTCGTGGTTGTCCGTTTTCTTGTCAATTTTGCCTATCTTCTATTGAAGTAGGTGTGCGTTACTTTAACCGCGAGAAAATTAAAGATGATATTCGCTACTTAATGGCTAACGGCGCGCGTACGATTAAATTTGTCGACAGAACGTTTAATATTAGCCGTAGCTATGCTATGGAGATGTTCCAATTTTTAATTGACGAGCGTCAACCTGGCGTGGTCTTCCAATTTGAAATTACAGCAGACATTATGCGTCCTGAAGTCATTCAGTTTTTAAATGACAATGCACCAGCCGGGCTTTTCCGCTTTGAAATTGGCGTTCAATCTACAAATGATGAAACGAATGAGCTCGTGAAGCGTCGTCAAAACTTTGAAAAGTTAACACGCACCGTCACGATGGTTAAAAAAGGCGGTAAAATCGACCAGCACCTTGACTTAATTGCAGGACTGCCTGAAGAAGACTATGCAAGCTTCCGTCAAACGTTTAATGACGTTTTTGCGATGCGTCCTGAGGAACTGCAACTTGGCTTCTTAAAACTACTGCGCGGGACAGGTTTACGTCTAGAAGCCGAGAAATATGGCTACACCTATGTTGATGTAGCGCCTTACGAAATCTTCTCAAACAATGTGCTTACTTTTGATGATATCGTACGTATTAAACATGCAGAAGATGTGCTCGAAAAATATTGGAATGACCACCGCATGGATCATACAATCGAATACTTAGTAACCGAAGTATTTGAGACACCATTTGATTTCTTCCAAGACTTTGGTACGTATTGGGAAAATAAAGGTTGGTCACGTATTGGTCACCAGTTAGAAGATTTATTTACGCGCTTACTTGAATTCTTGCACACACGTGAGGATGCACCTATCGCCATCATCACAAGTTTAATGCAACTTGACTTCCTAAGTGCTCATCACTTCCAACCGCGTAAACTTTGGTGGAAAAATGAATTATCAACAGAGGAACGTAAAGCAATTTATGAACGTCTTGATCAAGATGCTCACACAGCAGGCGAAACTTTTGCAAGCTTTGGCATTCACCAGCGTGAATTATTTAAGCATACGCTCGTACTGCCGTTTGCATTTAATGTAACGACTTACTTAACAGAAGGACGTATCGTACCTGAGCGTGCGTATTTACTCACTTACTTCCGTAAAGATGAAGCGCCATTTTTCACTACATTCCATTAAACATACAAAAAGCTACTTGCCGCAGCAAGTAGCTTTTTTGTTAACCTTTCCATTGGGGCAAAACATCTTGCCCCACTCTTCAAACCCTTATATATCAAGGCTTTATGACGCTTACCCAATAATTACGCGTTCTTTGGGATAATGGAATTTCGTCTTTTTCGTTTTACCGCCAAGTGAGTAAAGGAACGAAATAAGACCGACACGTCCAATAAACATTAGTAACATAATTACCACTTTACCTGTTGTCGATAAATCACCTGTAATGCCGAGCGACATACCACACGTACCGAAGGCGGAAGCAATTTCAAAAATGATTTGCATCAATGATGCTTGAGGTTCGGTAATAAGTAAAATAATCGTTGCCACAAGCACCATAAAGATCGCTAAAATAATGACCGCATACGAACGAAATACGTCGATTAAATAAATTTCACGTCCAAACACTTGGATATCTTCTTTACCACGCGCGAACGTAATTAAAAATAATATCGCAATCGCAAAAGTCGTCGTACGAATACCACCACCTACTGAGCTAGGTGAGGCCCCGATAAACATTAAAAAACTAATGAATACGTTAGTTGACTCACTAAATGTTGTTACATCAAACGTCGTAAGCCCTGCTGAGCGGGCTGACACCGAATGAAACATCGCTGAAAACAATGCCTCATGCCACGTCATCCCTTTAAACGATTGAAAAGACTCTAACACAAAAATTACGAGTGCACCTACCACAAATAAAATCGCATACGTTGATGTCGTAATTTTAGTAAATAAACTGAACCGAAAATTCGTTTTGCGGCTGCGTAAATATTGTTTTACTTCTATTAAAACAGGAAAACCAATGGCTCCTAGTGCAATGAGTAACATCGTAATAAACTGTACGAAATAATCATTGTGAAAAGGTAGGAGACTGAGACCTGTAATATCAAAACCACCATTTGTCGTAGCTGAAATTGCACCAAATACCCCTTGGACAACCGCTTCTTGCCATGTATCAAAGTACTTTAAATAATGAATAGACAACACTACCGCACCGAAAAGCTCTATCGCAAATAATATTTTTATAATTTCTCGAATCAAGTTAACAACGCCAGAGATATTGGACTGGTTGTGGTCAATCATAATGAGCTGTCGCTCTCGCATACCGATTTTTTTACCTACGAGCAACCAAATAAATGTACCGAGCGACATAATACCGATAGCGCCTAACTGCAATACAATTAGTAGCATGACAAAGCCGAAAGTCGTATAGGATTCGGCGATTGTAATCGTCGTTAAGCCCGTCACACTTACAGCGCTTACCGCTGTAAACAAACTATCAATTAACGATACTTCAACACCGGGTTGATGCACCCACGGTAAACGAAGTAATAAAAAAGAAATCGACATCGCTATCAAATAATAAGAGACGATTAAACGAAACGGTGTAATTCCTTTCTTCTCTTTCTTCCAGGGCATAACTTAACCTCCTCGCAAAATAAAAGGAAGAACAGCAATAAAACTGTTCTTCCATCAGTATAGCGCATTTTTATCAGACGTTAAGCATTTTTCTCTGCTTTCTTTTTATTTCGTAATCCTGTTAAATAACCGCCCACTGCGATTGCTACTAACACAATCCAAAACGTTGCTTTCCATAGTGTTGAATGTGGGAAGCTTTCTGCAATTAAAGCGACACCAGGGTGCGCAAGCGTTAACACTACTAGCTTAACCCCAACCCATCCGACGATCATAAATGCAGCCGCTTCAAGTGAAGGATAGTCGTTGAGCACTTTCACAAACCACTGTGCTGCAAAACGCATGATGATTAAACCTATTACACCACCGAAGAACATTACTAAAAATTGCCCGCCATTAATGCCACCAATTGAAAAATCCCCTAAATGTGGTAACGTCATTGCAATCGCTACAGCCGCAAGCATCGAGTCAATGGCAAATGCAATATCAGTAATTTCTACTTTTACTACTGTCATCCAAAAACCTGATTCTTTTTTCGGTTTAATATCCGCATTTTCTGTATCTTTATGTTTCCAAATAGCATATAAACTACGAATCGAAATAAATAGTAAATATGCGGCACCAATCGCTTGAATTTGCCAATATTTCACGAGTGTTGCAATTAAAAATAACGCCGCAAATCGAAATACTAATGCACCAATTAAGCCATAAAACAAAGCTTTCTTCTGTTCTTTTTTAGGTAAATGTTTTACCATAACTGCCATTACTATCGCATTGTCAGCGGCTAATAAACCTTCTAATGCAACAAGCACTAATAATACCCAACCATACTCGAGTAATATCGCTTCCATATATAACCACTCCTCTTGTTTTATACAAAACAAAAAGACCCCTGCCTAATAAAAGGCAAAGGTCTTGCTAAACAAGTTAATGTTATTGCATCCGGTGACATTGTCACGTAATGACGAACGCAAAGTAAACGATTGTATCGTTTATAGCTACTCCCCTTTGACATACTGTCAATAAGGTCTATTGAATTGTAAAATTATTATAACATGCTACTACAATGTGTGCAAATTATTTTATTGTGACGCGTCGTTTCCCATCTTTATGCGCCTCATAAAAGGTAATAAGCGTCGGCAATATTTCAATAAAATCAGGGCAATGGATACGACTGTTTTTTAATAGCGCAGTAGCTACCCGCGTATCAAAAGTAGCTTGCCAACTTAAATAATCAATCGCTTGTTGTTCTACACCTAAATATACACGCATTTTTTTATAACGCAATGTTTGCTTAGCTAGCGTTAAAGAAATATGGCCAAAAGGGTATTGACCTGTCATCTCTTTTACCATCGCACGGTACACTTCTTGCATCGGGTGTGGATTAGGGTCGGTGAGGTGCACGGTTTTTCCTTGCGCTTCATCCGTTAATGCTAAGTAATTAGCAGCTTGCACAATATAATCAACAGGGACAATATTAAGGGCGATTTTTGATTTACCAATATACGGGACTGTCGGTAACTTACGCAAACGATCAATTAAATTGAGTATAAAGTAGGGACCATCAAATTTATTCGTCTCCCCCGTTGCCGAATGACCACACACGATACCTGGACGCAAAATAGTAATCGGTAATATCGCCTTACAATGCTCTACTAAACACTCTGCCTCATACTTCGTTGCTTCGTAATGATTTTTAAAACGGAGCGGCTGTATTAAATCATCTTCCTTAATCAAACCTGTGCGCGTACCTGCCACGTAGGCTGTACTAAAATACATATAACGGGTGAGCTGTGGCAATTTTTGTGCGAAGTCATTCACCATCTTTGTGCCGTGGACATTTACACGGTATGCATCTTCTTTAGGCGCAGCTAGGTCATAAATCGCGGCTAAATGCCATACATGCGTAATATGCGCACGCAACGCCTCCATCACCTTATCGTTTATACCTAATTGTGGTTGTGTAATATCGCCTTCTATAATATGAATTTTTTTATGTGGAAAGCGCGTTAATAATGTAGCGGCAGCAACTTCTGCTTGTAAACTATTACATTTTTCTACTAACGTATACACTTCATCACATAAATTTTGTTCAAATGCATCAGCAATTAACCGGCTCGCAATAAAACCGGGAAAACCTGTGTAAAAATAGTTCCTCAACGAAAACATCCCCTTTGCTTCGTTTACTTACGATTCATTTTACGTGTTTCACGATCAAATAGGCTATAAATAATTGGCACGATAAATAAAGTGAAGAACGTAGCACTTAATAGTCCCCCGATAACGACAATGCCCATCGGCTGATTCATCTCGGTGCCTTCTCCAATACCTAAAGCTAAAGGTAAAAGCCCTAAAATCGTAGTTGCCGCTGTCATAATAACGGGGCGCAAACGGTCTTGCGTAGTAATAAGGATAGCCTCATATGACGCAACACCTTGTGCTTTTTTCTGGTTAATATAATCTACAAATACGATCCCATTATTGACGACAATCCCAACTAACACTAGAAGACCGATAACAGCTGTAACACTAATAATCGTGCCTGTTAACAAGAATGCCACCGCTACACCAATTACCATTAGCGGTACGGTAAACATAATAATAAATGGGTATTTAAAGGATTCAAATTGTGCTGCCATTACAAAGTATACGAGTAAAATAGCAACGATTAGCGCCATAATCATATCGTCGATTGCGCTATCGTATAGCTCACGGTCACCGCTGAAAGCAACATCTGTCGAAGCAGGTAACGCTGTATCTGCAATAACTTTGTCCACTTGCTTAGACATGCTACCGAGCGAAGCTGTAGCCGTATACTTTACAAAGAAAGCTACCGCAGCTGTTTGATCAGAACGTCTTATCGATACAGGTCCTTCTTTCACTTCAATCGTCGCAATTTCTTTTAGCGCTACAAAGCTTCCTGCAGGCGAACGAAGTTTCATATCAGCTAATGCCTCGCTATCTTTTGTATAGGCCTCACCAAAGCCAGTCGTTACGAGCAACACTTCATCATCTTCGGTTAAAAGTTGTGTCGTTGTTTGACCACGCGTCATTTGATTTACGGTTTGAGCGATTTGTGCGGGCACAAACCCTAAGTCTTTCGCCGCTTCTTTATCAATTTCAATTTGAATTTCTTCAACTGTATTTTCTAAATCATGCGTTACTTCTAAAATACCAGGTTGCTTAGCTAACGCTTCTTTTAATTGGTCGGCGCTTTGCGCTAAGCGTGTGCGGTTCGTGTCCGTCAAACGGAATGTTAGCTGTTGCGGTGCTGAACCTGATGATGTCGAAATATTAAATTGTACGCTCACATCTTCAGCAATTTCTTTCGCCAAATCTTGCTCTACTTCTTCAGCAAAAGCAAAAATCGTACGCTTGCGCTCACTCGCGGGTTTCATTTTGACATAAAGCTCCGCACGATTCGCTACGCTTTGGCCACGAGAGGCAGCTTCTTGTGTAGCACCGATTAAACTAACATATACATCTACATCTGATTCCTGCTTTAATCGTTCTTCAACTTGAGCGACAACTTTTTTTGTTTCACTTAACGAAGCACCATTTGGTAACTGTACCGCTACCGAAGCAAACCCTTCGTCAGTAGCAGGTAAAAACTCTGTTCCCCTTGTGACAACGACATATAATGAGGCTACAAATAATACAGCTACCGCACTAAGAACAATCGCACGATGGCGGAGCGCTGCTTTTACAACAGCTGTATAGCGTTGATAAAAACGAGATTCGCTACGCACCTCTGTCAGATTTACTGTCTTCGTTTTTAACATGCGGCTTGCAAGCATTGGTACTACGGTTAACGACACCATTAGCGAAGCGAATAAACTAAAGGAAATCGTCAGTGCAAACTCTGTAAAAATTTGGCCAATTAACCCTTCAATAAATAAGACAGGTACGAACACAGCTACCGTTGTTAATGTTGAAGCGGTAATGGCTGTCGCTAACTCTTTCGTCCCTTTTTTAGCCGCTTCAATCGGTGTCTCACCAAGGCCGAGGTGACGTTCGATATTTTCAATGACGACGATAGCGTTGTCTACAAGCATCCCTATGCCTAACGCTAGCGCACCGAGCGTCATAATATTTAAAGAAAAGTCAGCAAAGTACATTAAAACAAACGTTACAATAACTGAATACGGAATGGCTACACCAATAATAATGGGACTCTTAATGCCGCGTAAAAATACGAATAATACGAGCATGGCAAACAGCCCACCGACAATCATCGACTGCCCAATATTAGCAATAGCTATGCGAATATAATCCCCTTGGTCAAATAGTACGTCTGCTTCTACACCTTTATAACGCTCGTCTTCTAAGAGCTTCGTTAATGTCGCTTTAAACTGTTCCGATACTTCTGCTGTATTAGCACCTGATTCTTGTAATACGGACATTAATACGGCCGGACGTTCATTAGCATACGTTTCATTTGTCGCCTTTTGCTCTGCGCGCTCTACTTTCGCAACATCGCTTATCGTAAGCTTTTCACCTGTCATCGGGTTTACTGATACTGTCAGCTGCGCGATATCCTCAGCGGAAGTTAGCGTGCTCATAATGCGCGTAGTTAATAACTGCCCGTCTTTCGTTTCGACTGACTCCCCTGGCAAAGATACATTATTAGCTTGTACAAGCTGCACGATGTCTGCTTGTGTCAATCCTTTTTCTTCTAACTTTTTAGCATCGAGCGTCAATGTAATTTCCTCTACTACTTTACCCGAAATATTAACGCTTGCTACACCTTCTGTACGCAATAACTCTTGCTCAAGCTCCTCGGCAATAATACGAATATCTGTCGTCGTATCTTCTGCACGTAAAGCTAATTGAATGACCGGGAACTGAGCCGGGTCAAACTTTAAAAAGCTCGGCTTACCCGCATCATCTGGTAGCGGTGTCATATCGATGCGCTGCAAAACATCGAGCTGTACATCTTTAATATTTGTCGACCAGTTAAATTCTAAAATAATTAAATTTGAACCTTCTTGTGAGGTGGATTGCACCCGTTCAATACCTGGTAAGGTAGCTAATGTAGCCTCTAATGGCTTCGTCACTTTTTCATTGACTTCCTCTGGGCTAGCACCTGGATAAGACGTGACCACTACACCAATTGGCGGGTTGAGCTCAGGTATTAATGTTACAGGTATTTTCAGTAACGAAATGCCTCCTAGTAAAATGATAAGCAACATGGATACAATCGTTAATGTTGGGCGCTTAATCGAAAAATTACTAATGTTCATCGTGCCAACTCCTTTTTAAAAAAACGCGAATAAGGTCATGCCCAATTCGCGTTTCATTTTTACAATAAGCTATATAATTTAATATGATCGTTTTTATCTGCAAACCAGCGCATTGCAAAGTCGTTTTCAAATAAAAAGACGTAATTTTCGTAGCGGTCATGCACGAGCATACTACGTGTTGAAGACATAGACTCTTTTACATCTTCTTCATTCTCAATCCAACGAGCAATTTTGCTGCCCATCGGTTCCATACGCACTTCAACATTGTATTCATTTTTCATGCGATGCTCAAACACTTCAAATTGTAATTGACCAACCGCACCTAAAATAACTTCCTCTGTATGCAATGTTTTGTAGTATTGGATAGCTCCTTCTTGTACGAGCTGTAAAATCCCTTTATGGAAGTGTTTTGATTTCATGACGTTTTTAGCTGTTACTTTCATAAATAATTCAGGGGTGAACTGCGGCAGTGCTTCAAACTTAAACGTCTTTTTACCACCGACTACGGTATCACCAATTTGGTAGGTCCCTGTATCATATAACCCGATAATATCACCAGCTACCGCTTTATCAACCGTCTCACGATCATCTGCTAAAAACTGTGTAGACTGTGTTACTTTAAATGATTTCCCTGTACGTGACAACGTCATATTCATGCCGCGCTCAAATTCACCTGATACGATACGCACGAAAGCGATACGGTCGCGGTGAGCAGGGTTCATATTGGCTTGAATCTTGAAAATAAAGCCCGAAAACTCTTTTGTTTCTACTGGGTCAACAATTGTTTCTTCTTGCGTTAAACGTGGCTGTGGCATCGGCGCAAACTTTAAATACGTCTCTAAAAATGTTTGAACGCCAAAGTTTGTTAAAGCTGAACCGAAAAATACAGGTGTTAGCTCACCACGACGAATTTTCTCTTCAGAAAAGTCATTCCCCGCTTCATCAAGCAACATAATATCTTCCATAGCTTGCGTATAATATGATGTTTTTTTCATATCATTTTCTACCGCTAATTCACCATTTTCGTCTAAAGGTAAGAAGCGCGCCTCCTCATCCGTACGGAACTGTTCGATACGCTTATTATAACGGTCGTAAATGCCTAAAAACTCCTTACCCATACCGATTGGCCAGTTCATCGCATACGACTGAATGCCAAGCACTTCTTCTAATTCTTCCATTAACTCTAGTGGTTCTTTACCTTGGCGGTCTAACTTGTTAATAAACGTAAAAATAGGAATACCGCGCATACGACAAACTTTAAATAGTTTTAACGTTTGTACCTCGATACCTTTAGCTGCATCGACTACCATGACAGCACTATCTACTGCCATCAATGTACGGTACGTATCTTCCGAGAAGTCTTGGTGACCAGGTGTATCTAAAATATTGACGCGGCAACCTTCAAAATCAAACTGCATAACTGAAGATGTGACAGAAATACCACGTTGTTTTTCAATTTCCATCCAGTCAGATGTCGCAAACTTGCCAGACTTTTTACCTTTGACTGTACCAGCGTCGCGAATCGCGCCACCAAAGTACAACATTTTTTCTGTAATGGTTGTTTTCCCTGCGTCAGGGTGAGAGATAATCGCAAAAGTGCGACGTGATTCAATTTCTTGTTTTAAGTTCGTCATGAGTAAGTAATCTCCTTTTCCTATCTCAACTATCATAAAAATTTTTTATTGGGCTGACAACTGTTTTCACAATTTGTCCAATTAAAAAAGGAGGGACGCGCCCTCCTTCCTCACACGTTAAATTTCTTCATACCCGCTTCAACTGCAATTTCTGCATCGCTATGTGGGTATTTGGTATTTTCGATAATTTGGAAGTCTTCGTGCCCTTTACCTGCAAAAATTATCATATCGCCAGGCTCGGCTACTTCTATAGCATGGCATACAGCTTCTGCACGATCTCCGATACAAGCAAAGTTTTCATGCGTCATACCTTTAGCTAAATCGCCTGTGATGCTGTCATATTCTTCGTAACGTGGATCATCAGTCGTTAAAATAACATATTCTGCACGCGAAGCTTTTTCAGCCATTGCAGGGCGTTTTGATTTATCACGATTGCCACCTGTCCCGACTAAGAAAATTATTTTACCTTGTTTGTAAGGCTCGGCCGCCTGAATGGCTTTTTCAATCGCATCAGGCGTATGCGCATAGTCAATAAAAATTTCAATAGGTAAGTCACTCGGCACTTTTTCCATGCGCCCTTTAACCGGTGGTAATAATTCGATATGTTCGATAATTTGCTCAATCGCATGACCGCGCGCATAAAATGTTGTAGCCGCAGCCAGTACATTATAGACGTTAAAATCACCGAGTAAATTCATCGTTACCGGGAAGATGCCTTCTGGTGTATGCATATCAAAATGCGTTTTAAAGTTTTCGTAAGAGCAGTTGCTCGCTTTAAAATCTGCGCGTTCACTTGTAAAACCGTAACGCCAAACAGGAAACGGTGTCATTTTAGCGTAGCGCTCTGCCCAAGGGTCGTCGGCGTTCAATACAACGTATTTATTTTTCTCGAGGTCTTGACCAAGTTGTGAGAATAATAAACCTTTCGCTTGTCCGTAGTCTTCCATTGTACCGTGGAAATCTAAATGGTCATGCGTTAAATTCGTAAAGATGGCAACGTCATAGTCAACGCCGGCTAAACGGCCTAAAGCTAGTCCGTGTGAAGATACTTCCATCGTCATTACACGACAGCCTTCCATTTTAGCGCGGAAAATCATTTGCTGTGTACTGAGAGCATCACTCGTCGTATTAGCTGACTCGTATAAAATCCCGTTTAAGTTAAAACCAATCGTACCTGTTAACGCGGATTTTGTACCCATGCTCTGCAACATATTTTGAATAATGCCTGTGACCGAAGTTTTGCCGTTTGTTCCTGTTACCCCAATCATAAACATATCTTGTGAAGGGTAATCGTAAAATTTAGCGGCCAGTAAACCTAGGGCACGTGTCGTATCGCGTACGACTACTTGTGTTACCCCTTTTGGTAGCGTTAATTCTCGCTCTGTCACAATAATTGTCGCACCCGCTTCAATTGCTTGCTCAGCATAATCGTGTCCATCTACAGTATAACCTTTAATACAAATAAACATGCTATCTTGCTGGACTGCGCGCGAGTCAATTACAATTTCTGTGACATGCGCTGGCACTTCACCAATGACACGTTTAACCGGTAACATGTTTAATAATTCGCCTGCATACATTGTTCGTTCCTCCATTTCACATAGTAAGGCTATGTGTCACTTCTTTTCTTATCATCATAACAAAATTTTCGTTTTCTTGATACTGTTGAATCGTGTATGATTAGTGTCATCATACAAAAGGAGTCACCTATGGATCAAAATACGTTTTTAGCAAATCGTAATAAGCTTTTTTTACATTTGTATATCATTGGAATTGCTGGCTATATTGTCGCCTTTTGGTTAGATATTTTTCCATTTTTTAAGCGCCTTCCTTATGAAGGTATCGTCTTTGCCGCAATTGCAATCGGGCTTTGCTACAGTAAAATTTCACCTAAGGCGATGCAAATTACGTTATTAGTTGGCGGCAATATTGCTATGGTAATTTTTAATTACTACAACTGCCACTATATCGGCATTACATGGTGTGTGTTATTTATTTTACTCGCATCTGTGTATGAGTCGATTCATATTAATATTGCCGTATCTTTTGCAGCGATTATTGAGAGTATTATTTTACTCAAGCTATTGCCGCAAAAAATTACATTAGAAATTACATCGGTTTATTATTTATTATTCACGCTATCATTAATGACTATTTTAGCTTGCTTACAATTTTACTTATTAAAGCGCTCATGGCGTTCTATGGAAGTTATGCAGGACTCTAAAGAGAAGCAACTCGCTTGGAGCGACGCTTACTTAGAGCTCTTCTTTAACTCAGCGAAAGATAGCATTGCAGTGTTTGATTTAAACGGGCGCATTATTCAAGTAAACCCCGCCTTTGAAGAGTTATATGGCTGGAAGCGCGAGGAATGCATCGGCAAAATTTTGCCACTCGTGCCCCACGAAAATGAATTGGCGGCTAAAATACGCCAAAAAGGCTTAATGAAAGGCGAAAGTTATTCACTGCTCGAAACGCAAGATCAACGTAAAGACGGTAGCTATTTCGATGCGCAAATTTCTTTATCGCCGATTTTAAATGAACAAGGTGAAGTTATGGCGACCTCTGTCATTTCTCGCGATATTTCTTACCAAAAAGAAAATGAACGCTTAATCGTTGAAACAGAAAAATTAAATCTAGCTGGCGAATTAGCCGCGGGGCTCGCACATGAAATTCGCAATCCTATGACGGTGATCTCTGGCTTTATTCAGATGATGAGCGCGGATACGGCGTCGCCTTACCATACGCACTATGCCACGATAAAAAAAGAAATCGAACGCGTCGATTTAATTATTGAAGAGTTTTTAATTTTATCCACACCACAGGCACTTGCAATAACGCCTTTTTATTTAGATGAGGTATTGCAAGAAACATGCGATTTTTTAACGCTATCATTTGAGCGTCATGCCATTGATTTTGAACTACAGTGCGAATTAGCATATTGCAAGGTGCAAGGCAATGCCAATCAAATTAAACAAGTGCTACTTAACCTATTAAAAAATGCGATTGAAGCATTAGAACATAGCACACATAAAAAAATTACCGCTCGCCTTTATAAAAAACAAAATACGCTTCGCATCGCTATTACGGATACCGGTTGCGGCATTGACGAGCAAACTTTACAACATATTTTCAGCCCTTTTTATACGACGAAACCTTCAGGCACTGGCTTAGGCATGATCATTACTAATAAAATTATGCAAGAGCATGGCGGACAAGTGCTCATTGAAAGCGTCGTTGACGTAGGTACGACAATTACTATCGTCTTTCAACTACCACAATAACTATAGTAAAACGCATGGTACCGAAAAAGCTTAGGTGCCATGCGTTTTTTAGATGAGCTAATTGCCGTTCACTTTATTATTTTCTTTACTAAAGCTAAACGATTATTATAAGGCGGAAAGACAAGGTTTGGTTCAATTTTCGTAGATTTTTGATAGATTGATTTAGCATGGGTAAAGTTTTCGAAACTCGCCTTGCCGTGGTAACTGTTAACACCAGATGGCCCTACGCCACCGAATGGTAACGCCGTACTACCTACATGCGTTAACGTATCATTAATGCAACCTCCGCCAAACGGCAACGCTTCTAAAAAGTATTGTTGTGCCACTCGTTGCTCCGAAAAGAAATAAGCTGCTAGCGGCTTTGGTTTCGTCGCCACTTCTGCTAAAGCTACTTTTACATCGTCAAAAATAATAATCGGTAACAACGGTCCAAAAATTTCATCTTGCATAATAGGGTCCGAAAAATTTACATCATACAATAATGTCGGTGCCATATAGCACTGCGCTCTATCATATGCACCGCCATGCACCACTTGCTGTTGTTGTGCTTGCAATAAAGCGCTCAGCCTATCCAAATGGCGCGTATTAATAATACGGCCGTAGTCTTTACTCTTTTCTGGGTGTTTGCCATAAAAACGTGTAAGTGCCTTCTTACAGGCGTTCACAAATTCATCTGCTATGCTACGGTGCACTAACACATAGTCAGGTGCAACACAAGTTTGTCCCGCATTCGTAAATTTCCCCCAAACAATACGCTTAGCTGCCAACGCAATTTTAGCGGTATGATCTACAATCGCTGGAGATTTACCCCCTAGCTCGAGGGCAATTGGTGTTAAGCGTTCAGCTGCAGCACGCGCTACAATTTTACCTACCGCTACACTTCCGGTGAAGAAGATGTAGTCAACAGGTGCATAAATGAGTGTTTGTACCGTTTCTTTAGCACCTTCTACTACAGCTACATACGTTGGTGCAAACGTCTCTTCGATAATCACGCGCACAATTTTTGTAGTAGCAGGTGTCATTTCGGATGGTTTAACGATTGCCGTATTACCTCCGACAATAGCGCCAATTAATGGCTCCATCACAAGTTGAAATGGATAGTTAAATGGTGCAATAATAGCTACTACGCCGTAAGGTTCACGCACGATAAAGCTTTTACCTGGTTGCAAATGTAATGGTGTTGGCACAACTTCTTTTTTCGCCCAATCATCCACATGTTGTATCATATACGAAATGCTATCAAGCACCAATCCGACTTCTGTTGTGTAGGCCTCAAAAGCACTTTTGTGTAAGTCTTCATATAAAGCAGCTAAAATTTCAGGTTCATGGCGCACGATGCTATCTTTTAACTGTTGGAGTTGCTGCTTACGAAAAGCGATATCTCGCGTAGCGCCACTTAAATAGTAGCGTCGCTGTTGTGTAATAAGCTGTTGCACAAAATCACCCTCACTTTTGTAAAATAGTTTGCGGCTCACAAGCTTCAAACGTGCCAAAGGTGGCCGGTGCTTCTAGTGTATCACCTTTTAACATAACTACTGCTTCATTAAGCCCTGCTTGACATGCAGTAAATGTGTTTTGTTGCCCATCTACTGTACATGCATACGCATCAATCGCTGCGCCTCCAATACGCGAAGTACACGTTGTAAACGTATTATTTTTCAGTTGCGCTGTCGCTTCATACATATGAATAGCACCGCTCATTTCAGCGCGCGTCTCATTAAAAGTACAGCCTTCAATAAGCATCGTAACACGCGTTACTTTACGTGCCGGACGGAAGCCGAAGAAACTACGGGCCTTCATATGGCTCGCCTCTGTCCCTGCCACATACATCGCGCCACCTTTACCTAAACTTGAACAATGCTCAAACGTGCAATCTCGCACAATAAAATGCTCACTATTCGTAAAATAAAGTGCACCGCCACGCGCTTCATCAAAACATTTTTCAAACGTGCAACCTTCTAACGTAACTTGCGCATTGTCCATCTGTATGGCACGCACATTATTAGCGCCATGAAATGTTACATCTTGCAATGTAAGTGCACCGACATTGCGGATTGATAACATCGTTTGATTAGCATCCATTGACGCTTGTAACGTAGCGCCGTCCGCTTTTATTACCCCGCCGTCTACAATAATTGACGCGCCATCTAAAAACGTAACCGTCATGCCATTTAAATCAAGCTCTGCTCCTTGACCTACGGTAACTTCCCCTTGCAAGACAGTTGCATACGTTAACTTACGCTTTTGTCCTGTAAATAATGACATTGTCGTTAAGCGTTCTTCATAGACGAAACCTGGCAAGAAGTAGCTGAGAGCATCTAATGGCACAGCCACTTCTTGTTCAAACGCCGCTTGCACTACTTTATTAGCTACTTCTTGATCTTGACGTAACATAGCCATGCGGAAATTACGCACAAAATGTACTTCTGCGTAATTAAGTCGTAACAATTCTTCAAATAGTACGAGAAATGCTTGTTCTTTTTCCGTAATTTTGCGGTCTTGTTGCGCATAAGCATACAAGTCGAGCATAAATACAAGCTTTTGCATAGGCTCATGGAGTACGTTTAAAATATTATGTACGAGCGCGTCTTCTGCAGCCATCGCCTGTTGAATCGCTAACTTGGCAAATGTTTCTTTAATTTCTAACGCTTCTAACTGTTTATGTAACTCATCCTTTGCCATCTCACTCGGATAACCATCGACACATAGCAGCATCGTATAACCTGTAATATACGTCTTTTTAAAACGTACGCTTTCTTCGGCAAAAGGATGTTTATGATGAAACAATTGTTCTTTGATTCGTTGTAAATTATCTAATATGGACATATCGTCGCCTCCTCTTTGTTATATCGGTTACCTTACCTTCGTTTATAGATGGAATTTTCGCTCTTTTTAGCGTATACTAAAGGCAATACCATGATAGGAGTTGATAGTGATGACACAAAAGAAAAGCACACGACCAAACATCATGATTGACTACAAGCAACGCATGTCTAAACAAGAGGTAGCTACATTTTTACGCACGATTGCCGATAAGCTCGATGAAGACGGTAAGTTCACGCTAACACAAGGTGACAAGACTCACGAAGTAGAGCCAGCAGCTTCACCTTTACTAGAAGTTGAATATCGTGAACGTAACGGCAAATATAAATTTGAAATTGAACTTGAGTGGCGCCCGAATGATACAAAGCGTAGCTTAACAATTGAATAACAATGATAAAAAAGCTGGCATGCCAGCTTTTTTCTTATATATGAATCCCTCTTCCAAATACTTCGCGCGCCGATTCCCCGATATGCTCCGACATAGTCGGATGTGGATAAATCATATTCGCTACCATATCAATATCAGCACCTGCTGTTTTAGCAGCTAAAATAGAGTTGAGCAATTCAGTCGATTTATCTCCCATAACGCAAGCCCCTAAAATACGACGGTCTTTATCTGCTACGATTAATTTAACAAACCCTTCTGTATTGCCTTCCATTAGCGCTTTTGCATTTGTGCGCAGTGGTAACTCAATCATCGTATATGGCTCTTGTACTTCATGCGCTAGCAAACCAAAAGTGGCAATTTCAGGATGCGTATACACACAACGCGGAATTTCATCTTGTTGCACAGGTTTTGGGTTACGCCCAAGTAAGTGTTCAACAACATGGATGCCCTCTGCACTTGCAGAGTGGGCGAGTTGTACACCGCCGATTAAATCACCGATGGCATAAACATGTGGTTTAGACGTTTGGCAATGAAGATCGACATCAATAAGACGTCCATCAAACTTTAAGCCGAGTGACGTTGCAATTTCAACGTTCGGACGTCGCCCTGTTGCAAACAGAAGATTTTCGAATGGCATCTCACCGATAGACGTATGAATAACGTTGCCTTCAAAGCGCTCGAAAGTAAAATCAAGCACTAAATTGATGCCTAACTCCTCCATGCGCTTCTTAATAATTGGTCGTGCATCAGGTTCTTCCGTTTGTAAAATATCTTCACTATGGTTAAGCACCGTAACTTTTGTACCGAGTGGCGCTAACGCAAATGCCATCTCAATTGCAATAACACCGCCACCAATAATCGTTAATTCCTTCGGTAATGTTGTAATATCAAAAAATGTGTCTGTCGTGTAGTAGGTTGTCGTTTCTAGTCCTTCGAATGGCGGTACGAATGGCTTACTACCTGTAGCTAGCATAATGTCTTTTGCTGTAAAATTTTCATCGCCTACTGTCACCGTTAAGTCATCTGCTACGGTAGCTTCACCTGCATAGTAAGCTACATGATTTTTTTCGATATAATGCCCTAAATTATCAATTAACTCATCAACAATTTTATCTTTACGACGCATCAGTTTAGCAAAATCGATGGTAGTTTCTTCTGCATTTATACCCCATGTACGCCCACGTTCAATCGATTGAACGAGCTTGCTGTGCTCTAGCATAATTTTAGATGGAATGCACCCTACATTATAACAAGCCCCACCTACTTTTTTACGTTCTACTAACGCTACTTTCATTCCGTTTTTCGCTGCATGAATTGCCGCAATATAGCCGCCAGGGCCTGCGCCAATAATCGCTAAATCATAGTTTTTCATACACTTCACCTCTTGCGTTTACCATAGCATTTACAATTTAGCTTTGCAACGCAAAAAGAAGCTTGCTAACGTTCATTTAGTTAGCAAGCTTCTCATTAATTAAGCAGCAGGGTTTAACTCTAAAGCAACGTGAATTTTCACATCTTTACCAACGAGTACGCCGCCTGTTTCTAACGCTGCATTCCACGTTAAGTCAAAGTCTTCACGATTAATTTTCGTCTCTGCTTCGAAGCCATACACTTCTGTACCATCTGGCGTCTTTCCTTTGCCGTTATACTCCACTTCAAAAGTAACGGGTTTTGTAACACCTTTTATCGTCATATCACCTGTTACTTGATAATCGTCACCGTCTCGTACAATATTCGTAGAAGTGAATGTGATAGTAGGATGTGCTTCTGCATTAAAGAAGTCAGCTGAACGCAGATGGTTATCGCGGTCGCTATTGCGCGTGTTAATGCTCGCAACCTCAATTGTAAATGCAATATTCGCCGTTGTTAAATCAGCTAAGTCTTCGGCTGATACTGTGGCATCATACGTATCAAATGTACCTTTTACTTTACTCACCATCATATGCTTAATCGAAAATTCAATGCTTGAGTGATTGCTATCTACTTTATAATTTGCCATGCCAAATTCCTCCTCATTACGTAGTTAGTTATCTATATCCTTTTATCTCGAATTTGAAACATATTTTTTAAAAAATAAAAAAAGCACCATTTTTCTAGAGTGAAAAATGGTAACTTCTATTGTACTACTCGATAACTTCAGGATGGAAACCATCTTTTTGCAAGTAATTTTCATGTTTCCAAATCCCTTTTTGCTGCGCTTTAGCTTGTGCTTCAACATCTTTAAACTGTTGCTCAAATGTATCATTGTCAGGATTAATAAAGCGTACAGCAGCTAAGCCTTCTTTTAATAATGCTTCTTGTACTAATTGATCATCTGCAAAAATATAGGCCAGCAAGCGGTCGTAGTGGTCCTTCTCTTTTCCTTCATCAAACACAATATACACATGGCGCGCTTCCATCAATAATTTTTTTGTGAAATATTTACCTTCTTCAGCAAATGGCATGGGCTCGCCTTTTTGATAATTCATTTCTGGTGTATCTACCATTAAAAATCGTACTTTTTGTTTTTGTCCGTCCACCTCTACTTGAGCGGTATCACCATCATACGCTTGAATAAACTTCACTTCTACACGCGCTTTACCCGTCGCCTCTTCTACTTGTTCAATCGTAATATGATCAGGTAAAGCATCTTTATCTGGTGGTGGGTCAGCAAAAATCATGTATAAAATAATACCGATTAAAATAACGCCACCTGAAATTAACGACTTAACGTCTTTCATTTGCATAGTTTTCCCTCACTTTTCTTTTTTCGTTTTCCATTATACAAGAAAAATGAGAAATCACACATGGGATGTGCAATTTCTCACCGTTGTTACATTAAATTTCTGCTAATTTCTTCACTTTTTTACCGAAGCTAACGGGATCGACAGCCGCGAACGTCTGCCCCATTTCTTCAAGGTCACGCCAACGATGCGCAATGCGAGACGCTGCGCACGCTGCAATACTGCCGACTAAATCATCTAAAAATGTATGAACATGATCACCAGGTACCGTATCTAACTGATTAATAATACCAACTTTTTGTTTATCTAAATGGCCATAAGTCGTTACTGCGATACTGCCGTATGTAAATACTGAGCCTAGCGCAATCGTTTCATCTACGCCAAATAGTCCTTCATCCGACTCAATAATTTGTTGAAGTGGTGCAGAAAGCATTTTCTTTTCAGCTAACTCATCAAGTTCAATACCTACTAATACCGCATGTTGTACTTCACGTTTATTTAATACACGGTCTACTGAGCTAACACAATGTTGCATCGTTAATCCTTCGTTATAAGGGCTTTGCATTGCGTAAACAATTTCAGCGATATCTTCTAACGTCACCCCACGGCGTACGAGCGCCTCTTTTGTTGCGCGTGTTACATCGTCTGAATGCACACGCATTGTTTTATTATGCATAACTTTTGTCCTCTTTTCTAAAAAATAATAGTACTAACTCCTCTATTATACCTTTAGTTTTTTAATATGGTACAATTTCGATACAACTTACGTGAGGAGTGACACATGTGGAAAAAGGTTCAATTCAAGATGTGGTGTTTTATAGCGAAGCTTTACAAGAAGAGTTACAACTTTATGTATATGTGCCAGCTAACTACACCCCTTTAACAGAATACCAATTACTCATCGCCTCTGATGGCAATGATTATTTTCAATTAGGCGGCATTACACGCCTAGCCGACGAATTAATTGATACGATGGAAATTGAAGACGTTATTATCGTCTTTGTCCCTTATCGTGATGCGCTAGACCGCAAAGATAAATACATTCCAAGCGGCAGTAAATACCATAAATATTTGACATTTTTAGCGGACGAACTCGTACCTTATATGGATAAAAACTATGCCACGACAGAGCTTGCTATGGGGCGCACGCTTATTGGCGACTCAATGGCTGCTACAATTTCGTTAATGGCTGCCCTCACCTACCCTAATATTTTTGGTAAAGCCATTTTGCAATCTCCTTATGTCGATGAAGACGTAATGCAAGCGGTAAAAGATTTTAAAACACCGACGCAAATTTCTATCTATCACATTATCGGTACGGGTGAAGACCGTGTTAAAACTACGGACGGCACATACGAAGATTTCTTAACGCCTAATCGCACTATGCATGAAGTGATGGTCGAGCGAGGTTACCCTGTATTTTATGATGAATTTGAAGGTATTCATACATGGAAATACTGGAAGCCTGATTTACGTCGTGCATTAATTAAAAATTTCGCGTAATCATCTACGACTCAAAATGCTGTACTAAGAAGGCAAGTCGTTCACTTAATGTAGTTTTCTGTTATACTAAATAAAAATACGCTTTTATCGGGAGGTAACGAACATTGAAATACGGTATTGTCGCTTTTCCATCAAAACAAATTCAAGATTTAGCTAATCATTATCGCAAACGTTATGATACACACTATTCACAAATTCCGCCTCACTTCACTTTTGTGGATGCTTTTACAGCAGATGAGTCGGAGCTATCTACTATCGTTACTAAAATTGGTGATATCGCTAAGCACTTTGCACCTATCGAAATGCATGCAACACGTATTAGCACCTTTTCACCTGTCACAAATGCAATTTATTTCCGCATTGAACCGACAGAGCAAATTAACGCGATACATAAAGCGTTAGTCGAAAGCCTACAACATGAACAAAAGCATGTCTTTACACCGCATATTACGATTGGTCAAGATTTATCCGATGCTGAGCATGACGATATTATCGGTCAACTGCGCATGGTTGGTGTAGATGCTAAAGAAAAAATCGACCGCATTCACTTACTATATCAGCTCGAAAATGGCTCATGGTCAACGTATGATACGTTTCGACTAACTGGGGAGGTATAATATGTACCAAGTTCTTATCGCTCGTACACCACAACAACGAGAAGATGCATTTTTTATCCGTAAAAAAGTTTTCGTTGAAGAGCAAAACGTTCCACTACACCTAGAGATTGATGATTTCGACACGAGTGATGATGTGGTACATTTCGTTTTATATGATGATGCAAAAGTGATTGGGGCTGCACGCGTTCGCCAAAGTGAACCCGGTGTCGCTAAAATTGAGCGAGTATGTATTGATTATGACTACCGTGGTAAAAATCTCGGTATTCTCATTATGCAAGAGCTCGAAAAACATATTCGTACATTGCCTTATCAAACGATGAAGCTCAACGCCCAAACCTATGCCATCCCTTTCTATGAAAAACTCGGCTTTACAGTTACATCTGTAGAGTTTTTAGATGCCGGTATTCCGCATCGTTCAATGGAAAAAACCATTTAAAAAAGGAAACGCAGCCGCGTTTCCTTTTTGTTTTACATACCGATGGCAAAATAAAATTAACCAATTTGACTTAAAAATACGGTTGCTAAGCCGAGGTAAATTAAAATACTCGTAATATCATTTAACGTCGTAATAAATGGTCCCGATGCTACTGCTGGGTCAATTTTTAAACGGTGCATTAATAATGGAATAAATGAGCCTGCTAATGTTGCCACAATAATTGAACAGCAAATCGCGGCGCCTACTAACATACCGAGTAGTAACTCACCTTTCCAAAAGTACACGATACCGATAATTAATAAGCCACATACTACACCCATAATCATGCCCGTAAACAACTCACGCACGAGTAATTTAAGCTTGCTCTCGTCCTCTAAGTCACCTGTTGCAATACCACGAATTGCTACTGCTAGCGCTTGTGTACCACTGTTACCACTTGTCCCTGCAATTAATGGAATAAATATCGCCAGCAACGCTACTTTTTCGAGTGTCGCTTCGAACTGTCCCATTAAATTCGCTGTTAACATACCAAGGAATAATAAAATAACGAGCCATGGCAAACGTTTTGTCGCTGCTTGAAAAGGATTAATATCGAACTTGTCCATATCTGAAATACCCGCTAATTTTGAGTAGTCTTCCGATGCTTCTTCATCGATAACGTCGATAATATCATCGACTGTAATAATACCGAGTAACACACCGGCATCATCAATAACAGGTGTCGCTAAGAAGTTATAGTCCTTCATAATTTGCGCGACTTCTTCTTGGTCATCCTTTACATGCACCATCACAACACGTTCGTTCATAATGTCATGTATGCGCGCTTTAGGATCGGCTATGATTAAATCACGTAACGAAACAACGCCTGTTAAGCGGTGCGCCTCGTCCACTACGAACACATAATAAATGGTTTCGGCATTCGGTGCTTCTTTACGTAAAATAGTCATGGCAGTCGCTACCGTTGATGCCTCAGGAATTGCGACATACTCCGTCGTCATAATAGAACCCGCTGTATCTTCTGCATAGCCTAGTAGCTCATTAATCTCGTCCGCTACATCTTCATCCATCATCTCTAAATAACTTTCACGATGGGCATCATCTAACTCATTTAATACGTCAACTGCATCATCGGTATACATATGAGATAACATTTCTGCACCGTAAGCTGTGTCCATCTCGCGTAAAAATGCTTCATACTCATCGTCATCTACTTCTAAGCCTTCATATAAATCCGCCATCTCTTTCGGAGACAAAACGGCATATAGTTGCTTACGTATATCTGGGCCCACCTTTTCGTAAAACTGTGCCTTATCGTATGAGTGCAACGATAAAAATTCTTCACGGAAAGCCTCGGCATTTACATCGCGAAGCATTTTTAATAAATGCGCTTCGTCATAAGCGACTTCTTCCTGTTCGGTTTTTTCCATTGTCACGTTCTGTCTCCTCCTTCCAAATAGCTAATCATCTACTCTATAATAGTAGTCTGTCGTCAATTGGGCAAACGATTTTTTTGTGACGTTACACCTGCCATATCGACAGGTAACGCGCTTGTAATAGATAAAGGCACTTTTGTTAGTGGATGGATAAACATTAATCTACTGCAATGAAGCGCCTGTCGGTTTATCCGTCGTCTGTCTCCTCCGTATAATGTGTCGCCTAACAAAGGATGCCCTATATGTGCCAAATGTACCCGAATTTGATGGGTACGCCCTGTATATAAAGCTAATTTAACGTGGCTAACAATAGCCCCGTCTAAATTGACATACTTTACTACTGTAACATCTGTGCGTGCAGATTGCCCATCTTCACACACTTCACGCGCAATAATGCTATCTTTCGCTCGGCCGATTGGCGCGGTAATACACTGAGCATTAACGCGACCTGTTGCTAGCGCTTCATATTCACGCGTAAGCTCTCCACGCTTTTGCATTTCACTTAACAAGTGATGTACGTGACGATGTTTGGCAATGCAAACAATACCCGAAGTATCTCGGTCTAAGCGCGTTACAATATGGGCCGTCACATGCAAGCCTTGTTGTTCAAAATACCCACATACGTCGTTTGCTACACTATTTGTAGGGTGTTCACGTGAAGGTATCGTATTTTGATGTGCGGGTTTATTAATGATGAGCAGTGCATCATCTTCATAGAGCACAGTGAGCGGAGCGTAAGTGGCGACTAATCCTTCGCTTCGTGTCTCTTGTGGAAATACTAAAGTTACTTCATCCCCTCTTTGTAAAGGGTAACGTACATTTTGTTCTACGCCATTTACCGTAATTTTTCCGCCTGTAAATTTAATGGCCGTCAGTGCACGTTTAGAAACACCATACGCCGCAATTGCTTCACGGAGCAGTTGCGGCGTATGCACAATAAAGGTAAGCGTAAAGTTACTCATTTGACACAAATGATTCATGCACGCGCTCCCAAAACGGGAATGGGCGGAAACGTGCGAAACGAATTTTTTGTTCAGCCACGGTAAACGTAATCGTTTTAATATCTTTTTTTACTAATTGTAAATGATCTACCGTCATATTAAAGCTCTGTTCATTTACTGGCTTTAACACACATTTATGGTGTGCTGGTAATACGAGCGGTGAACCTACCGTACGAAACACACGATTATTAATAGATGCAATTTCCGTCATTTGGATGGCTGGTAAGGTTGGGTGAATAATCGCGCCACCTAACGCTTTATTGTAAGCGGTACTGCCTGATGGTGTCGAAACACATAAACCGTCGCCACGGAAACGTTCAAAATGGTCGTCATTTAATTCTACATCCATTACTAGCGTTACATCAGGTGATTTAACTGTCGCTTCATTTAACGCCAAGTGCGACTCTGCCGGCGAGTTATAATGTTCAACTACCATTTCAAGCAACGGGTATGCCACTACACGGAAATCCCGCTTAGCGATAGAAAGTACGAGCTTTTCTAGTTCAGACGGCTTCCAGTCAGCATAAAACCCTAAATGTCCTGTATGAATACCTACAAAAGATACCGTATCAAGCAGGTGGCTATAGCGGTGAAAGGCATGTAGTAGTGTACCATCCCCACCGATTGAAATAACGATATCTGGGTTCTCCTCATCTAACGTCAAACCAAAATCTTCTAAATACGTCGTAGCTAAAGCCATCAGTTCATTCGATTGCTCATCGCGACGTGATTGAATTGAAAACTTCATTATGATTCACGCTCCTCATTCGTTCGAATCGTTACATTTGATGCCTCTTTATATTCCGTAAAGTACGCTTGTGCATCTTGTATTTCACTGCGAATCGACGACATTTCTTCATCTAAGCGGAATGCTGCTTCTGCGGCGCTTTGCAATCGATTTTTAATCTCATTAGGGAATACCCCTTTATATTTATAATTAAGCGAATGCTCAATAGACGCCCAGAAATTCATAGCGAGCGTACGTATTTGGATTTCGCCGTAGACAATTACTTGTCCATTAATGGTCTCTACGGGGTACTCAATTAACATATGATGTGAGCGGTAGCCACTCGGTTTACTATGCGTAATGTAATCGCGCTCTTCAATAACACGCATATCATTACGCTGTCGAATTAACTCTGCTACCGTCGCAATATCATCTACAAATTGACACATAATACGCAAGCCTGCAATATCTTGTAGTTTTTTACCGAGCTCAACAGATGGTTGAAAGGCAAGTTCTTTTTCCGATGCTTTTTCGTAAATGCTGGCTAATGGCTTAACGCGCCCTGTCACAAATTCAATCGGCGAATTGGTGTTGGCATTACTAAATTGCGTGCGCATCCCTTTTAACTTTACTTTTAACTCATCAACTGCCTGTTTATACGGTCCTAAGAAAACTTCCCATTGTCCCATCTTTTAACCCCCTGTCACCGACTACTGTAAGACGTCTGCAAACGTTGCTTCTACTTCTGTTACAAAAGCTTCACCATAGTTATCATTGCCCTCAATATTGTAAAGTAATGCAATAAATTGTTCTGTAAAGCCTGGAAGTGTAAGCGTAGTCTGTCCATCCGTTACGGTTAGTTGCTGTTCCATTACCTTTGCTAGCTGTGGCCAGTGTTGCTTTTCAATGCGTAAATACACATACGCATCGCCTACATCTACTAAGTAAATAAACGCAAAGTTATCAGAGTCTGCTAACACCTGCTCTGCACCTCGCATTTGGTCATTCAATTCATTTTCGTTTACAATGAATTGATACGTTTGTTCATTAATTTGTTGTACTGTAATTGTTTTACGCAATTGCCTACTTCCCTTCGACATATTTCTTCTCATATTTTATCATACGTTGTCGAAAAGTTAACGATAATCTACGAAAAGAGGCGTTCATGCATGAAAGAAACAGAAATCGAATTTAAAAACATGATTACAAAAGAAGAATACGATCAATTACTCCAAGATTTTAACGTACGACCAACAGCCATTCAACAACTAGCGAATGCTTATTTTGACACACCTGACTTTGCGATTAAAGCATTGCGTAGTGCGCTGCGCATTCGTCAGCATAACGACGCATACACATGTACGCTAAAGCAAGCTACTAGCGCTAACACAAGTACAGAGATTAATATCGCGATTAGCGAAGCGCAAGCACATGCCTTAAAGAGTGAGATGACTACACTGCCAACGGCTATCGCCACCCCGCTCGCTGAACAAGGCATAGACCTCGCTCAAATTACATGCTTCGGCACGCTTCGTACCGCACGTGTTGAACTACCTTATAAAGGCGGATTACTCGTTTTCGACCACACGTTCTATTTGCAACAGGAAGATTATGAGGTAGAATACGAGACAGAGGATGAGCGCGAAGGACAGCTTATTTTCCAACAGTTTTTACAAAAATATCAATTACCCGTGCGTCATGCGCAAAAGAAAATCGCACGCTTTAGTGCTGCGCTACAGGCACAGAAAGGGCAAGATTAATGGATATTAAAGCAATGACTACATTACTACAAATCCAAGCTTTACAAACGCTCGGTAGCACCCAAAGTAATCCGTTACAAACAAATAATACTTCGCTGTTTTCTTCGATGATCGAAGAAATGATGCAATCTTACTCACAAAACAACATGTTTGGCGGGGTAAAAAGTGCAGCCGAACAAGGCGATACACCTACATCATACATAGAAGCATTGCGCTACCAAGGTGATACTAAACTACCCGCTTCCATGTGGTCATTACTCAATACGCCTAGCTTAGCGACACCACAAATGGCGCAAGCACTTGCTGTGCCAACTACAGATTTTACTCAAGTAGCGGGCTCATCTTCCTTTACAGGTGCGTTAGCTGGTGCCACACCTTACGCTAACATTATAAAAAAAGCTGCCAACACTTATGGTGTGCCAGAAAAACTCATCGCTGCTATTATGAAACAAGAGTCTAACTTTAACCCAAATGTAGTAAGCTATGCCGGCGCGCAAGGTTTAATGCAGCTTATGCCAGGTACAGCTCGTTACCTCGGTGTCACTAAACCATTTGATGCCGAACAAAATATTATGGGCGCGACAAAATATATTAGCCAAATGTTAAAACAACATGGCAATAATACACAGCTCGCTTTAGCTGCTTATAATGCCGGGCCTGGGAATGTTGCGAAATATGGCGGTATTCCACCCTTTAAAGAAACACAAAACTACGTCAAAAATGTAATGAATTATTACAAAGCCTAACAACACAAGGAGTGCATTTGTTGCGCTCCTTTTACATTGGCAAACGACAGCAGTGAGCGATTTGTTTGTTTAATACTAAAGTCGTTGCTAAAATGAGTATAATCCATGGCAAATGGAGATGTTTTTTTACCGACACAATAGATTTTTGATATCGTTAACTTTCAATTTACTTTGCAAAGGGGTACTACCTATGAGTCCGAATTATACCGTTCCTTATGATGAAATTGGCGCTGAAAAACTAGAACAACTCATGCGTGCTTTTTATAAGCGTGTTGCTGTTCACCCTGTATTAATTCCTATCTTCCCTGAAGATTTAACCGAAACAATACGCAAACAAATCCAATTTCAAACACAATATTTAGGTGGGCCTAATTTATTTACAGAAGAACATGGTCATCCAATGATGCGCGCACGCCATATGAATTTCGCCATCACACCTGATGCTGCGCAAGCATGGTTAGAGTGCATGCATGAAGCAATGGATGAAGTTGAACTAGCGCCTAAATTTAGAGAAATTTATTACAAACGTTTAGTATTAACTGCCCATCATATGATTAATCGACCAAATATAGATGAGGGGGAGAACTAAATTGACTAATAGTCCTATGCTTTCAGAGCCTATACCAACAGTGGCATCTTTTAATAAGCCGATTGAGCTATATGTTTTTATTAATCCACTTCATGAAAGTGCCTTTGAAATGCTAGCAACTATTCGTAAATTACAATTAGAATATGACCATTACTTTACTTGGCGCTTTGTACTAAGCTCCGATTTAGTGTCATTAAATAGTATTAGCGAGCATATCGGGCAACAGCTTGAACAACGTGTAAGTCATCCCGTACTACCTTCTCTAGCGATCAAAGCAGCAGAGCTCCAAGGTAAACGCGCAGGCTTACATTTTTTAGCTAAACTACAAGAATATATTCGCCTAAACGTTCCGCATATTACATCCTACGAAACGATGATGGCTATCGCTAAAGATATTAATTTAGATATGGTGGAATTTTCGTCAGACTTCGGCTCTAAAGAAGCAGCACGTGCATTACAATGTGATTTGTACATACGCCGTGAGATGGAAGTTGATGAAACACCAAGCATTGTATTTTTCAATGAATGTATTGAAGATGAAGGATTAAACGTAAGTGGCACATATGATTACACCATTTATGAACACATCTTAGAAGAAATGTTAGAAGAGCAACTGGTGCGACGCCCATTGCCTACTATGGAAGAATTATTTAAACGCTTTACTACGCTATCTACAAATGAAATCGCATTTATTTATTCCCTACCTTTGCATCATGTAGAGCGCGAGTTAAAAAAGCGTATGTTACAACAGAAAGTGGAGCGTAAACAAGCAGCTAAAACAACTTTTTGGCGCTTGCGTGCAACACAAATCTTATAATATATCGCTAGCTACTTTGTAGCTGGCTCTTTTTTTGCACAAAACAAAAGAGACGCCATTAGCCTCGACCGCTAATGACGCCTCTTTTCACAAAGGGGATGGGAGAAATGTTCACGTTCAAACAAAGGGGTGTATGTTTGTTTTGTGATTTATTTCACAATCATTACTTTATCACGTACAACCCCTTTATGCAACGGATTCAAGCGCCTTTCACAAAGTTGTCATAGTTAAAACGTTTTCATCACCTTTTGTGGAAATGTTACCCTATTAGTTGCTCTAATTCTTCAAGACGTGCAGCAAATACCGCACACGCATCTTCTATCGGTTTAGCTGTGGACATATCAACGCCTGCTGCTTGCAACACATTAATTGGATAGTCTGAACAACCCGCTTTTAAGAAATTATTAATGTAACGCTTTACTGCTGGTTCGCCTTCTTCTAGAATTTGTTTACTTAATGATACGGCTGCAGACTGTCCTGTTGCATATTGGTACACATAGTAATTGTAATAGAAATGAGGAATACGCGACCATTCTAAACCGATTTCTTCGTCTACTACAATCGCGTCACCGAAGTACTTTTTATTTAAGTCATAATACATTTGTGTAAATGCCTCGGCTGTTAATGCTTGTCCTTCTTGATCCGCTTTATGAATCATATGCTCAAACTCTGCAAACATCGTTTGACGGAACACTGTACTACGGAAACCATCTAACCATAAATTTAATAAATAAATACGTTGATTTTTATCCGTAACCGTTTGTAATAAATAGTCATTTAACAATTCCTCATTGCACGTAGAAGCTACTTCTGCCACAAAAATTGAATAATCACCATAAATATACGGTTGGTTTTTACGTGTGTAGTAGCTGTGTACACTGTGACCAAACTCATGCGTTAACGTAAATAAATTATTTACATTATCTTGCCAGTTCATTAAAATATAAGGGTTTGTACCGTACGTACCTGATGAGTACGCACCGCTTCGCTTACCTTTATTTTCACGCACATCGACCCAACGGTTTTTTAAGCCTTCTGTTACGACTGCTTGGTAACCTTCTCCTAGAGGTGCTAAACTTTTCACTAAAATATCTTTAGCTGTTTCATAAGGCATTGGCATATCAACTTCAGCTACTAATGGCGTAAATAAATCATACATATGCAATTCGTCTACACCTAACACCTTTTTACGAAGCGCTACGTAGCGATGAAGTAATGGTAAGTTTGCGTTAATGGTGTCAACAAGTTGATCATACACATTTTCAGGGATAAAGTTCGCTTCCATAGCCGCTTGACGTGCTGAATCATAATTGCGAATACGCGCATTAACATTATCACGCTTCACTTGCCCGATAAGCGTTGATGCAAATGTATTTTTAAAGTTACCATATGTTTCGTACATCGCTTTAAAAGCTGCTTCACGCACGGTACGGTCTTTGCTCTCTAACATTTTAATGTAATTACCATGCGTCAAACGTACATCTTTACCGTCTTCATCTTGAATGATTGGGAAGCTTAAATCTGCATTGTTTAACATGCCAAAAGTTTGAGAAGATGCACTCGTTACTTCAGATAACTGCGCTAACAACGCTTCTTGCTCCTTAGGAAGCGTGTGCGGACGCTCCTTAGCAATCTCTGCTAAATGTTGACGATACAGTGCTAAATCTTCATTTTCTGCCATAAATTGCGCTAACTTCGCTTCTTCAATAAGTAACAGTTCCGGTGTAAAATATGCGAGTTCAGATGAAATTGTAGCCGCTAAAGATTGAATGCGGCCATTCATCGCTTGGTAAAAACTATTTGTCGTATCTTGGTCGTAGCGCATATGTGCGTACGTATATAATTTCATTGTGCGACGGTATAGCGTGTCACGACTTTGAAGTGCCGCTAAAAGTGTCGCTGCGCTTTCTGCTAAACGTCCTGCATATTGCGTAACGTCTTCAATTAGTGCGCTCACTGCTAAAAACTCTTGTTCCCAAGCTTCATCTGTAGCAAAAATATCTTCTAAGCGCCACGTATCTTCGAGCGCTACTTGTTCTCTCGTTAGTAATTCTGTCATTATGTCACCCTCCAGCTGAAAATTAATTGTCTGTTTTATTTTCCCACTGTAGATGAGAGATTGCAAATAATTCAGTTAACGTATAGGCTGATATTCCCTTAATATTCTCACAATAATAACGAATTGCCTTGCAGTTATCATCAGATACTATATAAGAGAACGTCGTTAAAAAATGTGCGGGCTCTACTTCTTCTATCCAGATTTTTTGCTCTTTACAGTAAAGCGCTAACTCGGTTTGCCAAACGACATCCGCACCTAATGTATGCGGTAAAAACACAGGGAAACTGCGATTTAACTCGGAGAAGCTGAGGTAAAGACCGTTTGTACATCGTCGCAGACGCTTAGCGCTATTCCCACGTGGATAACGTATACAGTTATGTAAAAAGCGTTTATACCCGCTCGTATAGCTCCGACTATATGCCTCCGCTTGTGTTTTACGCAGAGGTTTAGGCTGATAGAGTGGAAACACTTGCCTGTCGAGCGAAACTTGCGCCAGACGCATAAGAAACTGGTTATGATAAAGTCGGTATAAAAAGGTCGCATACGTAAATTTTTTCGTAGTTGGTGAATAAAAAATAGTATGAGGCAAAGTATATTGATACATCTTACGCAATCGTTGTTGGACGACACCCTGATAATAGGCAAATTTCGGTGTATTAAAAATCCAAATAGGTGTAATATTCGCTTTAGCATAGCCTGCGTTACGCTTTTCAAGCAACGCTGTTTTAATGGCACTACATTGAAACTCCAGCGCGTAATAGTGATTATTATGCAACACTAAAATATCAGGACGCTGACTAAAATTTTTAATCGTCGGCTCTAACCATACATGATTTACTCGCGTTTTTAACCATTCATACAGCTGCGTTTTGCCTCGTAAATGTTCCTCGCTCTCGCCCTCTGTAAATAACTCGCGGCATGAACTAGCGACTTTATGGGCAAAGTGCGGTGTAATAACCGTACCAATCTTTAATTGCACAGGCGCCTTACATTGTGGACAGCGAAAAGTCTCCGTACGTTGTAATGTTTCGAGCGCTGTGCGCGTCAAGCCTACAACATTAATGACAGTACCTTTAATCGTTTCTGCAATTAACATACGATGGTTGTCACTTCACTTATAGCGACAACATTCACCTCATTTCATAGAAGAATAGCATTTTTCTAAGCATACGTGATTATAGAAGAGGTTTCAAAACTTTTTTGTAAATAACAGCAAATTTGCATTTTGCCTATAAAAAAAGCAGGCGCTTTATGCGCCTACTTCTTATGCAAAATATGCTACGATCGTATCAAAGCAATTATCTTTCATAATAACTTTGCCGTATTCTTCTAAGTAATGCGTTGTTACCGTACTTTTACTAATATACTCACTTACTTTAGCATCAATATTCGCAATTTCATTCGGTACTAGCTCATCTACCTCAATGACCACGTAATAATCATTGTCTAACGTATAAAGTGAAGCTTTTATATTTTCTGCAATTAGACGATGAGCTAATGGAACGATGTCATCAATATCTTTACATGTGTACGTTAAAGCAGCATCATAAAAAGCATCTGTACTTTCAACGTTATCTTCAAAATCAAATGGCGCTTCTTCTGTACCATCTACTAAGCTATTCATCATATCATCTAAATCATTGCTATCTTCAAACATAGTAGAGAACATTTTTTCGATTTCTTTCATTGCATCAGAACGTGTCACTACGATTTCTACGCCACCATCTAAACTGCGTACATAAGCCCACATAAGTCCCTCTGCTTCTAAATAATCGCGCTCATCCGCTTCCTGTAAAACTTCCATAAAGAGTTGATCACTCTTCGTAGGATTTAGCCATACCGTATTGCTATCATAGCCACGCGACTCAATGTCATGATTTGTTAAAAATAATTTAATTGTATTATCATTAATACGTTCGATATTCATATACACCAACTCCCTTCATCGTTAATGCCTATCGTTATCTTTAACAACGAAAGGCTGATCAAAAAGCACTTTTACTTTTTGGTCAGCCTCTTAGCTGTTTATTTAGTTTACCATCTTTTGTGCTTCTTGCAACTGATACGCACGCACTTTACGAGGTAAGAAGCGTCGAATTTCATCTTCATTATACCCAACTTGCAAACGTTTCTCGTCTAAAATAATCGGACGACGCAATAAACCTGGATGCTCCTGAATAAGCTCGTATAAATGTTGCAGCGGTAAGCTCTCGACATCTACGTTTAATTTTTGGAAAATTTTTGAACGTGTCGAAATAATTTCGTCCGTACCGTCTTCTGTCATACTTAAAATTTCTTTAATTTCGCTAATGCTAAGCGGCTCAGAAAAAATATTACGCTCTTTGTAAGGAATATCATGTTCCTCTAACCATGCTTTGGCTTTACGACATGATGTACAACTTGGTGAAGTAAACAATGTAACGATCATGAATTACACATCCTCTCAATGTATTTATATCAAATGTATTTTCATTTAGAATTACTATAAACAATATGCTTTCTTTATTATAATATACAAATCGTCTTTTGAATATAGTACAGTGTGAATTTTTTGCGACAGTTCAAAATTAAAATGTCGTTTTTTCGTGTTTTAAGCATTATTTTTGTTAAATCGTTTTTATACTGTTATATATTTCCCTGTCATAAAAGCTTTAAACCTCATTCGCTTTATTCTCATTTGTTATTTTTTAATCGAGAAGAATGCGTTTTCTTCTCATTACATACTACGTCATAGCGGCGAAAAAGTTCCTACTTTCTCACTTTGTATAGAAATGTTATACTAAACTATAACAACGATGATGAAGAGTAGTAGTTAGCAACGGTTTTCATAGAGAGTGTATGGTCGGTGTAAATACATAAAACTGAGCTAATGAATGGACTTCGGAGTTAATAAGGTGAACTTGCAGTAGCTTTATTCGTGACCCTCGCGTTAAGAGATTAAGTGGCTAGATAACTAGCAAGCTGGGTGGTACCACGGATTTTAACATCATTCGTCCCTTCTTCGGAAGAGATGCGTGATGTTTTTTTATATAAAGGAGGCAATTACTAATGAAAACTATTTTTTCTGGTGTACAACCGACAGGCGTCATTACATTAGGTAACTACCTAGGCGCATTTAAGCAATTCCCTAAATTCCAAGACGAAGGCAATGCCATTTACTGCATCGTAGATCAACATGCGATTACGGTACAACAAGATCCTAAAGAATTACAGGAAAACATTCGTAAACTTGCAGCAACGTATTTAGCAACAGGCATCGATCCGAATAAATCAACATTATTTATTCAATCTGAAGTGCCAGCACATGCGCAAGCAGGCTGGATGATGCAATGTGTTGCTTCTATGGGTGAGCTTGAACGCATGACGCAATTTAAAGACAAATCAACAGGTAAAGAGAGCGTTAATGCAGCACTTCTTACGTACCCACCGCTTATGGCTGCAGACATTTTACTATATAATACGACTATCGTTCCCGTTGGTGAAGACCAAAAACAACATTTAGAGTTAACGCGTGATTTAGCTGAGCGCTTTAATAAACGCTACGGTAAAACATTAGTTGTACCTGAAATTTATTTACCAAAAGAAGGCGCGCGCATTAAATCATTACAAGAACCGACGAAAAAGATGAGTAAATCTGATCCAAATACGAAAGCAACGATTAAATTACTTGATACACCTAAACAAATCGAGAAAAAAATTAAAAGTGCGGTTACTGACTCTGAAGGCATCGTAACTTTTGATGCGGAGAATAAACCAGGCGTTGCTAACCTATTAACGATTGAGTCAGCAATTTCTGGTGTTGCGATTGATGATTTAGTCGCAAAATATGCTGGTCTTGGTTATGGTGCTTTCAAAGCGGGCGTTGCTGAAGCTGTGATTGCCGACTTAACACCTGTTCAAGAACGCTTTAATGAATTAATTGACTCACCAGAACTAGATCGCATCTTGGATGAAGGTGCTGAAAAAGCAAACGCTATCGCTTCTGCTACTGTTAAACGCATGGAGCGTGCGATGGGTCTAGGTCGTCAACGTTAATACCCTGCCCTGTATAAAAAAGGAACAATCTCGCTCAATAGCGGGACTGTTCCTTTTTTGAATGCTTAATCAAAGTTTTTTAATGCTTTAGCACTTTGTGTATAAGCGCTACCTGCATTTAAAGCACTTGCGATAAATACCGTTTCTGCTACTTCTTCTTGTGTTGCGCCTGCTTTTTTCGCATTTTTAACATGCGTGTCGATGCAGTATGGGCAACCTGTAATTAGTGTTACTGCTACAGTAATTAACTCTTTGTCTTTTACAGATAATGCGCCTGCTTTAACAACCGCTCCTGTAAAGTTGAAAAATGCTTTAAAATCATCTGGTGCTAATGATTTAAGTGCCATTGCATCCATTAAGTATGATTTTTTAAATAGCTCATCATCTGTGCTTTCGTTATAAGCTTGCATTGCGTTAGCTGCGTGAGCAAATGGCGAGCCTGCCTTCGCTGCTGTCGCAATCATTAATGCCTCCGCTACTTCTTCCTCTGTTGCGCCTGCGCGCTTTGCACCTTTGCTGTGTAAATCTAAGCAAAAGTCACAGCCTGTTGTTGCCGCTGCTGCTACTGCCATAATTTCTTTTAATTTGTGTGAAAGTGCTCCTTCTTTAAACGCAATCATATTCCATTGTTGGAAAGCCTCGTTTAATTCAGGTGTTAATGTTTTAAATTTGCCTAATTGGCGCATTGTTTCTGCCATAATTCGTATACCCCCATAAGTATGATAATCTCATAATACCCCACCCTGTATATAAAGTCTAGTAAAAAAATCGCCCCACCCTAAAGTGAGACGATTTATATAACTTAAACGCGTTTAAACACTAAACTTGCATTATGACCACCAAAACCTAATGAGTTACTCATCGCGTATTCTACTTGCTGCTCACGCGCTTGGTTAGCTACATAATCTAAATCACAGTCTGGATCTGGATTTTGCAAGTTCATTGTTGGTGGTAAAATACCTTCTTTAAGTGCTAAAACTGTAAATACAGCTTCCACACCACCTGCTGCACCTAGTAAGTGACCCGTCATCGATTTTGTTGAACTCATTGCTAAATTATACGCATGCTCTCCAAAAACTGATTTAACCGCCATTGTTTCGTATAAATCATTGTACGGTGTACTTGTACCGTGCGCATTAATATAGCCAACACTTGTTGGCTCCACGCCGCCGTCTTGTAATGCTTGCTTCATTGCACGTGCTGCACCTTCACCCTCTGGCGCTGGCGCTGTAATATGGTAAGCATCACCTGTTGCACCGTAACCTACTAACTCTGCATAAATTTTAGCACCACGTGCCACTGCATGCTCATACTCCTCCAAAATAACAATCCCTGCCCCTTCACCAATAACAAAACCATCGCGGTCTTTGTCAAATGGACGTGATGCATTGCTTGCATCTGTATTAAGTGAAAGAGCTGTGCTTGAGCAGAAACCTGCAACTGCCATATTAACAATTGGTGACTCTGCGCCACCTGTAATCATTACATCTGCATCGCCGCGCTCAATTACTTTAAACGCATCGCCAATCGAGTTTGTACCTGATGCACAAGCTGTTACTGAACATGAGTTAATACCTTTTGCACCGAAGTGAATCGATACTTGACCTGATGCCATATCAGGAATCATCATCGGTACAAAGAACGGGCTCACACGGCGTGCTCCGCGCTGTTGGAATTTTAAATATTCCTGCTCGTATGTTTCCATGCCGCCAATACCCGAGCCAATCCACACACCTGCGCGTGGCGCTAATTCTTCAGAGATTTCAAGGTTGGCATCTTTCATTGCCATAATAGAAGCTGCCATCGCATAATGCGTAAAGCGGTCCATGCGACGCGCATCCTTTTTTTCGATAAAGTCTTCAATGACAAAATCTTTCACTTCTGCTGCAATTTTAGCTGGAAAATCATCCGGATTTAAACGTGTTAATGGTCCCACGCCTGATTTACCTGCTTTAATGTTTGCCCATGTTGTTTCGATATCGTTACCAAGCGGCGTTACAACGCCTACACCTGTTACTACTACTCTACGTTTCGTCATTATACTCTCTCCTTTATTTTCCCCAAATTAATAAAATAGCGCCCCATGTAAGACCGCCACCAAAGCCTACTAATACTAGTTTGTCACCATCTTTTATTTTACCCGACGCTACATCATCGTACAATGATAGACCAATTGAAGCCGCTGACGTATTGCCGTATAAGTGAATCGTTTTAGACATCTTCTCCTCAGGCAAACCTAAGCGCGTGCGTGCTGCATCCATAATACGAATATTCGCTTGGTGTGGAATTAAGTAATCTACATCTTCTTTTTGTAAACCTGCTTTCTCAATAACGCGTAACGCCGATTCTCCCATCGTACGCACAGCGAATTTAAAAACTTCACGCCCATTCATTTCGATATGACGCTGGTCATTTAAAAATAAATGCTTACCTCCACTACCATCTGAACCAAGATCAAACGCTAAGAAGCCGCGGCCCTCTGCTACATTACTTACGATGGCAGCACTTGCGCCGTCCCCAAACAATACGGCTGTATTGCGATTTTCAAAATCTAATACTTTCGATAATTTTTCGACGCCAATGACTAAAACATTGTTATAAGCACCTGTTTGTACAAATTGTTGTGCGGTTACAAGTCCGTACATAAAGCCCGTACATGCGGCGCTCATATCCATTGAGGCTGCATTTTTTGCACCGATTGCATCTTGCACGATATTAGCGACGCTCGGGAAGGCTTGGTCTGGTGTAACTGTTGCAACAATTACCATGTCGATTTGCTCTGCGCTAAGTGCTGCTTGTTGCAATGCCTCTTTAGCTGCATGGATGGCTAAATCTGATGTATCTTCATCATCTGCCGCAAAGTGACGCGCTTCAATACCTGTTCGTGTACGAATCCACTCGTCATCTGTATCTACAAATTTTTCTAACTCTACATTTGTTACCTTTTTTGCTGGAACGTATTTTCCGAGTCCAATTATGCCTACACCCATAAGGCAACCCCTCTTCCTATTATCAATTATTAGTACCTAGTGCTAATTATAGCGCACGCTTTTTTTAAACACAATAACGAGTTTTTTTGCCCTAAAGTATTCATTTTTTTTCGCCTTATGGTATGGTATTATAAGTGTATATGTACAATCGTACGAAAAACGTCATATGAGGTGAAATAATCATGCAATATATTGTTACTTTCTTTTGGTCATTCTTATTAGTATCAATGTTAAACTATGTAGTAAGTTCGGTACTTGCGGTACCATTTGACTTCCAACTTGGTGCAATCGTTTCTGTCGTATTTGCTGTTTTAGTATTCATCATTGCAGCAATCATCCCGAACGAATCGACACCTGAAACAACAAAAGAAGCTTAAAAATCAAGCAGTCGCTAAGTGCGGCTGCTTTTTTCAATGCAAAAAAAGCGAGAAGGCCGTACCTCCTCGCTTCATATCTTATGCTTTTGTGACAACACATTGACCATCTTGCATCGTTACGTTTAATGTTTCGCCTGCTACTACGTCACCTTTTAATAGTTCATGTGCTACTGCTGTTTCGAGATGGCGTTGGATAAAGCGTTTAAGTGGTCGTGCACCGAACTGTGCATCAACACCCTCTGTTACAATCCACTCAATGACACTATCGTCAACCGTCAGTGTAACTTCTTGCTGTGCCACACGGTCTTGCAATTGTTTGACGTATTTCCACGTAATCGCATGGAAGTGATCGTTTGATAAGGCATGGAATAAAATAATGTCATCCACACGGTTGAGTAACTCTGGTTTAAAGTGCTGACGCAGTGCGCCCATAATAACATTTTCTAAATCGGCATTCGGTGTTTCTTGCACGTCTAATAAATACTGCGAACCAATATTAGATGTCATAATAACGACCGTATTTGTAAAGTTCACTAAGCGACCTTGACTATCTGTAATGCGGCCATCATCTAAAATTTGCAGTAAGATGTTGGCAACATCAGGGTGCGCTTTTTCGATTTCGTCAAGTAGCACAACGGCATAAGGGTTGCGGCGGACAGCCTCGGTTAATTGACCGCCTTCTTCATAACCAATATAACCTGGAGGTGCACCTACTAAGCGAGAGACACTATGTTTTTCCATGTACTCACTCATATCAATACGAATAAAGTGCTCCTCTGCATCAAATAATTGTGCGGCTAATGCTTTCGCTAACTCCGTTTTACCTACACCTGTTGGTCCAAGGAATAAAAACGAACCAATAGGCTTATTCGGATCTTTAATGCCTGCACGCGCGCGCCAAACCGCTTCTGTAACAAGTTGCACAGCATCATCTTGACCTACTACGCGCTCCTCTAATGTTTCTTTAAGGCGCAACAGTTTTTCACGTTCGCCCTCTACTAATTTCGTTACAGGGATACCTGTCCAGCGCGATACAATAGAAGCAATTTCTTCTGAGGTTACTTCTTCACGTAAAATACGTGTGCCATCACCCTCCATTGCATCCTCTAACTCATGGATTTCTTTTTCGAGTGAAGGGATTTTACCATGACGCAGTTCTGCCGCTTTATTTAAATCATATTTCGCCTCGGCATCCTCTAAATCACGACGATAACCATCTAATACTTCACGTTTTTTCTGAATGATTTGTAAGCCTTCTTTTTCTTGTTGCCACTGTTTACGCATACCTTCAGATGATGATTTTAACTCCTCTAGCTCTCCGCGTAATTGTTCAAGGCGTTTTTGACTCGCTTTATCGGTTTCTTTTTTTAGTGCTTGTTCTTCAATTTCGAGTTGCATAATACGACGTGTTACCGCATCTAACTCTTGTGGCATTGAGTCAATTTCTGTACGAATCATGGCACATGCTTCGTCAATTAAATCAATGGCTTTATCTGGTAAAAAGCGGTCTGTAATGTAGCGATTTGATAGCTCCGAAGCTGCTACAATCGCATGGTCATGGATACGCACACCATGGTGAAGCTCGAAACGTTCTTTTAAGCCACGTAAAATCGATACAGTATCTTCAACAGATGGCTCACGTACCATTACTTGTTGGAAGCGGCGCTCTAATGCTGGGTCTTTTTCGATATACATACGGTACTCATCTAATGTTGTTGCACCGATACAGTGCAGCTCACCACGCGCAAGCATTGGTTTTAGCATATTGCCTGCGTCCATTGCACCACTCGTTTTGCCTGCGCCTACAATTGTATGAATTTCATCAATGAATAAAATAATACGTCCTTCTGCCTCTTTAACTTGCTTTAATACACCTTTAAGACGCTCCTCAAATTGCCCTTGGTAACTTGCACCTGCTACAAGCGCACTCATATCAAGCTCGTATAATTCACATTCTTTTAAGCCTTCTGGTACGTCGCCTTTAACAATACGTTGTGCTAAACCTTCTGCAATAGCTGTTTTACCTACCCCTGGCTCACCAATTAATACAGGGTTGTTTTTTGTTTTACGCGTTAAAATACGAATGACATTACGAATTTCTTCATCGCGCCCAATAACAGGATCCATTTTTCCGCCTTTTGCGGTTTCAGTTAAATTACGTCCGAATTGTTCTAATGGTTTTTTATTGTCTGTTTGTTGAAATTGCATAGCATTCTCTCCTTTGATTATTTTTTGACCATCTTTGACTATTATCATCTTACAACCTTTATTCCCCAATTGCAAAAAATTGCTCCACTTTTTTTATGAAAATTTGTCATGATACTACCTTTTACTTATCGCTTTCATTTGAAATTTTATGTTACGATGGAACTATTAGTAGCGAAAGTAGGTGACAGCATGACAGTAGCCATTCAACAACAAATTCAACATATTTTTTATACGGAAGGACGTCTGCTTGCTTTACAAAAAGGCACGCGCATTCCATTAGATGATGAACTCGCTCATCACATTGCTTATATTCATAAAGGGCATGTACAACTAACCCAACAAACATTAGGTGGCAAAGAACTCACTGTGCGCATTTGTAGCGAAGCGGGCTTAATTGGTGATATTACCTTATTTGCACAAACGAGTACCTCGCCATTTTCAGCTACAGCCTTAACCACCGTCGAATTGTATGTGCTTCCTAAAACAGTAATGGAGCTACGCATGCAACAACAACCCGACGCTATGATTGAATATATGCAGTGGTTGCAACTCGAAAACTTAAAACATCAAAGCTTATTACGCGACCTCGTGTTACACGGTAAAAAGGGCGCGCTATTTTCTACGTTAATCCGCTTAGCAAATACATATGGTCAGCCGCAACCATGCGGTAGTATTTTTATTGATTTAGCCTTAACTAACACAGAGCTTGCTAATCTTTGCGGTACGAGCCGCGAAATGATTAATCGCATGCTAAATGACTTAAAAAAACATCATATTATTTCATTTGATAAGGGATATATTACAGTGCATGAGCTTGAACAATTAAAGCACGCTATCGATTGCGAAAACTGCCCCATTGCCGTCTGTCGCATCGATTAATGCTAGCGTTACAATAGAAAGGACGGGTGACCAAGTTGTAATCTACTTCGCGCACCCAATAAATACGCATAGAAAAAAGGTGCAGCCGAGTGGGCTACACCTTTTTGTATTAACGTACACCTAATGCGATTTTTGCATAGCGTGACATCATATCTTTTGACCAAGGTGGACTCCAAACAATGTCAACCTCTGTCTTTTTCACTTCTGGTAATTCACTTAATGCCGTTTGCACTTGATCAACAATAACAGGCGCCATTGGGCAACCCATTGAAGTTAACGTCATCGTAACTACCGCGGTACCTTCTTCATCTAAGTTAACATCGTAGACTAAGCCAAGATTGACAATATCAATACCAAGCTCAGGGTCGATTACATTTTCGAGTACACCTAAAATACTTTCTTTCATATCTGCATCCATTTGCTTCACTCCTATCTTCTGTAATCATAACAGAAGCCTTTAATGCTTGCCAAATCTTTGATGTAACGTTACGATGCTAACAGAAAGTGAGGGACATTTTTATGATTTTTCAACCGCATTTAATCGTCTTAGATTTAGATGGTACCTTGCTTACCGATCAGCAGACCATCTCGCCTAAAACAAAAGATATTTTATTGCGCGCTCAAGCGGCTGGCCACTACGTCATGATTGCGACAGGGCGTCCGTACCGCGCAAGTATTCCATATTATCAAGCACTCGGTTTAAAGACACCAATCGTTAACTTTAATGGTGCTTTCGTACACAATCCTCGCAACCAACGTTTTAAGGAGCAACATACACCGATTGACTTACATGTCGTTCGTGATGTTGTTGACTCTATAAACCACTTTCAATACGAAAATATTATCGCTGAAATTAAAGATGATGTGTACTTACATGCAGATAATGAGAAGTCGCTTGAAATTTTTACGATGGGTGAACCGCGAATCACACGTGGTGACTTAACCGTTTACTTACCAGATAACCCCACAACCCTACTCATTCAAGCTGAGGAACAAGATGTTGCTACGATTCGTAGCCATTTGGCGGATGTCCATGCAGAACTCATTGACCATAGAAGATGGGGCGCCCCCTTCCATATCATTGAAATTGTGCGTAACGGCTTACATAAAGCTGTAGGTATCGCTTTAGTAGCGAAGCATCTCAATATTCCACGCGAGCGCATTATTGCTTTTGGCGATGAGGATAATGACCTTGAAATGATTGACTTTGCGGGCGTTGGTGTTGCTATGGGCAACGGCATTGATCAGCTAAAAAACATCGCCAATGAGATTACAGCTTCTAATAACGAAGACGGTATCGCACGCGTGTTACAAGAGCGCTTAAAATTATAAAAATCGAGCAGTAGCACTCGCTACCGCTCGATTTTTTTACGTTATAATTTGTTGCACACGACCGACTTGACCATCTGTTAAGCGCACTTTAATACCATGTGGATGGCGAGCGCTATTCGTCAAAATATCTTGAACGATGCCTTCTGTCAGTTTACCTGTGCGTTGGTCTTTTTTGAGTACAATGGCTACTTTACTTCCTGGGTGAATGTCGCTGCGTACTTGTCCATTACGCATTGCGTTTTTTCCCTTGGCGTGCGCGTTTTACGACAATAATAATAAATGCCGCAAATAAAATATAAACGAGCGCTAAAGCGACCATATAGGATTTATTTAGCCCTTGGTTTTCAATCACTTGATAAATTTCGACAATTTCACGATTCAGCACGAGCACATACTCCCCGTTTTGTTCACGTACGATATCGCGGTCAAACATACCACGCAACTCTTTATTAGCTCCTAGTTGCTCTTCTGTTAACGTTACACTTTTTGTTTTATCCGTGTTGTTAACAAAAATTACCCATTGTTCGTCGTCACTCGTACGTGTATAAACGAGTAACCCATTATCATTTTCAATGACATTAAAATCACCGTTACGTAATGTTGGCGAATCATTGCGTAGTTGCATCACATTGCGCAAGTTACCTTGTAGCTCTTTATCTACACTAAAGTTCATTACTTGATGTGTATCAGGTGCTTGTTCACCGTTAATAGCAATTTCCGTTCCGTACTGCACGACAGGCGTACCTGGTAATGTAAATAATGTACCTAACACCATGCGCATACGTGTTGGTGCAAACATTCCTTCACCTGCAATATCGTGCGTGAAGCGGCTCGTATCTAGCTCATCAACCATTAATTGCATCGGTTTATCGCTATTGACGATTGCCGGAATTGTCGATGTATCGCCGTTAACATTTTTAAACGCTTCACGGAAAATTTGATTCGTTTCTTCGCTATACGTCGTATCAAAATCAGCATCGCTTTCGCCCTTAGCTATTACGTAATAATCGCCTTCTGCTTTAACAGCAGCAATTAAGTCATTTAAAAAATCTTGCGGCGCATCTTCTAAATAAGTAATGCGAAGCCCTGCGATATCATGTGCTTTAACGAATGTCGTCGCTGCCTCAATCATCTTTTGTTGCAATGCTTTATTCGTTAAATCCCACTTCACCATATTGCCTTCAGTTGAAGCAATCCATTTCGGGTCATTTGCCCACTCATGATTAATGCTTGCTTGCCCCAGTGGGAAGTCAGCCATCATACGAATATCGTATTTTTTATACGTTTTAATTAGTTCGTCTAGCTCTTCTTCTGTGCCGAAGCGACGCTCTAATGTAGTGTGGCTTGTTGGTAATGAGCCATCATATTTATCAGTAGAGAAAATGGTACCTAATGAAATGATCGTATAGCCCATATCATAAATATAGTTAAACTTTTCTTGTAATCCACCAAAGTCACCACCAGCAAAGCTTGACGGGTCATCTGGGTCCGTCTCGTAATCGTTTTTACTCGTCTTATTAAAATAACGGTCTACGAGCACATCGTAAATGCTTTCATCTTGAATTGTGCGCTTCTCTTGTGCTGAAGCTGGTAATTGTATTGCTGTGGCAAGCAGCATACTCGCTACTGCGGTACTCAACCATTTTTTTATATTCAACGTACTTCCTCTCCTTCACATCATACATCAGTAAGTTTATCAAATAACCCTAGGCGACCGCTATCTTTTATGTAATTTAGCACAAATTTAGATTTGACAAAGTCGTGACAAAAAAATCGCGCCAGCCTAAGCTGACGCGATTTATTTTTATGCTAAGAAATGCATGCCTACTGGTAATTTAAAGCCTAGGAATAATGTGATGAATAAGAATACCGCAAATAAAATCATAAAGATGTTATACGGCTGTCCTTTTGTCTTCTTCACTAATGTCATTTCCATCATACCGATTGTTAGTAGACCCATTAAGAATTTAATACCATACATCATATTATCAATCGATTGGTGTTTAAAGAATAATGCCGCACCTGAAATGATAATTAAAATGTAAAATAAACGCAGTGCCATGTGTAAGCCTTTGTTTGGTTTAGCACCCATTGCCGCAACAATGAATAATACAACGCCGATTACCCATGTTGTAATATGCAAGTGCGTTGTGTCTGTTAAAAAGCCCATAGTTTTCCCACCTCATTTTTTTCTGTACAAAACTATCCTAACATGATGCTGACCTTGTTTCAAACGATACTAATTATTACTTAATACGATTTACAAGCGTACCAATATCTTCGATTGATACTTTAACAACATCACCTGTTTGTAAGAAAGTTGGTGGGTTCATGCCTTTACCAACACCCGCTGGCGTACCTGTTAAAATAACGTCGCCTGGCTCTAATGTAACGTGTTGCGAGATGAAAGCTACTAAGTCTTCCACTTTGTGCATCATGTCTTTTGTTGAGCCATTTTGACGAATTTCATCATTAACTTTTGTCACAATTGTTAAATTATGTGGATTAGGAATTTCGTCTTTCGTTACAAGGTATGGTCCAAGCGGACAAGTGCCTGCTAAACTCTTACCTAAGAAGAACTGCTTGTGCTTTACTTGTAAGTCACGCGCTGTAATATCATTACCGATTGTATAACCGAATACATAATCATACGCTAAGCTTTTCGGGATGTTTTTACCTTGTTTACCGATTACAATCGCTAGCTCGCCTTCATAGTCAAGCTGTGTTGTTAAATCTGCATGTGCAGGTACATCTGCGCCATCAGCTGTAATTGCTGTTGGTGATTTTGTAAATAACATAACGTTTTCTAACGCTTCAGCGCCGCCCATTTCTTGTGCGTGCTCATAGTAGTTGCGTCCAACACACATTACGTTTTTCGGTGTGCGTGGAATTGGCGATAACCATTCAATCGCTGAAAACTCATGCTTAAATTGTGCTGGGTTGTCTGATTGCTCAGCAGCCTCTACTAATTTACGCATTTTTTCTACAAAATCAAAGCCTTGTGCAATCCCTTCAATAATTGTTGGGACAAGTGATGGAAGTACGTTTAACGCTTGTTGAATCGCTTGGACATCCCAAACCGCTTCCTGTTTCTTTACTTTTGGTCCAAACTTTACTTCTCCATTCACTTTGAATGATAAAATTTTCATGATTATAGCGCTCCTTTTTCCTTTTACTTTCTATACACGTAATTTGAAGTACGTAAACTTTCGCCATAGTGCTTCAAGTGGTCCCTGGTTAAATTTACGCAACCATAAATCAGCAATTACAACTTGAACAATAAATATGGTTACTGCAATTACAACCCCTGACTGTACGTTAATCTTACCATACAAGCCGAAACCAAACCCATAAAATAATACAGACAAAATAACCGATTGCCCAATATATGTCGAAAGTGACATGCGCCCGACTGTAGCAAATGGTGTTAGTAACTTAGCGACAGTTGGCAACAAGCAAAGTGAAACGATAATACTCGCGTAGCCAATCGCCGTTAACGGGCCGCCGACATACGTTTTAATATACTCTAAGAAAAACGTACGCTCCTGTAAAATGGATAGGTTTTTTAAATAAATACCGAGTGGGAACGTAGTGACGGCTAAGCCAATCCACAGCCATTTTACTTCACTAGCACGCTCGATTAGCTTGAGCTTACTCGCACCTGCACCGAGCAACATATAAGGGAAAATCGTAAATAAGCCGAAAAACCACATCACGCTACTATTTTGAACAGCTAAATCTATCATACGCTGATCAAAAATTTCCAGCCATGTGCCTGTACCGTAAGCTGCTAACGCCTCTCCAATGCCGACGATGTTCGCATAATACACATCATCAACGACACCTGGTGACGAAAATACAATCATAAATAATTGAATGACACCGTTCCATGCGAAGGCAAGTAAAAATAAAATAAACGGTGGCATGCGTAAAAATAACAATAACAATGTGCCAAACACCGCATACATCATTAAAATATCACCCCACCAAATGAGGATGGCGTGTAATAAACCAATAATAAAAAGTCCTACCATGCGGCGTAGCCCTGTCGACCAAAAGGGTTGATCATTAGCATGTGCTTTTTGCCATTGCATCGCGAGCCCGTAACCAAACAGCATCGCAAATAATGGATAAAAGCTACCTTGCACATAAATATCGAGTAGTTGATGCCATTTAATATCACTTGGCAGTGTGAACCACGAGCCTAAATCAATATGAGGTAGCGGTAAATTAAACGCTAGCAAGTTAACGAGTATAATGCCGAGTAAACTAAAGCCACGTAAAATGTCGAGCGTTTTATTTCGTGTCTTTGTAGGTGTTGGTGTAAGTTCCACGTTTCTTCCTCCTAACTATCATTACTATTCATACTACAACAAATCTCGTATACATAGGCAACTTTTGCTTAAGAAAAATAGCGCTACCTCAACGTCAGGTAGCGCTATTTATTATATACGTATCGCTTGTTGCGTACGCACCGCATATACGTAAACATGACTAATCGTAATACCTAAAATAGCTTCTAGCGCTTGGCGGTAAATGGTAAGCTGTTGTGCATGGCGCTTTTTCATCTCCGCTTCAACATCATTTGAGACATTATCCGTCTTATAATCAATAATGCTGTAAGAACCATCGGCTTCTTCTACGATGACATCAACGATACCTTGTAAAATTTGAGCATCACCATCACTATCTACGACACGCCACGTAAACGGTTGCTCACGCAGTATGCGCTTTGCCTCCATAAATGTTTTGCCAAGTGGCGTCGCAAAGAAAGCGGTAATCCACTGAGGTTCTACGGCGTCTTTTTCGGTCGCTGTCAGCAACTCACGCTGATATAACGAAGAAATTAGTGTGAGTGCTTCTTCTTCACTGTGCACACCTTGCTGCGGCACATGTTGCATAATCGTATGCACCGCTGTCCCTAACTCGCCTGCACTTAACGTTTTCGCTTGCATAAATTTAGGGCGCTCCGCTTTAGCACTTTGCGTGTTCGTGTAGATTGGCGTAAATGTTTCTTCTTGTTCTGCCAATGTGCGCAGTCGTTTTTGTTCGGTCACCGATGTTTTCGTACGTTTTCTCGTCGCACGTTCATAGGCGTAACGATAACCGAAACGCTCATGTAATACCTCGGTGTAAGCATCGTATGCTTGTTGATCAAATGCCTTCTCCTGCGCTTCGCTTTCAATTTGTTCACGCGCTGTAATCGTAACGGACGTCATCTGCCAAATCGAAGGATCCACCCTATCACCCGCTTCACCTAATGTAAACTGATGATGCCTTGCTACAGCAGGGACAATCCAATCTAAATACGTTTTTGCTGAAGCGCGCAAATACGTCGGCAGTAGCGGTGTTTTAACATGTTGCGCTTCACACCACTTAGCCATTGCTTGTTCGTACTTTTTAACAGAACCTACTAAAATCAAACGCTCTTTGGCGCGCGTCATTGCTACATATAAAATACGCATTTCCTCTGAACGAATTTCAAGACGCTTCTTTTCACTTAAAGCGACATAAGGTAATGCCTCAAACATAATGCGTTCTTCAGGGTCAACCGCTTTGACCGCTAAACCGTAGTGTTGATCAAACAAATACGCATTTTGTAAATCTTTTTGATTAAACCCTTTACCTAAAGCTGCTACAAAAACGACTGGGAACTCTAAACCTTTAGAAGAGTGAATCGTCATTAAACGCACGACGTCTTCCTGCGCACCAATCGCACGTGCTGATGATAAATCATCCCCGCGTAAACGCATGCGGTCGACAAAGCGTAAGAAGCGGAACAAACCACGGAAAGAAGTTTTTTCATACGCTAAAGCGCGTTCATGTAGCGCTCGTAAATTGGCTTGGCGTTGTTTGCCGTTTGCCATAGCACCGACCATGTCGTAATAATTTGTATCGTTATACACTTGCCAAATTAAATCTGCAAGTGAGCCTCGGCGTGAGAGTTGACGCCATTTTTCAAAGTTAACAAAAAAGGTCGTTAACTTACGTGCCGTTTGCGGCGCAATGCCACTCTGCTCTTGGCTAATAAAGGCTTGTAACGCATCATAATACGACGTCTTTTTATTAGCGAGACGAATATGTGCGAGCTCATTTTCGGTCAATCCAATAAAAGGTGCGCGTAGCACGGAAGCTAACGCAATATCTTGATAAGGATTGTCGATACATTTTAACGTATTCATCATGACCATTACTTCTAGCGATTCAAAGTAACCGCCTGGCGTTTCAGCATATAATGGAATATTAGCTTGTTTAAACGCCTCAACTAATTCATTTGACCACGTCATAGAGCGTGTAATAATGACAATATCGCGATACGTAAGCGGTCGCTTCGTGTTCGTTTTTGTATCAAACACCATCGTCTCCTCGCGCATTAATTGCTGAATGCGCTGCACGATGTAATGGGCTTCTTGATCTTGTTTCGTTAATGTGTCATCAGCATCTTCATTGTCTTGCTCGATAATCGCAAGCTCTACAGGCACCGTTATTTCATCGTACGTAGCACCTACATGTAAGGCGGCGTTGTCGTCATAATTTACATCGCCAACGTCCTTGCCCATAATTTGCGAAAAAATAAAGTTGGTAGCTTGTAAAATTTCTTTACGGCTTCGGAAGTTAGCATTTAAATCAATGCGCATCCCCGTATCCGTTGGTGCACTCGCAAATTGTTCATATTTAGCGATAAATAAGCCAGGTTCAGCTAATCTAAATCCATAGTAGAGTAGGCGCGTTCGCACCCCTCTCCGAACCGTACGTACACCTCTCAGCGTATACGGCTCTCCACTTATAAACGAACGATTTTTTTTCGTATGTAGTAATCGTTTGCTAACATTTACTAAGAAACCGTAAGATGCCTTGCGCATCATCTCTCGTAAATGGCAACGTTATAAGCTGCTTTCCTTCGCCGTGTAATAGGCTTTCCCTATCTCAGACTACTACGAAAGCTCCGTTACCTTATGCAGTAATTGCACTTAGGTAATCCCCATTTAGTATAAAATAGTTAGGCGCGATGGTTTGTCGGAAGGAACGTTCATCCTTTACTTGATAAAAGCTGTGTTAATCGTTTAATTGTACACACGTAAGCATCTCTACGTGTTACACGATTAAAGCTAGGGCGCAAACGGTTACCTAGCTGAGAAACATTGCCCCACTCGGACTGTTCTTCAAGCAGTTTAGCCTTCTTCCTCATAACCTTCTTTTTCATCTTGCCATTTAGTCGTAGCTTTCCGTTTAAGCTAACTTATGACGTTACCGACATGCTACACTCCCCTAGTCATTTCTGCGCTAAGATAAGTCGGTTGATGATAACTCTGTTGTTAGCACAGCCTAATTGTGCATACTATTTTATCCTTATGGGCGCACGATGCTCTGTTTAATATCGCCAACCATAAAGAGGTTGCCGTCTGCTTCCTGGCCGCTTTTTACAAGCTGTAATAATGTTTCTTGTAAAATATTTACGTCTTGGTACTCATCGACAAGCACCTCATGAAATTGCCTTTTATAATCAAGGGCAATTGGTGATGGGTGTACAACACCATCTACACGCTCCGTTAAAATAGCCAGCGCAAAATGTTCTAAATCCGAAAAATCAATGACGCCACGCTTGCGTTTTAGTGCGCTAAACGTTTCGCCAAAGCGCTGTGTCAACGTACAAAGTGTTGCTAGTAAAGGCTTCATTTGGCGCATTTCTTCAAGTAATCGCGCTTCACTACGCACAAAATACCCCTCAGCAATCGCTTTAAATTGTTCACGTATATCTTTATATAACGCTTGACCTCGTAGTTTTAACGCTTCCTCAACTTGATGGGTTTTCGTAATGCGTGGCAGGTTCGCAATTTCTACCTGTTTAAAAAATTGATATAGCGTTTCCCACGAGCCTTGTTCTACTAAACTGCGCGCTTCTTTAATTAAGGCTTGTGTCTCTGGCAAAACTTTTTGATAAGGATGAGGACCACCTGGCAACTCGCTATTATCACGAAAGCTTACATAGAGAGCTTCCATCGCTTCGACGCGGCGTAACATCGCCTCACGTATAATTGGTGTAAACGGTAAATCATCGATATGCGTAACATTATCCACATCATATAGCGCCACAATATTGGCTAGCCATACATTTGGATCTGCATGGACACGTGACATCGTATAGAGCTTTTCAATTAAAATTTCCATCGCTTGGTCATTACGGTCAGACGTAAAGCTATCAATAAGACGAAATACAGCCTCGTCACCTTCTTGATATACCGCTTCGAGTAACGCTGCTAACGCATCATCTTTAATGAGCGCAATTTCGTCTTCGGTTGCAATACGGAATCCTGGGTCAATGTCTAACACGTAAGCGTACTGCTTGACGATTGTTAAGCAAAAGGAATGCAGTGTAGAAATTTGTGCTTTATTTACTAAGCTTTGCTGGCGGCGCAAATGGTTACGCGTCTCATCTGTGGCGTTCGCTAGTGCTTCATCTAAAGCTTTAGCTAAACGCTGACGCATTTCGGCTGCAGCTGCATTCGTAAACGTCACGACTAATAATTCGTCGACGTTAATTTTTTGCTGGATTACTTTTTCAATCATACGTTCAATGAGCACAGCGGTTTTACCCGAACCTGCTGCCGCAGAAATGAGCGTATCCTGTCCCTTTGTGTAAATGGCTTGCCATTGTTCGTCCGTCCAGCTAACACTTGTCGGTTTCGTTGGTATCATTTGCTACATCCTCCTTTATCGCTTGCAGTGCTTCGGCGCGCTTATACTTCGGTAACTTGCGGTATTGTTGCTTACCATCTGTCACATCAAACTGACAGAGCGCTTTATAAGCACAATATTCGCAACTCGTACGCGTGCTATGTTCAAACGGTGCAATCCGAATATCCCCTTGCCAAATAGCATTGCCCGCTTCCTGATGTTTGCGCCTAGAGAACTTGCGAAGATCGTCAAAATCTTGTTCGCTAATCGCATAGGATGTCGATGCAAGTTGTTTATTGGATTTATTAATTTTGACTGGGATAATTTTTGAAGGTTCGTACTGTTCGAGCGTATTATCCATGTCGAGTAACACTTTTTTATCATCTGTCACAAAGCCGCTTAATTTAAATTCACTTAGACGGTCACTAGCGATACGCTCTTGCGAAACTTCTTCGGCATATTTTAATAAAGGGTTTTGGATATGCATGTAGAGCATACCTGCTGGTAAACCTTCTTGTTGCAATAAAACTTCGGCATTGCTTAGCGCCACATCTAAATACGTAATGACTTGCAGGGACAAACCATGATAAAGCTCAGATAAATCTACATCGCGACTCGATGACTTATAATCGATAACGCGTAAATATTTTTTGCCGTCAATAGTCGTAGCATCGATGCGGTCAATGCGCCCTTTTAACTGTAATTTTTTATTATGAGCTAATGCAAATTCTGGTGATACGAGCTTTTCGCGCGGACCGAATGCCGCTTCAATCGCGATTGGGGTAAATGCGCTGTATTTCGCTTGCTCCCCAATGGCATGCAATGTGCGCTTTATAACGCGCAACAACTTTGTTTCGATATATTGGTAGCGCGCACTCGAGCGCAAAATATTATGCACTAATAACGGTGCCATTTGAGCCATCGCAGTAGTCGCTAATTCATCGAGCGCCGCTTTACTAAGCGCTGACCATGATAGCTGCTGTTGCTCAACATGCTTGGCTACGTAACTTAACACTTCGTGGAATAAATCGCCGATTGTATAAGCTTCTAAGCGATATTCTGGTCGTTCTTCTAGCTTTAAGCCATAGGTCGCAAAATAAGAAAACGGACAACTATAAAATTTTTCAATGCGCGAGATGCTCATCACAGGTGTTGCTTGATACAAGCCTTCCACAACATTTAATTGTAAGCGCTCTGCCTCATTCGTTTGTTCGAGTGGACGCACAGTACGTAAAAACACGTCTCGCCATAAATCACTCGCGACGTAGTAGTCATACAACGCTTGCCACGCTTCTGTTAGCGGTGCTTGCTGTTGCAATTGACGCATCATATACGCTAGCGCTGGGCGCGGATGGTATAAATAGCTGAGTGGCTCTACTGCTGTCGCTAATTCTGTAGGATCTACTGCGACACGCATGACGTGAACATCCGTGAGCATTTTTTCGAGCTTATTTACATAAAGCGATGGTAATAACGCCTTACTCTCTTCATCTGCCGTCGCATACGTTACATATAAATAGGTACTCGGGCTCACAAAGGCGCTATATACTAAGTAATCTTCTTGCAGTAAGCGCTTCGTTGACGTTGGCGCTAATTCAAAGCCCGCTGCCGTAATATAATCACGCTCATTATCTGACAATAAACCTTCGTACTCGATCTTTTGTGGGTATATCCCTTCGTTAACACCGATAACAAATGTTGCAGTAATGCCTAATAATCGCGCTAAATCAACCGTAGCTACTTGCACTTCATCTAGCGTAGGGGGAATGCGAGCAAACTCTGCTGCTTCAAGCCCTTCATCAAGCAGTGCCACCATTTCTTCTAGCGTCATCGGCTCGTCACCAAACATCACAACGAACTGGTCTAACACCGCTACTAACTCGCGCCATGCTTGTTCGTGCTCATCTGCAAATTGCAGTTGGTATTGCTCACGCTCATAATCGCGCATGACCATTAATTTATCGTATAGTTGCATTTCTTCCATAAATACAAATAGCGCTGTCGCATAATCACGCCCTGTTTTAGCTTCTTCAAATTTGTTCTGTAAATTAGCAAGTGGCGTACGCACTATATCGCGCGCTGCTTCGATTTCGCCTTGCATACGCAAGTCTTCATCGGTTTGTTTACGCGTATGGAAAGCAAGCCCACGGTACTTTTTATAAAACCAGCGGCTATCTTCAAACCAACGTTTGCCGTAAATCCCATAAGCTAAGCAGAAGTTTTCTAAACGGTCGCCACGTTCACGCCATAGTGCCATACCTTCATGCGACGTTAACGGAAAGAATAAATCTGTTTTCACTGCTCTAAACATAGGTTCATACTGCCAATCATTGACGAGCGCCTCTAAAACCGAGCGGGTAAACTCAATTAATGGATGGTGCAACATCGGCTTTTTCGTATTGGTGAACACTGGAATTTGATACTGCGGAAAAATCGTCGTAATAAGCGGATCATAAACCGCTGCCTGACGATATAAAATAGCAATTTCGTTATAGCGCACACCTTGTTGTGTCAATTTAACAATTTCACGCGCTATCGCATGAACTTCAGCTACGCGGCTCGTCGCCTCGATAATTTGCACATGGTCTTGCGCTGCTGCTGAGGTCGGTTGATGTTGCTCAAATTGCTGTTCGATATGCGCTAAAGCGGGTGATGTAAAACGCTCGCCCGCTTCGCAGTGAATGACAGGTGCAACTGGGATATTATGTTGCGCCGCAATGTCGAATAAGCGCTGTGCTGTATAAGCTGCTTCATGAAATAACGCTTGGTCATCATTTGCTTGCTCGATTGTTTCAAATGGTAAGGTAATGTACACATCTTTTGCTTGCTGCATTAATGCGGTAACGAGCGCTAACTCGCGTGCCGTAAATGCGGTAAAGCCGTCAATATAAATGGTCGCATTGCGAATCGGTGCATACGACGCAAGATGTTCGGTCAATAGCGGGTAAAACCCTTCACTATCGATATATGTTGTGCCTAAACGCTGTTCAAGTGTTTCCACAATAACCGTTAAGTCTTTCACTTTGCTAAGCAATGTGTGTGGTGCACCACTTGCCGTTAGCGAAGCATAGAGCGTATGCATCACTTCACTCGTAATGGCGTAGCGGCTAAACTCTTGCAGCAGCTGTTCGATTTCTTCGGTAAAGCCTCGCTTACCTGCCGCTTGTCGAAATAGCGAAAACTCCTCTTTATGCGTAAGCAGTAGTTGACGGATTAGCATGCGATAACCGTAGCCCGATACTTGCTCACGCGCTACGCCACCAATTTGCTGTAAAATATACCAAGCTAGCCGCTTAAACGTTAGTACTTGTGCACGCACTAAGCCTTGCACATGTTCGTTGCTCGTTAAGTTATACTCCGTGGCATACGACATTTGGTCAGGTACAATAACAAAAATTTCATCCCCAAGTGGCGCGCGCGTCAGTTCGTTCGTTACAGCTTGCTGCAACCACTTTGTTTTACCTGAGCCCGATCGCCCTTTAATGACATGTAAGGTCATATATTCTCCCCCTTTTCCAATAGTATACATTGAACTACTCGCCACTTAACACCTTTTCGGGTTATTTGAAGTGGACAATTTTTGGGAAAAAAGCGTACTTATCAGTGTATTTCTTTACCGACAAAGTCGTCTCTTATTAACCGAGCTATCCCCGAAGCTCTCTAGCGTGATAGTTGAATAGATGTAAACTTGCCTAGCATAAAATAAGAACAAACATTCCCTTTTCGTTAAATTAATAATATCATGAAGGTCTGAATTTGATAACCAAAACCTTTTTCTCGCCAACCGACATTCACCTCTCTGTTATTGTGGGCGTTTCCCTACACGCAAATAATAAAAGACCCATCCTTTATTTTTCGGATGAGTCTGTCTGTTGTAAATCTCGCGCTACACGCTTATTTAATTGACGTTCGGCAAATTTTCCGATGGCCCATAAAATGATAATCGCTAGTAGCGCTAGTACCATTTTTAACGGGCTTGTCAGTAATGCGCGTAAATCATGCCCTATAAAGCTCATCGAAAAAATCATGACGAACTTTCCGGCAGCAAGCACGATTAAATAATATTTTTTACGAATATTTGACAGCCCCGCTACGACATTGACAATAACAGAAGGCGTAAATGGTAAACATAACAGCACAAATAAAGGGCTTAAGCCGCGCATATCTACCCAGCGAATGAGCGATTGCACACGCTCCCCACCGACGATACGTTGCATTTTAGGGTGGCGACCAAAGCGGCGCACGAGTAAAAATACAAGATACGAACCGAGTACTGTGCCTAGCCACGATAATAAAAAGCCAAAGCCTAAGCCAAAAGCACTCGCATTTGCGACGACAAAAACGACGAGCGGTAAAAATGGCAAGAAAGCTTCAATCATCGGAAACAAGATGCCGACTAAGGGACCGAGTTGTTTATATTGCTCCGTTAAGTGTTCTACATTGTCGATGGTAAACCATTCATTCATCGTTCTCTCACCTGATTTCTCTCTCAATTTGCACCGCACATTGCATAACATGCGGTTATTCTATATAATCTGAAAATACTAACTATTGCTAGAAAGTGAGCTGACATAATTGACAACGACTGCATCCGATGATTCATTTCTTCAAGGCATTAAAGATTGCCTTCCTACTTTATTTGGCTATATTAGTATTGGTTTAGCCTTTGGCGTAGTAGGTGTAGCCTCTCATTTAAGTGTACTCGAAATCGCCTTATTATCGATACTCGTATATGCGGGCTCTGCACAATTTATTTTTTGCGCCTTAATTTTAACCGGGAGCCCAGCTTCGGCTATTATCCTTACAATTTTTATCGTAAACTTACGCCATTTATTAATGAGTTTATCACTTGCGCCGTTTTTTACGAAGTATAGCGTCCTACGAAATATTGGCTTTGGCACGCTATTAACAGACGAAACATTTGGTGTGGCAATGACAAAATCTATGCAAAATGGCAAGCTATATGGCAAATGGATGGACGGCTTAAATATTACCGCCTATACGTTTTGGATTGCCTCTTGTACAATTGGCGCTTTTTTAGGGCAATGGGTTGCACATCCCGAGAAATGGGGTTTAGATTTTGCTTTAGTAGCGATGTTTATCGCGCTGCTCGTTTTGCAACTCCAAGCGGTCGGCAAATCGAAAGTAATGCACTACTGTAAGCTTATCGTTTATATGGGGCTCTTTATGTACGGGCTGTCATTTATCATGGCATCGCACGTCGCAGTATTAGTCGCTACGGTAGTCGTTGCAACGATTGGGGTGTTAACTGAATGACAATTTCTACTGAAATGTTATGGCTTATTATAGGATGTGCGATCGTCACGTGGTTACCGCGCATTCTTCCTTTTATTTTTGTGCGTGCGCTCACTTTGCCAGATGTCGTCTTGCGCTGGCTCGGCTATATCCCTGTTTGTATTTTGAGCGCACTCGTCTTCGAAAGCTTACTAGATACGAGCGGTCCTATCGTATCGTTTCATTGGTCAAAAGTGCTAACCTTCGTGCCAACGCTCGCTGTTGCACTCCTAACGAAAAGCTTATCGCTCACAGTCATTACAGGTGTTGTAGTAATGGCGCTGGTGCGCTTTATGTTATAAAAAAACCTCAAGTAAAGTAGCATACACTACTTGCTTGAGGTTTTTTAGCGTCGACGTCCGTGTGGATCTGCCGCCAGAATCCCGATGCGATAATGATCTTCCGCAAAAATGGCTTGTTGCGTTTGCCGTACTTCTTGTCGGTAGTCCATCACTTCTAATTTACAGTAAGCTGCGTTAATTTGAAGCGCTTCGTACAATTCATCTTCATTCGTTACAGGTTGACCGTTCACTTTAACGATGCATTCCCCTAACTGTAAGCCCATGCGCTCTGCTGGCGAATCAGGTAGCACAGCTGCAATCATAATACCTTTAGCACTCGGCGCTACCGCATAACTATCCGCGCGCTCTCGCCATACGAAGACAATGCTTAATGCCATACGTAACACTACGCCGATACCGATAACAACATAAAACATAGCCGGCACATAATAGACGATAACTGCGCTCGCTACTAATAGCACACCTAACGTAACGACCGCTTTACCATAGCCATTAAATACGTCCGTTGGCATACGTCTACGCGATGTCATTGCCGTACCGATAACGAGTGGCACGAGTACAATCGAAAAATCACTCGCACCTAACGTAAACTGCGGCCAGTAAGGTAATACCGCTTGCAACGGTCCACTCGGCACGACGATAGCGATAGGCAGTAGCCATATTTTACGTAGACGGTAAACGATGGCATGCAAGCCGCGCTTCGTCTTTTGCAACACTGGTGTTAAGCCATGTGCATACGTTTTACGAATTAACGTACCTTCAATGATGAGTGCTAAACCTGTCACTAAGACGATAGGCACGAGCGCACCTGTAATGACGCCGTCCCCTAAATACGTCGGCCATTGTTGCCAGTTAACGAGCGCCATACTACCGAGAGCAAGCGCTACCGTATACATAGGCGATAAGCTCGCTACGACGAATGTTAAGCTAAGTACGAACGTGGCGAACGTCACATATAATAAAAACGTAGTAGGTACGACTAAACCTGCACCGACTGTAATAAACGATACAATGAGCGCATAGCCGAGGCTTTCTTTAATGGCGCTTTTTACTTCTGTGGCACCGTGCTGGATGCGAATATGAAAGTGTGAACGCTCGCGTTTCACACGGCGATACCCTAACAGCACAGCGAGTAGCAAGGTAGTATACACAACGGGATTAATGATAAAGCGACCGAGCGCAGTCGCCAGCATTTCGAGATAAGCCATACGTGTTAGCACGCCTCCTTCGTATCACAAAATTTTGTCATATCTCATTGTACCAAAAAAGCATGGTCTCGCACTACCTACGAAAGAAACGCAGCGCTAAAAAAAGCGACGAGCCATTGGCCGCCGCTTAATTAATTCCTTCTACATAAGTTTCTAATAAATCTTCGTTCATCGGTCCGATAATCGAATGTTCGATTTGCCCGTCAGTATTTAAAATAAAAGTAGAAGGTATCGTAATGACTTGATACGTTTTTGCTAAACTGCCGTCTTCATCCATCGGTACAGGGAACGTAATGCCGTAGCTTTGTAAAAACTTTTCGACAAGGCGGTCGCCCTTTTCTTCACTCGTTAAGTTAACAGCTAAAATTTCGAAATTTTGTTCTTTCGCTTTTTTCTCATAATACTTTTGCATATGTGGCATCTCCGCTTTACAAGGTGGGCACCAAGAAGCCCAAAAATTTAAAATAACTTTTTTGCCTTTATAATCACTTAACGTTACTTCTTCGCCATCGACTGTCGTTAATGTAAAGTCAGGCGGTGTATCCCCTTTTCGTAAACCTGTTTGTTTATAATTAAGGTCCATCGCTTTACCGAGCAAAGATTCGTTAATTTCTAGCTCACGGTCTTTTGCCATTTGTTGCTTCGTATAGGTAGCTACCGCAATGACGAGCAACGCGACAATAAGCAACATGCCGATATTTTTTTTCATATTACTTCAACTCCTTTTGCCATTTCACTACAGCAAGTGTTGCCACAATGGTCAACAACCAACTCAGCTGCTGTGTGAGCGCTACGGGCTGCAATAGCGCTATTATAAAATGAAGCCCCATAAATCCTTGTAATGTAGCAATCGTTGGCTTACGTACGACCATGAGTAACGCGATGCTACTTATAAATAGCGTTGTTAGCTCAATCCACTGCGCATTATCATTTACTAACACCATTATAATTTGATAGCCGCTCTGCGTTAAAGCGATTGCCCACGCACTTGCCGCAAAAGAAAACGTCGCACGCTTACGATACGCCTGCACGAATACCGCTAAGCTTGCGAGCACGACACCTAGCTTGCCCCCATTAAAATATAAAATCGTCAGCGGTTGCTGAAGCACCATCTTAAAATCGGTCAAAATGACACTAAACTTCCATACTAAAATAAAGGTCAGCACAAAATCGCTATACTGTGCACTCGCTGTTTTAGAAAATTGGCTACGTAAAATAATGCCCGTCAATATAAACGTCAACACTAACGCTAACCACGGTGAGGGGAAACTCATTTTACCGATACTATAAATTGCTGTAATGTTCATGCCCGCGCCCCTTTCAATCGTTATTACCATAGCATACAATTTTTTAACGTTACATTAAGTTGCTCAAAAATAGCGATCCTGCTACTAAAGCGCATAAAAAAACAGATGACGAAAAAATAACTCATTTTTCGTCACCTGTTAGTTTGTGCTTAAAAAGGAATATAGTACATCGGATTAATATTGTTAGCACGTTGACCTTGCCACGTTCCTGTATGCAACTCAAAGTGTAAGTGTGGCCCTGTAGAGCGCCCTGTCGAACCGATGCTACCAATTTGTTGTCCTTTTGTTACCGTTTGTCCTTGCGACACGCTAAAGCCGCTTAAATGCGCGTAAACTGTCGTATAAATTTGCCCTTCAATCGAGTGCGTTACCATAATTAAGTTGCCGTACGTGCTCAGTGGTGCCGCATGAGAAACGACACCGTCTGCTGCTGCAACAACAGGCGCGCCGTAAGGGCTACCAATATCTAAGCCGTAATGGTATTCATTACCTTCACCGATATTACGCCAACCATGCCCTGAAGTAATAGGACCTGATGACGGGCGTGTCCACGTACCTGCTGATGTAGAAGGTAGCGGTGCAGTCGGCGCACTCGCACCTGGTGATGGTGCACTTTGTGCCGCTGCTTGAGCCGCTTGTTGTCGTGCAATTTCAGCGATGCGCTCTTGCTCCGCAACAATTTTGCTTTGTAAGGCTTCACTTAAGTTTACCGCTTCATCATGTGCAACTTCGAGTTGTTGACGCTCTTTTTTCAGCTTAGCTTCGGCTTCTTCTAATGAAGCAATTTGGCGGTCTTGCTCTGCCTTTTGCTCGGCTAATTTTGCTTTAACGCTTTCCGCTTCTGCTTTTTTCGCTTCAAGCGCCGCTTTACGTTGTTCCATCTCTGCTTTTTCGGCTTCTAAACGCTCACGGTCTGCTTCTTGTTCTTCGATAATTTTACGGTCGGCATCGATGAGCGTATTAACGGCCGTAAAGCGATCAATAAAGTCTGTAAAACTACTTGAGCTAAGCAGCACATCAATATACGTTACTTTGCCACGCGCTTGAACTGCACGCGCACGGTCGGCTAACAATAAGTTACGCTCTTCGATTTTACGCTCAAGCTCTGCAATTGACGCTGCTAATGTGTCAATCTCTTGATTCATTACAACGATTTCATTCGCTAATGTCGCAAGCTTTTCGTTCGTTTCGGCAATTTCTACCGTTAACGCCTGCACTTTTTCTACCGCAACGCGTTGCTTCTCAATATTGGCTTGCAACGCTTTATTTTTATTTTGAATCGTCGCATCAAGCGAGTTCTTTTTTTGCTCGACTTGTTGCTGTTCATTTTTTAAATCGTTTAAGTTTGCTGCACTTGCCATCGGTGCTTGTGCCATGATAAGTAATGCCGCACTAGCTGTCACAAGTCGCCAACTTTTTGTCCATCGTTTCTTTGTCACTTGCTAAACGCCCCTATCCTGTTAAATCTTTAAAAACTTACGCATTGATATAAAGCTACCGAACATACCAATAATTACGCCTAGCGCAATTAATAGCGCAGACACTTGGTAAATTAATGGTGAGAAGCTTTGTAATTGCAATAGCTCCCCTTTTAAATTTGGTGAAATAGACTTATGCACATTGTAGTAAAGTACTGCTACTACGGTTACAGGAATAACAGAGCCAAGTAGACCTAACCATGCACCTTCTAGTAAAAACGGAATACGTACGAAGCTGTTCGTCGCTCCTACTAATTTCATAATTTCGATTTCGTCACGACGTGCAAAAATCGTCGTACGAATCGTGTTAAAGATTAAAAATACAGCCGTTAGCAACAAGCCAATAATTAATACGAGACCTGCATTACGGCTCGTATTTAACACTTTAAATAACTTTTCGACTTTGCCTTTGCCGTAGTTAACTTCCGCTGTATATTCAAATTTATCAATTTTCTTTGCGACATTTGCCGTTTCTTGCGGGTTGATCGCTTTGACATAAATCGCATTACGGAGCGGGTTGCTTTGCTCATGTAAAACAAAATCATCGCCGTAATCTTTTATGACTTTTTTCAGTTCTTCGTCACGCGAAGAATATTTGACGTCTGTAATATCTGGCAACTTTTTAATTTTTGCTAGCAGTTCCCTTTCTTCTTTAGAACCTGCTAAGTCATCAATTAAAATTTTAATTTCGACATCATTTTCAATATCATCGGCTAACTTGTTTAAGTTGGTCATAATCAAAGCAAAAACCCCGACTAAAATGAGGGTTACCGTCACCGTGCCGATCGAGGCAAAGGTCATCCACCCGTTTCGACCGAGCGACTTAAAGCTTTCGCGGAAGTGACGGCTTAGCGTTCTACCTTTCATAGCCGTATTCACCTCCAGCTTCGTCGCGCACAATAATACCGCCCTCAATTGCAATAACGCGGCGGCGTGCGGTGTTAACGATTTCTTTATTATGGGTAGCCATGACAATCGTTGTACCTTGCGCATTGATTTTTTCAAATAAATGCATAATATCCCATGATGTATCAGGGTCAAGGTTACCTGTTGGCTCATCGGCAATTACGAGTTGCGGCGTGTTAATAATCGAACGTGCAATCGATACACGTTGCTGCTCACCGCCTGATAATTCGTGCGGGAACATGCGCGCTTTATGCGACAGCCCTACGAGTTCTAGCACTTCCATTACGCGCTTACGAATTTTCGTAGGCTCTTCCTCTGTTACTTCTAACGCAAACGCGATATTTTCGTAAGCGGTTAAACGTGGCAATAGTTTAAAGTCTTGGAACACTACGCCAACATTGCGTCGAAATTGTGGCACTTGACGATTTTTTAATGTTGATAAATCGATACCATTAACAATAACGCTACCTGTTGTAGCTTTTTCTTCACGGTACATTAACTTAATAAACGTTGATTTCCCTGCACCACTCGGACCGACAACATATACAAATTCGCCGGGCTTAATATGAACAGAAATGCCATTTACCGCAACGACGCCATTTGAATACTTCTTCGTTACATTTTTCATTTGTATCATTATGTCTGTACTCCTTCAGTTCTTTTAAATTCTTATAGTATTATATCATTCCTACTATTCTCTGCTATTACAATTAGATTTCATTATATTTCGTTGTTGCAACGTTTGTATTGTAGTATATAAGCGTTTTGCTATCTTTGCCATAAAAACATCCTAAAAGTACCAAAATTGATTTTTGCATAGCAAAACGCACCACCTTCTTTTACGAGGGTGATGCGTTAGTAATGAGAGCGTGCTATTATTCTGTATCGACGATTGTCGTATAGCGCACTAAAATCGTGCCTGTTTTTGACGTACCTTCGATAAATAATTTATGTGCATTCTCTACATGTTTTGTAAAGTGCAATGTTTTAGAAAACAGCTGATCTTGTGAAGCAACTTGGTCAACGTCAGCTAAATTAACATCTAACTTGCCCATATTTGTTGCTAATTTACCACTTAATGCGACATGGCTCGGCACGTAAACTTCCACCGTACCTGCTACCGTTTCCGCTTCGACTTTGCGCGCATTTTTAGCATACGTTGTCACGGCGATTGCACCGTTAATTGACTTCGCTTCGACTTCCTCTACCGCGCCGTCAATGTAAATGCGACCGTTCAGCGTTTCAGCTTCAATTTCTTTACCGCGTACGTCGCGTAGCTCAATCGCACCATTTGACGTTTTAATCTCCGCATCCGCAAAACGTACATCATGTGCTTTAACAGCGCCGTTTAATGATTTCACGCGCAATTTGCCCGCTTCTACATCATGTAAGCTCACACCACCGTTAACGAAACGCAGTTTTAATTCGTCGTATTTTTTACGTGGTAAATAAAGCGTTACTTCGATTTGCGACCATTTCGCGTCTGTAATAATACGCAGCGATTGCTGTTGTGTATCCACCACATAATTGGATAAGAAACGTTGCTTTGTCGTCTCCACATCATTATCTAATGGCGTGCGCACATTCGTTACGATGCGAATGTCATTCAGCTCTGCTGGCTCAATTGTTAAGCTACCGTTCGGTAAATCGACATACACTTGACGCACGTCGTCACCGTCGAATGTTTTAACATCTTGGAAACTCACTTTTTCACCGAGTGGGAACGGTGTCGACATATCCATATCTTTAACTTTATCCACAGTTTTATTAAATAAGTCCATAAACACCGAACCGATTTGTGTCATATCTTTGCGGAATGTTTTTAAATCTTCTTCAAAGATGCGCTCAAAAGTTGGTTCTTCTTTCGTTTTGCTTTGTTTAGCTTGTTTGTCAGCAGCGGGTGTTTGCTCCGCCGTTGTTTTTTCTAGTGCTTCTAATAACGTGATTGCTTCCTCCACCGCTAACTTACCCTCAGATACCATTTGTAAAATACGTTCTTTTTCAGTTTGCATACTATAAAGCCTCCTCACGATTTGTCTATTACTATTTACGTTACTGCAGGAAAAAAGTTTCACTTACTTTTTTGTAAGCACTTGGCGCAAGTAACGTCCCGTATGTGATGCCTCAGTTGCTGCGATTTTTTCTGGCGTACCGGTCGCAACGATCGTACCGCCTTTATCGCCACCTTCAGGCCCTAAATCGACGACGTAATCGGCCGTTTTAATCACATCTAAATTATGCTCAATAACGAGCACGGTGTCGCCATTATCTACAAGGCGCTGCAATACCCCGAGCAAACGCGCAATATCATCTGCGTGTAAACCTGTCGTCGGCTCATCCAAAATATAAATGGACTTACCGTTCGAACGCTTATGCAACTCAGATGCTAGTTTAACGCGCTGCGCCTCACCTCCTGATAGCGTAGTAGCAGGTTGCCCTAATTGTATATACCCTAATCCTACATCGACAATCGTCTGCAATTTACGTTTAATTTTAGGAATGTTTTCGAAAAAGGCGAGTGCATCTTCTACAGTCATACCTAATACATCCGAAATGTTTTTGCCTTTATACGTCACTTCTAACGTTTCACGGTTATAACGCTTACCATGACAAACCTCGCAAGGTACGTATACGTCTGGTAGGAAGTGCATTTCGATTTTAATGATGCCATCGCCGCGACACGCCTCACAGCGCCCGCCTTTGACGTTAAAGCTAAAGCGTCCCTTTTGATAGCCGCGCACTTTTGCTTCATTCGTTGAGGCAAAGACATCGCGCACATCGTCAAACACACTCGTATACGTCGCAGGGTTAGAGCGCGGTGTGCGTCCGATTGGAGATTGGTCAATATCAATAACTTTTTCGAGCTGCTCAATGCCTTTAATTTCTTTATGCGCACCTGGCTTTGCTTTAGCGCCGTTTAATTGTTGAGCGAGCGTTTTATACAATACTTCATTGATGAGCGTTGATTTACCTGAGCCTGAAACACCCGTAACTGCAATAAACGTGCCGATCGGTAAATCGACTTTAACGTTTTTTAAGTTATTCGCTTTAGCACCAACAATCGTTAATTTACGCCCGTCCCCTTTACGACGCTCTTTTGGTACAGGTATCGCTTTTTTGCCGCTTAAATATTGCCCTGTTAACGATGCTTCGTTATTCATTACTTCTTGCGGTGTGCCTGCCGCAACAATCGTCCCGCCATGCACGCCAGCACCAGGACCAACATCTATTAAGTAATCTGCCGCCATCATTGTGTCTTCGTCATGCTCTACGACAATGAGTGTATTACCGATATCACGCATGCTTTTTAACGTGCCAATTAAGCGGTCATTATCACGTTGGTGAAGCCCGATAGAAGGCTCGTCTAAAATATAAAGTACACCCGTTAAGCGCGAGCCAATTTGCGTCGCTAACCGAATGCGCTGTGCCTCGCCGCCTGATAGTGTACCTGCGGCGCGGCTAAGCGTTAAATAATCGAGCCCTACGTTAACGAGGAAGCTTAAACGCTCGTTAATTTCACGTAAAATTAAGCGCGCAATTTGGTAATCTTTATCGGACAATTGTAAATTCGCAAAAAATGCGACCGCTTCTACAATCGAAAAAGCTGTTACCTCACCAATATGCAAGCCCGCAATTTTTACAGCGAGCGTTTCTTTTTTTAAGCGGTACCCTTTACACGCTTCACAAGGCTGTTCTGTCATATATTTTTCCATTTGTTCGCGCACATAGTTGGAGCTCGTATCTTTAAAGCGGCGCGCTACGTTAGGGATGACACCTTCAAAAGGCACGTCTTTCGTACGCACATCGCCGTATTCATTTTCAAAGACGAAGCGAATTGTTTCGCCGCCTGAGCCGTATAAAATTTTATCAAGCTGTGCTTTCGGTAGCTCGCTTACCGGTACGTCTTGCGGAATGCCGTAATGCGCACATACTGCCGCAAGCAGCTGCGGGTAATACTGCGAACTCGTCGGCTCCCACGGCGCAATTGCGTGCTCAAGCAATGTTTTTGTTGGGTCTGGAATAATGAGCGACTCGTCCACTTCTTGTCGCATTCCTAAGCCATCACATGTCGGGCAAGCACCAAACGGGCTATTAAACGAAAACATGCGCGGCTCTAATTCACCAATGGAAAAACCACAAATGGTGCAGGCATGATGTTCGCTAAATAATAGCTCCTCAACGCCCATAACGTCTACAATAACGCGACCGTCTGCTAAGCGTAGCGCCGCTTCGAGCGAATCGCTCAAGCGCGATGCTACACCTTCTTTAACGACGATGCGGTCAATAACAGCCTCAATCGTATGTTTTTTATTTTTATCAAGGGTAATGTCGTCATCTAAATCGCGTAGCTCACCGTCTACGCGCACACGCACGAGCCCTTGTTTTTTTAAGTCGTCTATTACTTTAACATGCGTACCTTTACGCCCTTCTACAATGGGCGCTAAAATTTGCAGGCGCGTTCGCTCTTCATACTGCATAATGCGGTCGACCATTTGCTCGATCGTTTGCGACGCAATCTCCACGCCGTGCGTAGGACAAAACGGCTTACCGACGCGCGCGTAAAGTAAGCGCAAGTAGTCGTAAATTTCCGTTACGGTACCAACGGTTGAACGCGGATTGCGACTCGTCGTTTTTTGATCGATGGAAATGGCAGGCGATAGCCCTTCAATCGCATCGACGTCTGGCTTATCCATTTGTCCTAAAAATTGACGTGCGTAGGCAGACAGCGACTCTACGTAACGTCGCTGCCCTTCTGCGTAAATGGTGTCAAACGCTAATGACGATTTGCCCGAGCCTGATAAGCCCGTAATTACAACGAGCTGGTCTCTAGGAATCGTCACGTCGATATTTTTTAAGTTGTGCGCTCTTGCACCTTGTACGACGATTTCGGTATTTTTCAAATCGTTCTCACCCTTCTGCTTGTAGCTCTACTATCGTATCTCTCAGCTCGGCCGCACGCTCATAATCGAGCGCTAAGGCAGCTTCTTTCATTTCTTTTGTAAGGCGCTCAATTAACTGTTTGCGCTCTTTTTTCGTATATACTTTGCGCGCAACATAGCTTTCTTCGCCATCTGCCACTTGCGTTGCACGTATAATATCGGGTATCTTTTTAGTAATCGTAGTTGGCGTAATACCGTGCTTTTCGTTGTAAGCGATTTGGATTGTACGGCGACGCATCGTCTCAGAAATCGCTTTATTCATCGAGTCGGTCATTTTATCGGCATACATTATAACTTGACCGTGTGCGTTACGCGCTGCCCGCCCAATCGTTTGAATTAAGGAGCGTTCAGAGCGTAAAAAGCCTTCTTTATCTGCATCGAGTATGGCCACTAACGAGACTTCAGGTATATCAAGCCCCTCACGCAATAAGTTAATGCCGACTAACACATCATATGTGCCTCGGCGCAGCTCGCGTATAATTTCGATACGCTCGAGCGTTTTTACCTCAGAATGCAAGTATTCTACTTTCATACCCATTTCTTTTAAATACGTCGTTAAATCTTCTGACATTTTTTTCGTTAACGTTGTAATTAATACCCGCTCATTCACTGCAACACGCGCATTAATTTCATCAATTAAGTCATCAATTTGCCCTTCAATCGGTCGCACATCAATCGGCGGATCTAATAAGCCTGTCGGACGAATGATTTGCTCTACCATTTCAGGCGTATGTTCAATTTCATAAGGACCTGGCGTAGCCGACACATAAATAGCCTGCCCTACTTTTTGTTCAAACTCCTCAAATTTTAACGGGCGGTTATCGAGCGCCGATGGCAGACGAAAACCGTGATCAACTAACACATTTTTACGCGCTTGGTCACCGTTATACATGCCGCGTACTTGCGGTAACGTAACGTGACTTTCATCGACAATGAGTAAAAAGTCGTCTGGGAAGTAATCGAGTAAAGTGTAAGGTGTTGCACCTGCTTCACGCAATGTTAAATGGCGTGAATAGTTTTCGATGCCTGAACAAAAGCCCATCTCTTTCATCATTTCTAAATCGTAATTTGTGCGCTGCTCTAAGCGCTGTGCTTCGAGTAATTTATCTTCTGCACGCAATACTGCTAGACGCTCGGCTAACTCCTGCTCAATATTAGCAATGGCTAGCTTCATTTTTTCTTCGCGCGTAACGAAGTGGGATGCTGGGAAAATCGCAACGTGTTCACGTTCGTTTAGCACTTCACCCGTCAATGCATCAATCTCTCGAATGCGGTCGATTTCGTCACCAAAAAACTCCACACGAATACACTGCCCATCCCGTGAAGCTGGAAAAATCTCGACCACATCGCCGCGCACGCGAAACGTACCGCGCGTAAAATTCATATCATTGCGCTCATATTGAATATCCACGAGCTTGCGCAGCAGTTGATTGCGCTCAATTTCCATGCCGACGCGAATCGAGACGACCATTTCGCGGTATTCTTCTGGCGAACCTAAGCCGTAAATGCAAGAAACAGACGCCACAATAATCACGTCGTCGCGCTCAAATAAAGCTGACGTCGCTGAGTGACGTAGCTTATCAATTTCGTCGTTAATGCTCGCATCTTTTTCGATAAATGTGTCGGTTTGGGGCACGTAAGCTTCTGGTTGGTAATAGTCGTAGTAGCTTACGAAATACTCCACCGCATTATTTGGAAAAAACGCTTTAAATTCACTATATAATTGCCCGGCTAGCGTCTTATTATGCGCCATCACGAGCGTAGGTTTTTTTACTTGTTGAATGACATTAGACACCGTAAACGTTTTACCCGTACCTGTCGCGCCGAGTAAAGTTTGATGTTTTTTTTGCAAGTTGATGCCTTCCACAAGCGCTGTAATCGCTTGTGGTTGATCACCACTTGGCGTGTAGGACGATTGTAAATCAAAATCCAACGCAACCATCTCCCTCATATTTGTCAGTTAATTGTAACATAACGCTGTTAAAAGTGCGAACATACGCTCCATGCAACGCGTAAATTGTTTAAATTGTACGTAAATGAATCGTATACAGTAGTTTTTTACCCGAAATGGCCTATTTTACGCCGATTTTGTTAATTAAAGCACGTTTTTTGCATTTTACGGCGTTTGACATTTCGTTCGCAATATGTCCTATGAATATTTAATTAGCTATACTTAATCAAACTAAAGGAGGCATCACATATGAAATCGAATTATCTTATCTCATTTGATACTTTGTTAATTACACCGACGTTAGTTGAAGGCAAGTTAGCATCACAAATTATTGATAAAAATTTGGAGTGTGTCGTATTACGTAAGCCCCTTTATTTAATTCGTAAAAGTTGCTTAACACTTGGGCTGTCCTATGAAATGGCACGCAAAAACGCCAAAAACTTTTTCAGCAATCAGCACAAATTGCCAATTGTTATTTCGCATCAATACGGCATGCCGTGCATCTTTTTCCCTACATTATCGCCGTCTTCTCCGCACAATAGTTGGGTTGGCTTACATGCGGTAAAACGCATCGATCCCTCACCTGAAGGCTGCGCGCTCACCTTAACGACTAATCAGCAGCTGACGTTAGACATTAGCTACACAACAATGCTTAAACAATATGCCAATGCTACCTTGCTGTACCGCCATTTTAAAAAGGAACAACAAGTGCTCGTGCACGAAGCATTTTTCTAAACTAAAAAGTACAGCCCCCTCTTATGAGAAAGCTGTACTTTATCAAAAATAGGCGAGAATACTCCCACCTCAAGGAACGTGAAGGGCGTAGCCCAGTGAGTAGGTGGGAGATGAATCGCCTTCGGACAAGGGGTAGCTTACTTGCTATCTCGATTGTCCGACTGTTCGAGTGCTATCTGTAATAGATGAAAAATAGTTTGTGTACGAGTTCCAAAACCCTTTTTCTTTTTGTATGCGTCCACTCTATCTAAAAGAATTTTAGGAAATCGTAATACGACTGATTGTTTTTCCATGTTTTCACCTCCAAAATAATATAAAATGAATATCAACTATGATATAATATGTATATCATAACACACAGGGAGGTGAAAGTCATGTTGGTCAATAAAGCATATAAATTTCGTATCTATCCAAGCAAAGAACAAGAAATACTGATTGCTAAAACAATCGGTTGTTCTCGTTTTGTATTCAATCATTTCCTCGCAAAATGGAACGATACTTATAAGGCAACAGGAAAAGGTTTGACTTACAATTCGTGTTCTTCTCAATTA
>NZ_QAFW01000060.1 GCF_003057615.1 Metalysinibacillus jejuensis
CGTCCTGTGAAATAAAGTTTTGAAGTAAAGTAAAAACCGTGGTATTCTTAGCCATGAGAGATTCTCCTCGTAAAAGTTGGTGTCGTAACTTACATTTTACATGGAATCTCTCTTTTTTATTGAATTTGATTGGTAAAAACTAGTTAATCAACAGACGTGATTAAGTATTTTACTTTTATTAGCGTGTCCAATTAAATTTCCATATTTAAGATCGTTTGTTGCCCGTGCTTCGAACTCACTAGGACGTGTCTAAATGAGTGTCCCGTCATTGCGCCATTTACAAAAGCGCGCATATGCCGTTTTCCAAAAGCCATAGCGTTCTGGCAGATCACGCCAAGGTGCGCCACTACGCGCAATCCACAGCATCGCATTGAACATCTCACGGTTACTTCGTTTCGAAGGACGACCGGTTGTGTACGGTGGGAAGAACCCTTCAATTTGTTTCCACTGTTCATCTGTTAATTCGTAACGACTTGGCGCCATTTCATCCACCCCATTTTCTGATTTACACCATTGTATCATGGGGTGGAAATAGTTTTTAGACAGAACCTAGACCATCATGGATTTTTTCGATGTTAGAACGTAAGAATTTTGTATACGTTTCACCGTCTGTACCAGAGCGACCTAATTCATCCGAATAAATTTCAGCAACAATGTCAACACCCGTTTCCTTTGAAACAGTTTCCATTGGACGCTTGTCTACGTTAGACTCTACAAATAACGCAGGGACTTTCTTCTCTTTTACGAATTCTACAAGTGCTTTAATTTGTGCAGGTGTACCGTTTTCTTCTGTATCAATTGCCCAAATATAACCTTCATCCAGTCCGTAATGAGATGTCATGTATTGGAAAGCGCGCTCACTTGTCACAAGCACTCGATTTTTTTCGTCAATGTCAGCAATTTTTGCTGTGTATAAATCATCAATCTCTGTTAGCTCAGCTAAAAATGTATCCGCATTTTTTTCGTAAGTTTCTTTATTTTCTGGGTCAATTTGTACTAATGCATCGCGTACATTTTCCACCATTTGAATACCAACAACAGGTGATAAGAAGGCATGAGGGTTGATTTCTTCATCTTGACCATCTTCTGAAGCTAAATACATTGGCTCTACGCCTTTCATTACTTCAAAAACTTTATCATCTTCTTTTTTAACGTTTTTTGTTAGTTTAGTAAACCAACCTTTTTCGCCACCTTCAAGGTTTAAACCATTAAAGAATATTGCGTCTGAGTCTGTAGCTTTTTTAATATCTTCAGGTAGTGGCTCGTATTCATGTGGGTCTTGACCAATTGATACCATGCTGTGTACCTCAACTAAGTCGCCGCCCACTTCATTTAATAAATCATTAATAATAGAAAATGTTGCGATAAGCTGAAGCTTTTCACTTTTTGATTCTTCACTCTTAGGTGAATCTGTAGCCTCTTTTTTATCTCCGCATGCAGCGAGTGCAAATACGGCTACGAGTGCTAATAAACTAACTTGCCAAAATTTCTTAAACATGTGTAATCTCCTTTTGATTAAATTATTGTAATGCTGTTTTATGCTTACGCGCACGCAATTGGCGCCAAACAATACCGTGTTTTGGTGAGAATAAAAACGCTACGATAAAGAATGAAGTCGTAACGAGTACGATGGCTGCACCTGATGGCCAGTTGTAAACAAAGCTAATGTATAGCCCGGTAACGGCTGACAATGCGCCAAGAATAGCTGAAATGGTAATCATGATAGATAGTCGGTTGGTTAATAAGTAGGCAGTAGCAGCTGGTGTGATTAACATAGCAACAACTAAAATAATACCTACTGTTTGTAGTGACGCAACAGTAACGAGTGTTAAGAGCACCATAAGGAAGTAATGGATTAATTTATTTGGTAGCCCATAAGCTGCTGCAAGCGTTGGATCAAAAGTGCTCACAAGTAGCTCTTTATAAAATAAGCCAACTGCAATTAACACAACAACACCAACTGCAAGTGTCATCCACATATCTGAGTCACGTACAGATAGCACATTACCAAATAAAATACTTGTTAAATCGGTACTTGTATTTGCTTTACCAATTAAAATGATACCAATTGCGAAAAATGCAGAAAAGACAATACCAATAGATGTATCATTTTTAACACGACTGTTTTGTGTAATAAAACCAATGCCAAACGCTGTCATTAAACCAAAAGTTACAGCGCCGTAAAAATAGTTAATGCCCATCATATAGGATAGCGCGACACCAGGTAGTACTGCGTGTGAAATAGCATCACCCATCAGTGACATACCACGCAAAATAATAAACGAACCAAGTACACCGCAAATAATACCTACAATAACAGAAGTAAATAATGCTTTTTGTAAAAACTCATATTGTTGAATATCCTGAATAAAACTCATCATGACGGTGCTACCTCCATTGCATCCCAAAGTGAAAACTGTGCTTTGAAGGCTTTCTTCATTGTTTCAGGCACCATTACTTTTTCGACAGCGCCTGCACCGATGATTTCGCCGTTAACAATAATTAAGTCATCAAAGTAATCCTTAACCTTTGTTAAATCATGGTGTACAACGAGTGCTGTTTTACCTTCATCACGTAATTCTTTTAGGATTTTAATAATGAGCGCTTCGCTTGTCACATCAATCCCAACAAAAGGTTCGTCCAAAAAGAAAGTATCTGCTTTTTGAGCGAGGGCTCGTGCTAAGAAGACACGTTGCTGCTGACCACCAGATAGCTCACCAATTTGGTTTTTAGCGAAATGCTCCATCCCAACTTTTTCTAAACAATGGTAAGCCCATTCGCGGTGCTCTTTTTTAGGTCGCTTAAATAGCCCAAGGCTTGGATACGTGCCAAGTAAAACGGTATCAAGCACCGTGATGGGGAAGTCCCAGTCAATCGTAGCACGTTGCGGTACGTAGGCAATTTTACTACGCACATTTTTAATAGGTTGCCCGTCAATTAATACGTTGCCACGGTCTCTAGGGATAAGCCCTAAAACGGCTTTCATCAATGTAGACTTACCAGCGCCGTTAGGGCCCACAATACCAATTAGCCGTCCTTGCTCCATCGTAAAGCTAACTTTCTTTAATACTTGTTTTCCATAATATGAAACATATAAGTCATTCACATCTATGGCATGACCCATAACATCACCTTCTCTATAAAGTTTCCTATATGCAACTTAATGCGCAAAAAAATTTGATTTTCCTGCGTGCAACTTTTAGGGTAAAAAAATAGTCTAAGTTTCCTAAGACCAACTTTTAATAAACCCAATGATAAATGATATCAACCACATTGTAAAGTGAAAAAGTGAGTAGCGTATGGCTACTCACTTAAATTAAATGATAGAAGTGAAGTTTTTTGCTTCTTTATCTAGCGAAAATGCTGCTTCAGTAATAACTTCGAAATCATTTAAGGTTGTTTGGATTTGCGATAAATTTGTTTCGACTGTGTTATCAATATCATGAACGCCTGTAGCGATTTCTTGAATTTCATTCGTAATTGCATCGACACTAGAGCGTACTTCAATAATTGATTTTTCTACGCTTACAGATAGCTTGCGTACTTCATCCGCTACGACATTAAAGCCACGCCCATGCTCGCCAGCGCGTGCTGCCTCAATAGCAGCGTTTAATGCGAGCAAATTTGTTTGTGCAGCAATTTCACGAATGGTTTGTACGACTTGCTGGATATCTTTTGTTCTTTTTTCTAAAGAAGAAATAATGGTAGCATTATTACGAGAGATAGTAGCAACTTGCTCGATGCCATTCGCAAGTTTACTGCTACTTTCGATACCATTTTGGGAAAGGTTATTTAAGTCTGCTGCCATATGACTTAAATTATCCGTAACTTGCATAATTGTAGTATTACGTTTTGTAATATCAAATGCAATTTTTAACACATGTGTAACACGGTGTCGCTCATCAAAAATCGGCATGTAATTTGCCTCTAGCCAAATGCTATTGCCGCGAGCATCTCTTCGTTCAATTTTATCTTCATATTTACGACCAGACGAGAGGTTACGCCAAAATCGTTCATATTGAGGGCTTTGTGAGAAGCTAGGGAAACATAAATCACTATGCTTCATACCAATCATTGCCTCTGGTGAGTAGCCTACTGCTTGGGCAAAGGCAGCACTCACATATTGCACCGTGCGATTTTTATCAAATAAAATAATCGCCATATTTTTATCGAGTGCCTGTACGATAAATTCGTTTAAATGTTGCTCTTGTAAATTCATTTTATTGTCCTCCAACTACTACTATGCCCTTAATAGTATACCCCTAGTTGTATTAAATAATCATGCTAAAATACTAAATTATTAACGCTCCAAATAATTAACAGTGTACAATCGGCAAGTATTTGTATACCAATGACAAATTTTATAATAATTCTCGGTTCGTTAGCACGGTAACGGAAGTAAATAATAAGTAGGTTAACGCCTGCTACCATGATAATAAATGGTAATAAGGGTAAAGTTGGCTTAGTTGCTATAAGAAATAGTGTGAGCAAGGTAAGTGTCGGAATTAATAATAATAAAATAATAATTTGTGGTAAAGTTGCGGCTAAAAAGCGATACTTGACGTTCGCTGGTAGCTGACGCGATAGTTGTTTACGCCAAAATAGTAGTACGACTAAAAATAAGGCCCATGCGGCATACCCGATAAACTGATAAGAAGGCAGCTGCCACATAAACATACGAGGTAGTGGATAATTCAATCCAGTTGTAGTGTTGCTTAAGTAATCCCCTCGGATATAAAATTTTTGCAATGTACCATCGCTATAACGTACGATAAGCTGCGCGTTATTAGCGATAGGTATACTTTCAGTTGTTGGTTGTATTAAAGCAGATTCAAGCATTTTTAAATAGTTTTTATTATAGATTGCGCGCTGATTAAGCGTAAATGGATGAGGTTTAGCGATAAAATGTTCACTAGAACTTTCCACGACATAAGCAGCTGTTATGTGAGTGGCTGTAGTTGCTGTTTGTTGTTGAGGTAGCGCTAAAATAATAAAAAGCAGTGCAACAGCCCCTAATGTTACAGTAACGAAAGCCATAGGAAATTTTTTCGGTTTAGGTTGTGGATACATTCTTTGTTTTTGTTCTGTGGTGGGTGTTAAGTTACGTAAATATTGCCAGCTATTCAAAAGCTTCACCTCCAAGGATTTTTCGTAGCGTTGCAAAAGCTCGTGCCTGCGTATTTTTCACTTTACTTTCTGACCAACCTAATAATTGTGCGCTTTCTTTAATAGAAAGTTCTTCGATTTTTCGTAAAATAATAACTTCACGTTCGCTAGTTTTTAACTTGTTTAGTGCTTCGTATAAATGGTACGCATCTTGTTGTTTCTCTAAATAGGTAAGCGAACATGTTGTCGTCGGCTCATCTTGTGTAAGTAAAGGCAACCATTTGATAATTTTTTGACGGCGCAAATAGTCATAGGCTAAGTGACGAGCCGTTTTTCTTAACCAGGCTACTCTGTGTGCATCGTCTTTAAAATCAAGTGCGGCATTAATAAAGCGTACAAAGGTTTCCTGTGTTAAATCTTCGGCTGTTTTTTCATGACGAAGGAGATAAAAAAGGTAGCGATAAATGGTGCTGTAGTAAGCTTCATAAATGCGTGAAAATTGATGTAAAGGCATAACTAACCTCCTTCCTTACTATGTATAACGAACGAACATAAAAAAAGTCTGAAAAAAAGAGCAAATGCTGTAGCATTCGCTCAAATTTTCCATTGCATCTTTATAATACCTGCTTCTTTTAATGCCATAATTAAGATGATTAATAAAGGTCCAAGTAGGAGTCCAATAATACCAAACAATTTTAAGCCGACAAACATAGCGATCAATGTCGGAAGCGGCGATAAGCCAATATGTGATCCCATTACTTTAGGTTCTACCGTACGACGGATGATTAATAAAATTGCGGCTAAAATTAAGAGTTTTACACCTAGTGCGGTATTGCCAATTAAAAAGTAAAAAATGGCCCAAGGTGCTAAAACTAAAATTGAGCCGAGAAAAGGTATAACATCAATAATCCAGATGACGAGCCCCATAGATACAGCATATTTAGGATAGATAATTAGTAAGGCGATAAAAGCCACACCGCCGATGAGTAAACTTACTAAAAACTGAGCTTTCATAAAGCCGAATACAGCATCTTTCAGTCGGTTCATAATCATGCGTGTTTTTTCTTCTGTAGCAGGTTTTAAGCGAGAGAAGAACGCCTCTTTTAAGCGAGGTAACTCCAACATAAATAAGAAGAGTGCAATCATATATACGAGTAAGCTAACTAAAAAGCTAGGCATCTCTCCTAAAAATGCAGTAATGCGTTCATAGTTAAAAATGTTAACGATTGATAGTTCGAGCTTGCGTGTGAAATCTAACATAGTAGATTGGATGGAGTCTGCTACTTCTACCGGTAAATTTTCGGTATATTTAGCTAAGTTACCTTGCATTTGTACCCAGATGCCTGTTAGCTTAGCGATATACATAGGCATCTGCTTCGACATATTAATAACTTGAGCAATAAGCTGCGTTACTGTTAAGTAGCACAAAAAAGAAATGAAAGCGATACTAATCGTATAAATGACACCTACGGCTGCTTGACGAGAAAGCTTTAGTTTACGTTTAGCAAAGGTCACAATAGGCTCCAATAGAAAAGCTGTACAACCAGCTAAAATAAAAGGTACTGAGACAGGGATAATAAAATAGGCTGCCACACTTAAAACAATGACAGCAATAGTAATAATTAGCGTTTTTTTAACGGCCGCTTTGTTCAAACTTGTTCACCTGCTTAATTTCTATAATAGTATGTTTATTTTAGCATAGAAAAATTATTATCATGCGATTAATATTAGCGGTTTTGTGCCTTTTTTTTCATGCGTTCGACTAAAAAGCCACCTTTAAATGATTTAGGCTCATAAGAAATCATAAAGGCGCGTGGTTCAAGTGATTCTACAATTTCAAATAATTCTTTTTCACGATTACGTTTAGCTAAAATTTCATATTTATAACGCGCGCTATCACGACCTTCACCAACAAAAATGGTTACGGCAAACCCGCGGTCACGTAAAATACGAATCATTTCGGCATTGCGCGACTGTGTATTAATCGTTACGTAAACATAGCCAATCGCTAGTTTTTGTTCAATACGTGTCCCTAAAAACATGCCTAAACCAAATCCAACTGCATAAACGACCATAGCGAGTGTGCTTTGATCCCCACTAAATACGAGTGATAGACCAAAAACATAAATAAACATTTCTGCAATGCCAATAATAGCAGCAAGCGATGTGATATTTTTCACTAGGAAAATAGTACGCAAGGTCAGCAGTGGCACATAAACGAGTTGTAGCACTAAAATTAATAAGATTTCCTTCAAATAAACTCCCTCCGCATAGCGATAAGTGTATTGTACAGTATAACACCAGCCTAGTAATTATTAAAACAACAATGAGATAACGAGCTTGAAGTAGCTAAAGACTAAAAAATTGCCTATGATTAAAGTAATATTGAGTTAAGGAAGTGATGAAATGACAATTCAATTTGATGGGGTACCTAATTTCCGTGATATGGGTGGGTATAGGACTCATGATGGTCGACAAGTAAAGCCAGGGTTATTTTATCGCTCAGCAGCTCTTGGTAAAATGACGCCTGCTGACAAAGCTAAATTTAGCGCCTTAGGTATTAAAACGATTTTTGACTACCGTGATGATGAAGAAGCTATGAAAAACCCAGATCCAAGCTTTGAAGACATTACAAATATACGTGTACCTGCAAAATTAAATGCGCTTGCACAAATGCCCAACGAAGAAAAAAAGGCCAATCAATTTTATAAACAAGTAACGCCTGAAATGTTTAAATCGTTGTATACGCAAATGGCATTTGATAACCCTTCATTCCAACAGTTAATGACCGTTGCACAAAATCCTAACAAACTAGGGCTTCTTCATCACTGCGCGATAGGGAAAGATCGTACCGGAATAGGCGGTGCGATGATTTTACTGGCGCTTGATGTCCCGAGGGAGACGATTTTTGAAGATTATTTAAAAACGAACGCGCTGTTACAAGCGACGGTAGAACAAATCGCAAATAAAGTGCGCATTACTTCAACGGAAAGTGAAATGACCCAATTTTATGCGCTAATGCAGGCGAGAGAAGATTATTTGCAAGCTGTATTTGATGGCATTGATACGCGTTATAGTAGTGTTGACGATTTTTTAGCTGAACAGTTCGGTTTAACAAAAGAAAAACGCATGAAAATGCAAGCTTTTTCTTTAGACTAAAAATGACACAGATGGTTGTGACCGTCTGTGTCATTGTTTATTTACAGTAAAGCTGCACTCGCTAAACGTGCAATCGTCATATCATCCATAGGAGGATTATGAAGACCGGCGCGCGCATCCCTGTAGTAACGTTGTAATGGATTTGCTAACTGTAAGCTTTTAGCGCCAACTAAGCGCATTGCTCGGTCGACAATCGTAATGGCATGATTTGTCACCGTATATTTCGCTACATTAATTTCATTCGACAGCACCGCACGTTTTGTTGTATCGTCAAAAGCCATAGCTGTGCCATAAAGCATAAAGCGCGCTTGCGTAAGTAACAGGTCCATTTCACCGATATGTGCGCGTACATTCGGTAGTTCGCTAATGGTCGTCTGTAAACTATTAGGCTGATAAGTTTTAGCGAAATGTACTGCGTAATCTCTCGCCGCTTGTGCGATACCTAAATAAGTTGTGGGAATATGTAAGCTCCAACCATTTAATTTAGTGCGACGTGAGTGATTAGATTCTACGAGGTCATCTTCTGCAATGCAGACGTTCTCCAATACTAAATCATGACTTCCAGTGCCTTTCATCGCCATTACATGCCAATTTTCTTCAATGCTTACACCTGGTGTATCTTTATGAATTAAAAAGTTACCAATACGTTGAAGTGATGGCACCCAAGCGGACACGATAAAATAGTCAAGGGCGTAAGAGCCGGTAGTAAATGTTTTACGTCCTGTAATAGACCAACCTTCTGCTGTTTTTATTGCTGTTGTTTGTGGTTGACCGCCTCTCGTTGGGCTACCTGTCGCTTGTTCACTTGCCGCACGATTCACCATAGCGCCGCCACGAATTTCTTTAGCAAAAGCGTGTAGCTTTTCTTCTGACCAAATGCAGTTTTCAAAAATTTCGCCTACTACTCCTAACGTCCAACTCATAATTAATGCAGCACTAGCATCATATTTACCTAATGTTTCTTGAGTGAGTAACATATCGTAAACAGAAAATCCTTCGCCCCCATACGCAACGGGCAATGTAACACTTGGATAGCCTAACTCACGTAAGGTAGCGATGGTAGCAAAGGGGAAACTTTCAGCCTCATCAACTTGCTGAGCATTTTGCTGAAATTGCTCGCCGTACTGTTCGATTTTTTCTTGCCACGCTTGTTGTTTTGCTGTTGTAATAAATAAACGATTCAACTGTAATCAGCTCCTTTACTTAATAGTGTAGCGAAAAGTTTGTCATATTGCATGAATCCAAGCAAATCAGTACAATAAGAGTATTAAAATATAAGGTAGGTAAAGAACGTGTATAAACTTATGGGCGGCGTAGCCAATACGATTTTAACGTTATCTGGTTCTAAAGCAAAACAGTTTGGAACGAAGCACATTCCTAAAGAGGGTGGCTTTATTATCGCTTGTACGCATAATGGCTATGTAGATATTGTAAATTTAGGGCTAAGCTTATTACCGCGTGAGATTCATTTTATGGCAAAAAAACAGCTGTTTGAAATAAAAGGTTTAGGATGGTTAATTGATCAATTAAATGCTTTCCCTGTAGATCGTGATAATCCCGGGCCGAGTGTCATAAAAATTCCTAGACAATTATTAAAAGAAGGAAAGATTGTAGGGATTTTCCCAAGTGGGACACGCAACGCGGAAAATGCTAATTTAAAGCAAGGAGCCATTACGATAGCGCAGCTTACTAAAGCGCCAATTTTACCAGCAGCTTATATTGGTGCACGCAATGTAGGAGATGTGCTAAAACGTCAAAAGGGCTATTTGATTTTTGGTGAGCCTTTTTACGTGACGGGTCGAGGCAAAGAAGGGCGAGACGAGTTTACGCATATTTTAGAAGAAAAATTAGATGCTTTAACGGAAGAAGTTACATTTCGCGCGAAAGTGTCGAAAAAGTAAGTAGGAAATCAGGAGTGTTGCCATTCCTGGTTTTTTACTGTGTTTCAATGTGTTAAAAATGGTGAACAGAAAGATAAAGAGAGGAAGATGACCAATGAAATACGAGGGTAGACGTAAAAGTTCTAATGTTGAAGACCGTCGTGGAATGAGTGTTGGTAAAGTAGGTGGCGGTCTTGGCGGTATCGGTCTCATTATTGTTGTGCTATTTACTTTATTAAGCGGTGGTGGTATTGGTGATGTCATTACGAATGTTGGCAATAGTACACAACAAACGGCACCGCCAAGTGAACGTCCTTATATTAGCTCTGAAGAGGAAGATGAGCTGATGGAGTTTGTATCGGTAGTGTTAGCAGATACAGAGGACGTATGGTCACGCATTTTTAACGGCTTTCCGAAAGAAGTCTCCCATCCTCAAGGAATGTGAAGGTGCGAATAGCACCAATGAGTAGGTGGGAGATGAATTTCGGTTGGCTTTAGCCAACGTTATTTTTCTAAGCCTTTTCGCAATAATTCGAGAATAGTTGCTGTTCTTGTAGACAGTCCGTTTTCTTCTTGGTATTTATCTAATTTTTCGATAATTGATTTAGGCATACGAATTTCTACACGTTCTTTATTATCTTTCAAAATTATCACCTCTCACTTGATTGTACGGTATTTCTACGATACAATCAATATATACGATATTATTCCGTATAAAGCGAGGTGAATTGATATGACTAAACAAAACAAAGCTTTCAAATTCCGTTTACTACCAAACAGAGAACAGGCAGTATTATTAGCCAAAACATTTGGTTGTGTTCGTCTTGTCTACAATAAGATGCTTGCG
>NZ_QAFW01000061.1 GCF_003057615.1 Metalysinibacillus jejuensis
GATTCCATTCCACTAAAGAAATGTTGTATTTACTTCCAATCTTAATGAACATTTCTTTTGCAAAATCAGATAATTCATTGTCAAAAACTTGTATCCGATATTTCACAACCAGTACAAGATGATAATGCATTAAGAATACTGAATGATTATTACTATCTAATTTCATTGTGATATCAATCCTTTGTTACATCTAAGACTGATTATATTATAAGCTTTGGCTAAAGCCAACCGAAATTCATCTCCCACCTACTCATTGGTGCTATTCGCACCTTCACATTCCTTGAGGATGGGAGACTTCTTTCGGAAAGACGTTAAATTTTTAGGCACCGTTTTCATCGCAGCATTAAAGATGCTAATTGTACCAGTCGTGTTCTTTGCGCTTGTTGTAGGGGTATCGTCATTAAACGACATTCGACAGCTAGGACGCATTGGCACAAAAACGATGCTGTATTACTTAATTACAACAGCACTAGCAATTACGCTAGCACTAGGGGTAGCTTTTGTAATGAGCCCTGGCAGTAATTTTAAAATGCCAGTACTAGAAGAAACGGATGTTGCCATCAATGAAGGTATGCCTTTTATTGATGTGTTAATTCATATTATACCGTCTAACCCTGTTCAGGCAATGGCAGAAGCTAATATGTTGCAGATTATTTTCTTTGCGATTATGGTGGGCATTGCGATTACTATTATGGGTGACAAAGTACCAACTGTTCGTTTATTTGTGAATGAATGTAATGATTTATTTTTACGTTTAGTAACAGTAGTTATGCTGTTTGCGCCACTCGGTATTTTTGGCTTAACCGCACGTACCTTCTCACAATTAGGTTATGAGATTATGTTGCCGCTTAGTAAGTATTTGCTAACGGTAGTTATTGGGCTTGCCCTGCAAGTGGTGGTGTATATGATTATTTTACGTGTGGTAAGTGGGTTAAATCCCATTTATCTTCTTAAAAAAATTACTTCACCTTTGTCTATTGCCTTCTCGACGGCAAGTTCGGCAGCTGCCCTACCTGTTACGATTCGTACAGCGGAGGAGCAATTAGGTGTAGATAAAAAGGTAGCTTCCTTTACATTACCACTTGGCGCAACCATTAATATGGATGGTACAGCTATTATGCAAGGTGTGGCGACCTTCTTTATTGCACAAGTGTATGCAAACCTTCGCAGTTTTTACTAGTGATTTTAACAGCGACGCTCGCTTCTATTGGTACGGCTAGTGTGCCAGGCGCAGGTTTAATTATGTTATCAATGGTGCTATCAACAGTTGGCTTACCCATTGAAGGTATTGCACTTATTATCGCAGTAGATCGTATTATTGATATGGCACGTACGAGTATAAATGTGTGTGGTGATATTGTTGGTACGGTTGTCGTTGCTAAATCCGAGAATGCGTTAAATAAAGAGATTTATTATACAATAAAATAACGAATAAGCATCGCGTGAGTAGCGCGGTGCTTTTTTGTTGTGCTTTATGAGGAAGTAGGTTAATTTTATGAGCGGTTTACATTATTTTTTATACTAAATAGTGTCGCGTAACTTGTTACAAAAGCAGCTATTGACATTGGTTAGTCGTCAGCGTACAATAACAATCGTACAATAAAAAGAGGTTCATAGCAGATACCCTCTATAAAAAACTATGGAATGACGTCTTCTACGCCGCATCCCCCATAGGATGCGGCTTTTTTTATGGGCCAGCTAGAATCTCCTCATACGGAGGTAATATTATGTCAGGTAGATCAGAAGAAAATCTTGAGGGGCTTACCCTTCTTGGTAATCAAAATACGAACTATTTATTTGAGTACGCGCCAGAAGTTTTAGAAGCCGTGCCTAACCTACACACAGGACGTGACTTTTTTGTAAAGTTTAACTGCCCTGAGTTTACAAGCCTTTGCCCAATGACGGGACAACCCGACTTTGCGACAATGTACGTATCATTTATCCCAGATGAGCTGTTAGTGGAAAGTAAATCACTTAAGCTTTATTTATTCAGCTTCCGCAACCACGGGGACTTCCACGAGGATTGCGTCAATATTATTATGAACGACCTTATCGAATTAATTAACCCACGCTACATTGAGGTTTGGGGTAAATTTACGCCACGTGGCGGTTTATCTATTGACCCTTGGTGCAACTATGGTCGCCCAGGTACAAAATACGAAAAAATGGCAGAACACCGCCTACTGAATCACGATATGTACCCCGAAAAAATTGATAATCGTTAATCCTTCTCCCCTACGCTAATTAAGGTAGGGGTTTTTATCATATTATAGAATTATCAGATAACTATCATTGCATACCATGACTTTTTACCTTAAAATATAGGTTATAAGAACTGATTCTAAAGAAGGGGGAACCTTATTATGACATTACATCCTATTTTACAAGATATTATTTCTTTCAATGAAGCGTATAATAAACAAGTAAAACCTGAACAATATGTCGTACGTGTTCAGAATGAAGCTGCAAAAGCAGAAATTATTTATGTACTCTCTACTACCGAGGTCCTCATCCATTTCGTCGGTGTGGCTCATTTCGGTGAGTACTATCAGTTACTTAAAGCACGGAAAGCAGTCGATTTATTTGCGACACGGCAATCCGATCGTTTAAAAAAGAGTTATGATGTGATGAAATATGACTTCGCGCGCCGAGGGTATCAAATTTATCGTGGTGAGCAACTTGAAGATTTACCTACTCATCATACTTTTATGATTGGTATACCTAAAGCAAAATGGCATAAAGATGCACATGATGAGGTCATCTCGACGATTTGTCAATTGCGTCAGCAAGAACTTAAAATTAGTGAAGCCATTGGTGGTTATACGGAACAAACTACACCAACACAAATTTCCCTTCACCCTCGTGCTAAAGAACGTATTACGACATACATAGAAGAAGCAGCTACATTCGCAGACACCATTACTGTTATACATAACGAACAATTTATTAAAGCGGTACTGGCACAAATTCCCGAGAAGATGACACGTACTACTTTTACCGACAAGAAAACGATTCAACTACAAAGTATACGCTATACAATTATTACGAATATGTATTATATGCGCATTATTTCGAACCATAACGCAGCTGAAGAAAAAATATCGACGCTATTCTCTGAAGAGCTCTATAAATTAATTAAACAAAATCAGCGTCACTATTTAAAATTACAAGATGCGCAAAAACAAGGCTTGAAAAGTAGTCGAAACGAACTGCGTTGCGAACGTATTAGTCGCTTATTACAACGTTATTTCCAAGTTCAACGATTCGCTTGTACCATTACATATCAAAATGCCCACACCTTATTAATTACAGGTAAAGGGCTACTGCCAGGTCGTGCTATTCATTTACTCGTACATCCTGATCTTGTATTAGCTGTCAATGAAACCATTATGAAAAATGGTCAAAGCTTCCCGACACTATCCATTATTTATCAGCTCGACAAAAAGCCTTCACTTCATCTTTTTGAAGGTCAAGGTTTAACGAATGGGCATGGTGTTGAAATTTTTTCAATTTATATGCTCGCAAAAGACACACGGAAAGTATTAAACTATTAACTCCTTTATCTCTACTAATAAATAAGCGGAAAATGCTAGACCGGCGATATGCTAGTCTAGCATTTTTTGGCTAGCAACAGTAACAACGACTTGAAACAGCCGCTATTCTTCTGTAAACTGCACAAAGTTCGGCGCTTGTGCTCTTGCGTCAATGGTAGCACCGTCGAAATGCATAAACAAATGACCTTCACAATAAGCATACTCTCCATCTTCTGAACCCCTGTTGGAAATAAGCTTGCACTTCTTTAAATAGCGTTTCACGCTGTGCTTCTTCTGGCGCTACATGATAAGCGTCTACACGTACCTCCGCTTCAGCAAAAGTTCGTTGTTTGGTACATTCGCTAAAATTGGTCACCGACATAAATAAAATACATTTTATCATCCCTATTGAGTTATACGTGTGATACACGCAAAAAGTTGCTATACTATTTGTAGATTGGAGGAATGAACATGAAAAAATGGTTAGTTATTTTAAGCGCGAGTGCTCTGCTTGCGGCTTGTACAGCTGAATCTCCTGAAGACGAGACGACAGCTAAACCACAAAAACCAACGACCGAACAAACGACTACAAAAGAAACAGAAGAAACAACGAAAGCGCCTGAAACCGAAAAAGAAACACCAAAAAAAGAACAAGACATGACTAAAGAAAAAGATAAAGATGCAGACGCCAACACCCAAACGCTTGCGCTAAAAGAATATTTTTTAGCAGATGGGAAAAAAGCGCATTTCCAAGGCGAAGGTATTGAATTTGCTACGTATGATGTGCAGACCAAATGGTTAAATGACAATTATGTGGCACATTACGTTAACAATGGGGGCGTGGAAGTACAGCGCATATTTCGTATTACTCCCACAACTATCGAACTAGTTGTTGATGAAGTCATTCAAACTGAAAAACCTGATGTACCTAAAATCGAATGGCTCGAAAAAGTAAAACCTTTAGAAATTGTACTGCAATCTCCTATTAAAAAAGGAGCGACTTTTGATAAATGGACTGTTGTAAAAGTGGATGAACAAGTCATTACACCGGCTGGTACGTATAATGATGTCATTGTCGTTGAAGATAAAGGTAAAGATTATGTCGATACACGCTATTTTGCTAAAGGTGTGGGGGAAATTAAGTCTGTATACACCATGGCAATGGATAATAATGAAACGTATAAAACAACATCTACGCTCGATAAAATTTATTAAATGAGGGATCCAATTGAAAAAACTATGGCTATCCTTACTAGCAGGCGCACTTTTTATGACCGCGCCCTCTGCACAAGCCGCTTCCCCTTTGCATGAATACGCTGAAGTATTTACTGGTGAAGTAGCCATCCTTAAAGACACGTACCGTGACTTTCCCGGCGCTAAAATTGAAGTACCACGCTTTGAGCGCTTTGCTTCTACAACTCTTGTGCATATTGATCGGGCACAATTTTTAGCAGCTGATAAAACAGGTTTACCTGAAGAGGATGTCGCACTCATTTCACTTGTGCTCGCCTCTACTAATCCTAGTACGAAGATTACACTAGAAATCACTACTACCATCGAAGGTAATACGCAGACAATGGACGTTGCTGTTATCCGTGATGGCACAGTTATGCATAAAGGTGAACCAACTGTTACACCGTTAAAGCGTTATAGCGGCGTTATCAATCCTTCTTTTACAGATATTAGTCATCATCCTAATGCGCCAGCGATTTACCGCCTTGCACGTTTGGGCATTGTAACGAGTACGAAAAACCAATTTAATCCCGGTGACCCTATTACACGTGCACAATTTGCTGCGATGTTATATCGTACCATCCCTAACACAGCACCATTTAAGGATAATCCTTTTACCGATATTACCACGCACTGGGCGAAGGATGATATTGTGACGATGTATGCTTTTGATGTCGTGAAAGGCTTAACAAAATTTAATCCTGGTAACGCGATTACACGTGCACAAGCAGCTGTGATGATTGCTCGTTATTTAGATATGCTCGGCATCGACCTCACACAAATTCCGCGTACTTCACCATTTGAAGACGTTGTTAAACTACATAGCGAAAATCAAGAAGCTATCGGTTTAATGTACCAGCTTGGCATCATTAATGGCACAAGCCCTACTACTTTCAATCCAGGTGGACAATTAACACGTGCGCAAATGGCTAAAATTTTAGACGGTATTTTATATTTACCAATTGATATCTAATCTAAAAAGGCAACCTGAGAAGTGATTTTCTCAAGTTGCCTTTTAGTATGTCTCATTATCGTATAAAACGCATAGGCTCAAGTGGTAAATCGCTAAAGAATTTACCAGCGCGTACTTCAAAATGAAGATGGGGGCCTGTGGAGCGACCAGTCGTACCCATTTTCGCGATTTCGTCGCCTTGTTTGACTGTATCACCTACATTCGCAATAAAGCGATCTAAATGTAAGTACCTTGTCGAAATCATTACACCATCTAGCTCATGTAAAATAACTAAATAATTACCAGCTGAAGTATGCAATTCTTCTTTCGCAATTACGACACCATCTGCCGCAGCGTAAATGGGCGTACCGATTGCGTTGGCAATATCTTGCCCCGCATGAAACTCTTTCCCGTCCAAATCACGATAGCCAAATGGTGAAGTTAATATACCTTGTGCTGGCATAATAAATGGTTTTTTTAAGGCAATGCTACTATATGCATCTAGCTTTAATGCACGTAGGATACCTTTATTAATATCTCCTGCACGTCCTGGACGCGCCTCTACTTTTTCTAAATGTTTCGAAATTTCAGCTTGTTGTGTAGCATTTGCTTGTAATGTAAAATCTTGTTCGTGCGCCGTATAGCTCGGCGGCGTTGCGCTCGTACTGGGCGCTAAATTTAAACTCGGGGTGGCTTGTGCCGATAAAGGCAATGCTAAGAAAGTAGCCGTTAATAGGATTTTTCGCATAGTTTTACCTCTTCTTTTCTATTTATCATAGCATGTGTTATCACAAAATACGCGTGACTTTTCTCACATGTCACTTTTTTGTAATAATCATAAATCCCGTGTCTTGTACCTCCCCCTCTTTGATAAGAGGAAATCGATAATAATAAGCGCCTTGATCTTCCGCCACTTGCAAATTCTGACGCGATAGCGTACGTTTTAGCCGAATATACGATCTTACTTCTTCGTCTAACCCTTCTTGATAACTGCGCTCAACGATATGATTAATTTCCATTTTGACGCGGTTTACATCATCATAACTAGCACTGCGCCACTCTTCGTGCTTACTGTGTAATAATTTTGACACCTCATAGGTTGTGAGTTGATTCATTTGGCTCACCTTCTCTCCTACCTTCCTAAAGCGATTGGTACCCCTTACCAATTTATCATGTCTTTAACCGTTAATACGTTCTCTCAAACAATTGCAATGCTTCCGCCGCTTTTAAGTCTTCGAGTGTGAGTGTCATAACCATTTCCTTTGTAAGTTGTTGGGTATCTGCCAAACGATTAGATTGCATCGTCACTAGCTTTTCGAAGATATTGCGCACATAGCGACCATTCGAAAAATTAGGTGTCGTCTCCATTGCTAACTTACCAATAGCTTGTTTTAAAGCCACTTTAAAGTTTTCGTCATACGTATAATCATTTTGCGCACAAAGGCGTTCAAAAATAGCATAAAGCTCCTCATGATTATAGTTAGGAAAAGCAATAAAGCGATTGAAGCGTGATTTAAAGCCCGGATTCGCTTGTAAAAAAGCTTCCATACGCTCTTCGTAGCCTGCTACAATAATGACTAAGTCATCACGTAAATCTTCCATCGCTTTTAGCAAGCTATCAATAGCTTCTTGACCGAAAGCATCGTTTTGATCATTTACTAAAGCATAGGCCTCGTCAATAAAGAGGACACCACCTGTCGCTTTTTTTACAACATCTTGCACTTTAAGCGCTGTCTGTCCAACATATCCTGCTACTAAACCTGCACGGTCGGTCTCTACGAAATGACCGCTCGATAGCACTCCTAAATGTTTGTATAGCTGGCCAATTAAACGAGCGACTGTCGTCTTACCTGTTCCAGGGTTCCCTGTAAATACTAAATGATAGGTCATCGGAAAACTCGCTAAGCCAAAATCCACACGCACACCTTGCATTTTAATAAAGTTAATGAGCTGATTCACTTCTCGCTTAACATCTTCTAGCCCTATTAAACCTGCGAGTTCCGTTCTCAACTTAGCAATTTCAGCTTCTACTTCTTTAGTAATACGCATACGTTCGCCATGTACAAATTCACCGCTATAAATTTTTTTACCGTCTTCTGTATAATAATCGCCTCGCCCATGCGCAACACCTTGTGCAATTGCGCCTTCATATTTAATCGCTCCACTTGGGTAAAACAATACACCTGCGCCTGTCATAACATTATCTTTAAACTGTCCTTCAGCTACTTTAACGCCATGCTCATAAAGCGTACCTTTACCATGACGCGCATCATCAAAATAATACCCTTCATACAGTAAGGTAGAAGCGTCATCGTCTTCATACAAGCGCCCGAAACCTTGACGATTTTGCCACATAAACTCACCTTCGTACATAACGCGCCCGCTCGGATAATACATCGTTCCCTTTCCTTTACGCATACCTTGAACGAATTCGCCTTTATAATAAATTTGAGTAGTATTCGCATAAAATAGCTCACCATAGCCGTCCATCTGGTCATTCACAAAGCTACCGCGGTAGCGTAAAAAGTCACCTTGGTAAAACTCACCTTGGCCATGCTTTTGATTGCGGGCAAATTGACCGCTATAGCGAAGTTGCCCTTTTAAATACATTTTCCCCTCGCCTTGTTTAGCCTGATCAACAAACTCACCTTCGTATAAAAGATGACCTTCTTCATCGTAAAGTTTACCAAAGCCGTCGTATACATCGTGCCCAAACTCATTCTTTTTCGTTTCACCTTCATATTTGAGCGCTCCACTCGGATAATAAAGTTGTAGTAATTGCCTATTTTCCACGCTTATCCCTCTTTCTAACATTTTTCTGCTAATTCACCTAGAAAAGTTGTAAATCTTACATAGTATTTCGTTTTTTCTACCCACTTTCCGCCTATTATCCTTTATAATTAAAAAGATAACCATAGTGAGGAGAGTGTACGGGTGAAAATTACAATTGGCAATAAATTAAAAATTGCATTTACTATCGTCATTATATCAATGCTTGTCATTTCAGGCATTAGCTATATTTTTTTACAGCGCAGTAATGACGCCCTACGTGCAATTGATGAAGACACGGCACGCATTGATTTATACAATGATGTAGCCTTTCAAATGGTGCGCGCAAATGCAGCGATTCGAGGCTATATGATTTATAAGAAGCAGGATATGTTAGATAACCATTATGAAATTCGAGAAAAACTTCGAGAAAGTGTAGAAGCGCTTCAGGCAAAAGGCGAAACTGACGAAGGTTTTACAACATTTGTAACAAATTTAGACGCTTGGGAAGCAGCGATTGAAAAAGATGTACTCGCTGTTTTACAGCGTGGCGATGACACATTAGCTGAACAGAATGCATTACCTATTTTAGGTAAAGGTTCTCAAGAGTTAGTCGTATTTAGTAAAGAAATGGCCGCAACAAATACCGCTGCTATACATACGAAGATTCAAGACTTACATAAAAATTCGGCTACGCAATTGCGTACCATTGTTGTGATTTCTTTAATCATTATCGTTATTAGTATGGTCATCGCAACAATTACAGGACGCAATATTGGACGTCGTATGCAACGTACGATTGACACACTGAATGTGTTCTCTACTGGCGATTTAACACAGCGATTAGAAATGGGATCTCGCGATGAATTTGCATCGTTAGCGCGCTCATTTAACGAAATGGCCGAGAAACTGAGTGCTATGATGAGAACAGTTACTCAAGCTTCACATACAGTAGCTTCGACTTCAGCAGAGCTAACAGCAAGCAGTGAAGAAGTCAGTAATGCAGCGATGAATGTCGCAGAAAGCGTACAAGATATTTCGACAAGCCTAGAAAATCAAGAGCATCGCACACACCAAATGCGCGAGGTATCGACTGAAGTATTAGCAAAAATGGACGGTATTTCTCACAGTGTGGATGTAACAGATGATGCAATGAATACTGCAAAAGCAATGGCTGATGAAGGCTATAGTTCAGTGACAGCTGTGACAGATCAAATGGATATTATCGCGGCGCATACGTTAACATTAAATGAACGTATGGAAGATTTAGCTGATAATACAAATTCAATTGAACTAGCAGCAAAAGTAATTAAAGATATTGCTGACCAAACTAATTTGCTTGCATTAAATGCCTCTATCGAAGCAGCACGTGCGGGTGAAGCGGGTAAAGGTTTCGCGGTGGTCGCTGAAGAAGTACGAAAGCTCGCAGACGAGTCTAATAAAGCAGCAGGTGAAATCGAACAAGTCATTACAAGTATTATGACGAATACACGTCAAATTGAACAAGATATTACGAATAGCCACTATTCTGTAACGGTTGGTAAAACAAAAGTTGACGTAGCGAGCGATTTATTTACGCGTATTGTGGCAAGCTTCGATGATGTACAAGAGCAAACAGCAACGGTTACTTCTGAAATTCACGGTATTCATGAAGGGCTAGCACAAATTGCCGAGCAAATTGCGGCAATTGATGCAAGTGCAGAACGTTCTCTTACACGCGCACAAAATGTAGCAAGTGCTGCAGAAGAACAAACAGCATCCGTAGAAGAAATTGCAGCTTCTACTGCTCATCTTTCTGAACGAGCACATGAATTAGCAGATGCAACTAAAGCATTTACGTATTAATCAACAGCACCTACACAAACATTATTCTTTACACATAAAATGTTAGACCATGCATCACGGTCTAACATTTTTATTTTTCTTCTACACCTATTATTATATTTAAACACTTTAATGCATAAAAAACCTAGACAAGCCATTAGTATTTTGTTACGCTATAAAGCATAAATATACATATTTACGTAACGTAAAGACAACGAGGTGCAACAACATGATGGCTTTCGAAAAAACATTAGAAAACATATCTGGCTGGATTTGGGGCTGGCCAATGATTTTATTATTACTCGGTGGCGGTATCTTCCTAACTATCAAACTCGGCTTCTTCCAGTTCCGATACTTTCCGCATATGATTAGCCAAACACTTGGCAAACTTTGTGAACTACCCACCACTTATTGACCTTGCGGTCTAATTGAAGTGGGGGCTTCTCGACTTATCGTTGCTTTTACTAGCCAACGAAAACTGACCGAGCTAACCCTCTTGTTCCAAGAGTTTTTGTTTCTATGTTAATGCCAATAGGCGAATGCCTTCATTTTTGATATTGATGGCTGAATTATAGTCACGATATGCCACATACCCACATGAACAACGGTAAGTACGTTCAGATAGCTTCATAGGTTTTTCTGCACCACAA